>JBMLQR010000202.1:0-3039 GCA_049241465.1 Saprospiraceae bacterium | reverse complement strand
GTTTCGTAGCGTTCTGAATCACGGATTTAAAGGATTATAGGATTTCACGGATAATAAATCAGGTATTTGTTTTCCAGGAATTTGATGAACAGCAAAGATTTTATTTCAAAAGTATTTTCATAGAAGTATTACACATATTATCCTTTACACAAATGATTCCATCTAATGTAATCTATCCAATTAATCATAAACATCAATAAAATCATAAAAATCACAGTTCAGACAAGAATGCAAACACAGGCATTAATTGTAGGTTTCCTAACCTTTCATTGAAATTGTATTTTGCCGAAAATAAGATGCGAAGCATCGCGTCTCTTTCCCGCCAGGTTCCACCTAATGTTCCATCCCATTAATCATAAAAATCATAAAAATCACAGTTCAGACAAGAATCAGTTTGAATATTTGGGAAAGTATTTTGTTTTCTACACCTCTTTTTTTATTAATTGCATAGTTCAATGCAGGTTCAAAAAACCTTAATTCCAAAAATTTTCTAATTTTTTGTTTTCAAAAAAGGTCAATATTTCCCCTTTTCACCCATTTTTTCATCCATTTTGGAACAAATTTCTTTAGATTCCCTGAATCTAAAGAAATTTGACAAGGTAAAATTAGGCACACCATTAAAAAAGGTGAAGATTTGGCTTTTATTAACTTTAAAAATTATTTAAATGAAAGTTAGATTTTTACCTTTCCTAATGCTCCCAATATTAGGTATGGCACAGGCCAACTCCAATGGGGAAATTCCATTAGACGGAAACACATCCAGTGAGAAGCAGACATTGGAAATAAAAAGAAATGCTTCGTTTAATTTGGATGAGATTAAAGTACGCTGGAAGAAGGCTGCTTTGGAGAATTGTACGGGGGTTCCATGTGTGGTTACTCCACCTGCACCATCTTTTACCTGTGGAACAAGTACGATTTCTGATGTTGATAACAACGTTTACGAAACGGTTTCCATTGGTAACCAATGTTGGACAAAGCAGAATTTAAAGGTTTCCATGTACAATGATGGAACATTAATTCCTGAGATTACCTCTCCTGGAACTTGGTATTCAATTGGTACAGCTGCCAGAACTGTATATAATGATTTGCCTGCTAATCTTTCAACGTATGGTTATCTTTACAATTGGTATGCTGCAGCTGGAATTATCACTGGTGGTGGGTTATCAACAAAAAATATTTGTCCTACAGGCTGGCATGTTCCCTCAGATCCTGATTGGACAACCTTAATTGAATTTCATGGTGGTATTATAGGTAATATATCCACCCTAATTAATGCAAGTGCCAAGATGAAACAAAGAGGTACAACTCTTTGGAATAATCCAAATAATGGAACTGACGACTTCGGCTTTACTGCTCTTCCAGGTGGACAGCGATATCTTTCAGGGTTTATCGGCTTAAAAAGCGAGACGAAATTTTGGAGTGCTAACGGAGGCATTTTCGCCTCCTATGTTTGGATTGAATCCGGCCCTACAGGTATTTTTATGGAAGTTAAGGAACGAGGCTTCTCCATTCGTTGCCTCAGGGATTGATTATTTGTCTATTTGTGGGTAAGGCTTGTTGGAGGCGCGCAGGTTTTTGAAAAAACATGATAGTTTCTTTAAAATGGTTTAGTTTTAAAATGAGATTATATCCGCATTAATTGGTTTGAATCAGGATTTACAGGATTTCCAGGATTGTAGAGGACGTCTTCGTTTTTAAAGTAATGTTTATTCGTAGAGGATTACTTTACATCCTTCTTTTCGCCGATGCGTTACGCATCGGCCAGAGGTATGACAATGAAAGCACCGTTTAATAATAATCTTCCGAATCAAACCAACGACGTTATAGTTAATCCTCGAAATCCTGAAAATCCTGATTCAAACCAATGGCAGCTTCGCGCAAAATTTCCACCGAAGATAGGGTGCATATTCGGAAAGGGGCTGTCTAAAAAGATAGCCCCTTTTTAAGACCAAGGATAAAAAATGGCTGATTTTCTAAAATAGGGTTGGTTGGCTAAAGGGTATATTGGGGAAATTGTGCCGCCAGGGGCATAATTAGCAATAGACATGTGACCCCTCCGGGGTCAGGTCAATGAAAGCAACGAATAATAATGACCTTCCCACCCAAACCGGAGACGTTAAGGTTAATCCTGGAAATCCTGAAAATCCTGATTCAAACCAATGGCTGCTGCCCGCAAAATTTCCACCTAAGAATGAGAGCATAATCGAAGGGCTGGCATCCTTTCGAGATGGTAGTCCCTCTTTCAGGGCTTGTTGGCTTTACAGCTCATTTTTTATAGCTTATAAGCAGCCGCGTATCTTGCTATATACTTTCCTAAAATATCAAATTCAAGATTTATGGGATCTCCTTCTTGTAAAGATTTAAAGCTGGTGTTTTCATAAGTGTAGGGAATAATGGCCACTTGAAAAGAAGTCGAAGTAGGTTGTATAACCGTTAAACTTACCCCGTTGATGCAAACAGACCCTTTATCAACCAATAAATGTTTGTTCTCCTCGGGAAAATTGAAAGTGAAAATCCAGGAACCATCTTTATCTACTACACTTTTTACAACGCCCACGGTATCTACGTGACCTTGGACCAAATGTCCGTCAAAGCGAGATAAACCAGACATGGCTCTTTCCAAATTGATGGATTCACCTATTTTCAAAGCACCTAAATTGCTTCTCAACAACGTTTCGTCAATTGCAGTAACATGGTGTTTTCCATTTTCTACAGCAGTAACGGTAAGGCAAACGCCATTGTGGGCAAGACTTTGATCTACTTTTAATTCATTGGATATAGCAGAGGAAATGGTAAACTCTTTATTAGAGCCGTTCAGCCTGATTTCCTCCACTATGCCCATCGTTTCTATAATACCTGTAAACATAAGTTCCTTTAATCGTTTCCGTTTTGTAATTCAATATATCCACTCAGGGTTCCTCCAAATGGAACTAAACCATCTGTCCCATTTTCAAAAACCTTGCAAACATAATAATAAGTGCCCGAGGGTAATTTTTGTCCTTGTAGCTGATTGCCATTCCAGTTTAGCGCCGGATCTGT
>JBMLQR010000201.1:48077-49300 GCA_049241465.1 Saprospiraceae bacterium | reverse complement strand
GTTACCTCCGTTTCAGCTAAATAAAAAGAGTTAAGCGTGACTGTATGAATAGGTTTTTCTATATTATTTCCAAAATCACTACCCATATTAAAGGTACCGCCATTAACTTTAACAAACCGTCCATATTCACCATCTGAACTTGTTAAAGTTTTAACAATAATAGAATTCCCATACATAACGCCTTGATCGTTAATGCAATAGGAACGAATATAATAAGTTGTATTTCCTGTTAAGCCATTGATAACCGCCTGAAATTTGCCCAACCCTTTTCCATTCGTTGTTAAGTTATTGGTTAATATTGGATTAGGTGATTTCCCCCATACGAATCCTCTGGCATTTATAACAGAGCCTCCATCTTGAAGAACCTCACCATTTAAAGTAAATGAATTGGCAGAAATATCAGTGGCTGGCAGTGTTACAATCAAAGCAATAGAACTACCAGAAGTGGTATAGTTCAAGTTATTCCCATAAATGATTCTGCCATCAGAGAGCTTTGCATAAGCTCTAAAGTGATAGGTAGTTTGTTTTAAAAGAGCGCTAACATTTAAATTGATGCTTCCAACCAAACTCCCTGTTGATTTGACCAGCGTAGAAGAAACGGTTGGATTTATAACTGTACCGTAACAAACACCACTTTCCTTGATAAGGCTTATTGGGAATACATTTACCGATATATTTATAGACAAAGAAGTATCTGTTAACGATTTTATTGCGTTGGTTGTAACCTGGGTAATTTGATCCTGGCAGGGTCCCCATTGAGGAATACCATTACAAAAGGTCAGAGTTTGACCATTTTGACCCGGAGGAATTAAAACCCAGGACTCACCATTCCAATATTTGAGTTCACCCGCTTGATTTCCTGGAACTTCAGTACGCCATTTAAGTCCATCAAAATACCATAATCCTTTTGTACCATCCAATTGAAAAACAACCAATCCTGTCGCCGGAGAAACAATCGCCTGTCTTTGAACAGACGTCATTCTCGGAATTAAGATGCCTTTGTTCTCTGAAAAAATTTCTAGAATAGCCGTGGGATGAGCAGGCGTGGAACCCATATTTATAGTCACTGATTGAGCATTAATCAGTGAAATGTACCCCACAAATGACAAACAAAAAAGTAATTTCCCTTTCATTATGTATAATTTCCCCAAAACGTAATTTGCAAAACTACAAAAGAAATAGGAAGGTTCAAAACCTTTGAGAATCAATTACATACAGAAGAC
>JBMLQR010000201.1:46612-47977 GCA_049241465.1 Saprospiraceae bacterium | reverse complement strand
ATAAGCGTTAAGATCATAATCAGCTGGCAACTCTTTAAAAACAGCATATTTCGATCTCAATGCATTAAGAGAACTTACCACATCACTTAATCTTTTCCGGGCCTGTTGATTAAGGTAAGACCAGGGAACGGGTTTTGGAGATAATCTGCAATTATTGTTAACACTTCCATTTTCACATGTATTTATGGAATAATCATAGCCCAGTTCACCAAATTGCCAAATCATTTTAGGGCCTGGACTTAAGGTAAAAACAGTAAAAGCCATTTCCATTCTTTGCAGAGCGGTGGTTAAATTACGGGTATTGTAAGTGCCAGATTGTTTACCATACAAAGTATTTCTAAACATAAGTCTTTCTTCATCATGACTTTCCATGTATTGAATAAGGGCGGCATTGGGAAAATTTCTTTTTTTATAATCCAATCCAGTCAAATTTGAAGGATAACCCATGGTTGCTTCATTAAACTGATGATTCATATTCCCCCAAAGCAACATACCTCTTTTTGCCAATTCAATTTCCTCTACTACATCGGCAAAATGTTCCAGAATAATATACACATCGGGATTTACTTTTCGAAGGTGATCAGAATAATCTTGCCAGATAGCTACTCTGGAGGCATCATAATTACCCCAGGCACCTGTATTTCCCAGGGTATTTTTTTGAGTAAAGCCCTTCGAAAGATCAAATCTGAATCCATCAATTTTATATTCATTTAACCAGAAAGAAAGCACCCTTTTTGAAAAATCTCTGGTAAATTTACTTTCATGATTAAAATCAAAGCCGACATTAAAATCATGCTTTGCGACCTGATTAAACCAGGGGTTATCAGAAGAAGGTCTGGCATTGAGCTCATCCCAAAACATTCTGCATAAAGGACTTTGGCTAAAAGCATGATTTAAAACAATATCTACAATTACCGCGAGACCTTTTTTATGACATTCATCGATAAAAGATTTAAACAAAACGGGAGAACCATAATATTTATCTAAAGCCAGATGATATGATGGATTATAACCCCAGGAGTTATTTCCTTCAAACTCATTAATTGGCATTAATTCAATTGCATTTACGCCTAATTTGACTAAATAATTTAAAGTATCTTTCAATTTTTTATAATCGGGTGCCACTAAAAAGTCTCTAATATGCAGCTCGTAAATGATAAGATCGGAAGCTAGTGGTTTATTTTTTAATGTATTTTTCCATTGATACTTATGCAAAGTTGAATCTATATGGGTGACTATACCTGACGTTTTACCCACTGGATAGGCGGGTAGTCCGGGAAAAGTAATAGGAGAAATAAATTTATCATGATCAGGGTCCAAAACTAGCGGAGCGTAGGGATCGGCAAATCTTTGGGTATTATTCAA
>JBMLQR010000201.1:40855-46512 GCA_049241465.1 Saprospiraceae bacterium | reverse complement strand
ATTTGATGATTTGGGCGGTTATTCGGAACCCAAGTAAAGGAAATTGAGGTACTGGTTTGATTAGAAACCAAGCTATCGTTATCAAATAAAGAAATATTTACCGTTTCTGAAAATAAAGCTTTTAAAGTAAACGATTCATTTGGATTAAGTAATTTCTCAGGTGTCGAAGGCTCCTGAATAGTACCAGAAAGGCCTGAATTTTGAAAAACGGGATAAAAGATATCCTTTGAACCTACCTCTTTACCTTCTTTACTTCCATTTCCATTCCTGAAGACAAAAGCCATACTAATTATCTTTTCCCCGGCGGGTACTTTATAAAAAGACCTGATAGAAGGGGTAATTTCAAAGGAAAATACATTCGGTTTTCCAGGCACCTGTTTCATTTCCCATGTTGGATTGATTACTCCCCAAGTTGTTTGCACATATTTCCAATCTGAATTTGACGTTGATTTTTCTGTAATAACTCCAGTATGAAGATAAATACTACATGAACAGTCTTTTAATCCTGCCGTTCCTTTCGACGCGTCAAAAAAAATGGTGACAGATTCATTCTCCTTCGGAAAATTCGGAGTAGAAACAAGTATCTGATTATATAGGAAATGGCTATGAAGAATGGTAAAAATGAATAGGTAAACTTTATACATAATGCTTTTTATTAGGAATAACAAGTTATCTTGCGCCAAAATAACAAAAAATACTCACCTTTTTAGAGGTATAGGTAAGTTTAAAATAAAGAAAAAATGAAGAAAATTTTTCTAAAGCCTGGCAAAGAAACACCCGTTAAAAGATTTCATCCCTGGGTGTTTTCTGGCGCTATTGAACGATATGAAGCAGGAATTACCTCTGGTGATTGGGTTATGGTATGTGATTCAAGAGAAAATACCTTAGCCTTTGGCCACTATCAGGAAGGAAGTATTAGAATAAGACTCCTACATTTTTCTACCAGCCCTCCTGATGCCAATTTTTATATAAGCAAATTTAAAAATGCTTTAAGATTAAGACAAGGAGTTAACCTAGATAAAAATGGACAAACTAATTGTTTCAGACTTATCAATGGTGAAGGTGATGGATTATCGGGATTGATTATAGATATTTACGGTGATACTGCTGTTGTGCAGTGCCATAGCACAGGTATTCATAAAGATAAACAACAAATCATTAAAGCATTTGAAGAATTAGACGGTTTAACTATACACAATATCTATGATAAGAGTGAGGAGACACTATACAAAAATGAAGGCATTCAGGATAAAAATGGCTACTGGAAGGGAGGCTTGAGTGGAACGGGGGATATTTTAGAGAATGGTCATATTTTTAATATTGATTGGGAAAAGGGTCAAAAAACAGGATTTTTTCTAGATCAACGTGAAAATAGATTTCTTTTAGGGCAATTAGCCGCTAACAAAGATGTATTGAACTGTTACTGTTATACGGGGGGATTTTCAATCTACGCCATTAAAGGTGGAGCCGCCACTGTTGAAAGCGTTGATTCCTCGGCATTAGCCATTGAGCAGTACAAAGAAAATTTACAATCCAATGGTTTAGATGCTGAAAAACATGTTTCTACCGTTTCTGATGTACCAACATTTTTAAGGCAACAAACAAAATCGTATGACATCATTGTTGTAGATCCGCCGGCATTCGCTAAAAGCATGGATAAAAGGCACAACGCCATACAAGCTTATATAAGGTTAAATGCGTTGGCTATGAAGCAATTGAAGCCCGGAGGTATATTATTCACCTTTTCTTGCTCTCAGGTAGTAGATAGGAATCTTTTCCAAAATGCATTGTTATCTGCATCGATTGAAGCGGGAAGAAAAACGAGCATATTACACCATTTGTCGCAAGGCCCTGACCACCCAAGCAGTATTTTTCATCCGGAAAGTGGTTATTTAAAAGGCCTGGTTCTCTATGTTGAATAAATAACACGGTCATGTTATTCGTTATATTCAGTGCTTTAATTTTTGGTATTCCTTTAATAATTCAAAGATACAAGCATATAATTCCATTTTCTGATTTTTTTAGTCCTATTGTATTATGCTATGCGACGGGTATTCTATTGAGTATCTTAAATAAAGAGAGGGATAATTTATTTTTCAATGTTGCCTCATGGATTAGCCAAATTTCAATATTGGTGGCTATCCCATTGTTACTATATGGGAGCAGCTCAATCAAGCAATTAAGTGGATACAAGCGTTTGGGGCTATCTTTTTTCTTTGCTTCCGTAAGTTCCGCTATTTCTTGTTTTACGGTAGCTTGGTGGTTTAAAAATGATACAACATCATTTGCGCAGGTAGGGGCTATGTTAACGGGTTTATATATAGGTGGAACACCAAACATGCAAGCGATAGGTTTTGCATTGAAGGGAAATCCCAAACTAACCGTTCAATTAACGGCCGCGGACGCCCTGATTGGGGGCAGTTATTTGGTTTTGCTCACTAGTATTGTACCCATTATTACGTCTTTTCTTCTTCCACGCTTCAAAAAGCCTATTATCCATGATGAAGTATATTCCACTTCCACCCCACTAAAAATGGTACGTAAGGATTATTTTATACTTTTATTTTTTACAATAGCTTGGTTGGCTTTACTCCTGGGATTACTTTATGCAGGCAATTTTTTAGAAAATACGGCCATTATTTTATTTTTTATCACGGGTATTAGTATCGTTTTATCCTTTTTTAAATTTATCGCCAAAAGATCTGCTATCTCATTTACATTAGGAGAATATCTATTATTAGTTTTTGCGTTATCGCTTAGCATCCAAGGAAAATGGTCAGATATAACTCGTGGAAGTAATATTCTTTTTATCATTACAGCTGTGAGCATGTATGGTAGTATTGGCCTACACTTACTACTCAGTAAACTCTTCAAAATTGATAGAGACACATTTTTAATAAGTTCAACGGCAGCAATTTACGGGCCGCCTTTTGTAACTCAAGTAGCTACTGTCATCAAAAACAAATATTTGTTGATGCCAGGAATAATAGCTGGTCTATTAGGGTATGCCCTAGGAAATTACATTGGGTTAGCCGTATATTATTTATTGGTCACATTTCAACCATAAAATAATATACGGCCAGTACCTTATTTTTTCAATTCGGCATAATATTTAAAATAATAGGGAATGGTCTCCATACCTTTCATGTAGTTAAACAAGCCATAATGTTCATTGGGTGAGTGAATATCATCACTATCTAAACCAAATCCCATGAGCACAGATTTGATACCCAGCTCTTTTTCAAATAAAGCAACGATAGGAATACTCCCTCCCCCTCTTTGTGGAATTGGATCTTTTCCGAAGGTATGTTTCATGGCTAATTGAGCGGCTTTATATTCTGGCGTATCGGTTGGAGTAACTACTGGATGACCACCATGATGAGGCGTAACCGTAACCTTTACAGCGGGAGGCGCAATACTTTCAAAATAATTTTTAAAAAGTTCAGTGATAGTATCGGGATCTTGATTAGGAACCAGGCGCATACTAATTTTAGCGAAAGCCTTAGACGGTAGAACTGTTTTAGCTCCTTCACCAATATATCCACCCCAGATACCATTTACATCGAGGGTAGGTCTTATGGAAGTTCTCTCTAACACTGTGTACCCAGCTTCACCGTGCACGGAATCAATTTTCAAATCGGCTTGATATTCTTCTAATGAAAAAGGAGCCTCATTCATTTTCTGTCTATCTTCTGAAGACACAGGCAGAACAGCCTCATAAAAACCGGGGATAGTCACATGATTATTATCGTCATGCATAGAGGCAATCATTTTAGTTAGAATATTGATTGGATTTCCAACAGCCCCGCCATAAACTCCAGAGTGAAGATCTCTATTGGGGCCAACCACAGCTACCTCAACATAACTTAAACCTCTAAGACCAACCGTGATACTTGGTATATCATTGGCAATTAAAGAAGTATCCGAAATCAGGATGACATCTGCTGAAAGTTTTGATTTATTATTTTCCAAAAAAGAAGAAAGATTAGCAGAACCTACCTCCTCTTCCCCTTCAATCATAAATTTCACATTACAAGGTAATTCGCCACAGGCCATCATAGCTTCGAAAGCCTTAATGTGCATATAAACCTGACCTTTGTCATCGCAAGAACCCCTTGCAAAGACAGCCCCCTCGGGATGAACCTCTGTTTGTCGTATAACGGGCTCAAAAGGAGGAGAATGCCATAAATCGAGAGGATCAGCGGGTTGAACATCATAATGACCATATACCATAATTGTAGGCAGAGAAGGATCCACCATTTTTTCACCAAAAACGACAGGATGACCCTTTGTTGGAATAACCTCCACATTATCGGCACCTGCTGATTTTAATTTTTCTGCTACAAAAGAAGCGGCAGAAGCTACGTCTGCATCATTATCAGGATTAGCACTTACAGAAGGAATGCGTAAAAAATCAAATAATTCGGAAACAAATCTCTCCTTATTATTCTGCAAGTATTCTTGAACTGTTTTCATAATAGCGATTTATACAATTAAAAATAGTCATCAAATATGTTCTTGTAAAAAAATCAGTAGTTCTTCATTTGAGATTTGGTATTTCATAATACCTTGAAAACAGGTAGAAATAAACCCATTTTCCTCAGAAACGATAACTGCTGCGACGGCATAACGTTCAGATGCCCCTAAGGCAGCCCGATGTCTAAGCCCCACATCAGCTGGTAAATTTCCATTTTCAGATAAGGGTAAAATACAGGAAGCGGCAGCAGCTCTACCTTTACTAATAATTAATGCGCCGTCATGAAGAGGAGAAGTTTTGTTGAAAATACTCTCCACCAATCTGCGGGTGACCACGGCATCCAGAAAAGTACCTGTTCCTATAAGTGGCTCGGCACTCGTATCTCCTGATAAGACCAATAATGCTCCCGTTTTATCTCGGCTCATTCTAAGTAAAGCACTACTAAGAGCCATAATTTGTCTTTCTCTGTCTGTTTTAACACCTGGTTTAGCTAAAAGAATTCTTGATAAAAAATTAGATCTTTTTCTAAGCGTAGTATTTCCTAAAAACAATAAAAAACGTCGAATTTCAGGTTGGAAAATAATGACTATAATAATCACCCCCACATTAATAAATTGGTTCAGTAAACTGGACATTAGTTGCATATCCAATGCATTAACAGTCCACCAAATAATAAATAGAAGGAGAATACCCAGGAATAGTCCGTAACCAAAATTCCCTCTTAATAAGGTGTAAATTTGGTAAATGATAAAACTAAAAATAAAAAAATCAATGAGATCCAATAAACTAAAGGTCATTGATCCTATGGAAAAGGAAGAAAAGATGTTAGATAGAAATGAAATATACATGGTTGCAAAATAGTAAAAAAAAGGGACTTTTTCCTATATTTGTATATCTAACATTTAAAAAAATCCTATCACCGGATGTATAAAAAACATTTTCTTTCTTACTTCTTATGTCTTTTTTTGCCGATAATACTCTTCGGTCAGGAAATCAGGCAAAATGAAATTGGAGAGCGAATTATTGTTTTTCCTGATGGGACCTGGAGATACTTTCATAAAAGACAATTGTCAGGAGGTAATTATCCTGTTGTAAATCAAGAGGTAACACCATTAGATAATCCAATTGAAATTACCCGGGAAGAAGTATATCAACTAGTAAATCGAAGAATTCAACAGGC
>JBMLQR010000201.1:19038-40755 GCA_049241465.1 Saprospiraceae bacterium | reverse complement strand
CTGTTTTTGCTGCCGAAGATATGGTGAATCTCGATTTTTTCGCAAACGATTCTCCTCTCGCTTTTTATGGACAAAATATCGGCGTTAGCCCGAATGATTATATTGCCATTACAAGCTCTATATGCCAATACGCTTATGAAGGATTAGATGCAAAGGGTATTGACTGGCGAAGAGATGGTGAAAAAGAATTGTTATTTACTTTCACTGATGAAAGATTAAGATTATTTTTTCCTGATAAGGAGTATCTGCGCTGTGAAGCCTTTTTGTCTTCCGTAGGAAAAAGAGAAAAACAATTAACCATAGAATTTCGATTTGCCTATCCAAATGCCAGAGAAGCCTATGGTGTTATTGAAAAAAATAGTTTAGTTACGCTTAAATTATTTGACGGACAAATCATTGAATTAAAAGCAGGTGAATTAGATTTAGGCAAATATGAAACAGATAAAGATATTTTAACTTATAGAATGATATATAAAATGGATAATCAACAGATTAATATATTGAGAAAACAAGAACTAGAGGAAATTCGTATGTATTGGAGCGCTGGTTTTGAAGTTTATCCTGTGTATAACATAGATTTTTTCTCTCGTCAATTAAAATGTTTAGATTAAAATGATAAAACCAGAGGAAAAAGGTAAAAAAAATGTCCCATTTATAATGCTTGGGCTAAAGCTTCCCACAGATCCGCGATGGGTAAATTTAGCTGAAATATCTTTGGAAGATATACTGACGGATCACGCCTATTGTGAGCAAAAAGCAGCCGTAAGCTGTATATCTTTGATTCAGGGTTTTCCAGATAAAAAAGAACTGGTTCGAGACCTTTCACCCATTGTAACAGAAGAATGGGGACACTTTCGGATGGTTTTAGCAGAAATTGAACGTCGTCAATTTAATTTGGGTACACAAAGGAAAGATGTATATGTAAACCAGCTTCTTGCTTTTCAGCAAAAAGGAGGCTCTCGGGAAGACAGACTTCTTGACAAATTATTATTTTGTGGCTTGATTGAAGCCAGAAGTTGTGAAAAATTCAGATTGCTTTCCGAATATCTTACAGATCCTTATTTAAAGGAATTTTATTACAAATTTATGGTGTCTGAGGCTGGACACTATGTCTTATTTTTAGACCTGGCAAGATTATATTTCCCTGAGAATAAAGTTAAATTAAGATGGGAATCTTATTTAAAAGAAGAAGCAGCAATCATGCAAAGATTAGAAATAAGTGGAAATCGCCTTCATTAAAACTATTTCTTTTGTTCCGCGGCAGTGAACAACATAGCTTCAGAATTCATACAGTATCTCAATCCGGTGGGTTTTGGACCATCATCAAAAACGTGACCTATATGACCGTCACAACGGGCACATCTAACTTCCGTTCTAACCATTCCCAATTCAAAATCTTCTATTTCCTTTACATGTTTTTTGTTGATAGGCTGCCAGAAACTAGGCCATCCTGTTCCTGAATTAAATTTTGTTTCAGAGGAGAACAGTGGCAATTTACATCCACCACAAATGTATGTTCCTTTTGTTTTTATGTTATAAAGTTTACCCGTAAAAGCCCTTTCCGTTCCTGCTTTTCTAAGGATATAATAAGCCTGAGGTGATAAAGACTCCTTCCATTCTTTATCTGATTTACGAATTGGTTTAATTGTGTCTGTTTTTATCTCAGAGCTAAAAGCTGCGAAGCTTACACCAAAGAAAAACAACAAGAAAGCATATTTTAGAAAACGCATAAAAATTATTTTGTCAATTATTAATTTAACCTCTTGGTCTCATTTTAGGACTATTCCATTCTTCTTTTTCAGCAAAAGCAACCACTTTCTTGAGAATAGCCATTATAGTAAGAAAAACAAGGTATCCGAAGGTAACAACTACGTAAATCCACATATAAGAACCAGCATCCACAATGGAAATACCCGAAAAAGCCCAAGCCTGTAATCCAGAAATACCTGCAACTATCATGAAACTGTACATTGAAAGTCCCCAATAATGAGGAACACTTTTTGCCGTAATAGAATATATACTATTTAAAACGGCAAAAAAAAGCATAAAGGAAGCGGCATTCAACCAGGGAAAGCGATGAGTTACCTCGATCAAACCCGTTGCTATCACCATTAAGGCTCCAATATTGACCATAAAAACAGAAGCAATAATTATAGCCGCCTGGACTAACGGTTTTTCGATATTAAACTGAAATTTAGTTAGCAATGCCATTTTTTTTGAAGGTAACAAAGAATAGCCAACAAAGTTTATAAAATATTAACCTACTTTAAAACACCAATCAGATCGTATTCAGATGCATCAGTAATCGTCACTTCAGCAAAATCACCTAATCTGACATAATTTCCCTTTACAGGAATTAAAACCTCATTATCGACCTCAGGAGAATCACCTTCGGTTCTACCAACAAAGTGCCCATTTTCAATTTTATCAAATAAGACCTTGAAAGTTTTTCCAATTTTAGCTTTATTTTTTTCGTAAGAAATAGCGCTTTGAATTTCCATAATCCGATTGGCTCTTTCCATTTTGACTTCCTCAGGAACATCATCTACTAAGTCGTGAGCACGCGTAGATTCTTCATGAGAATAGGTAAAAACGCCCACTCTATCGAGAGATGCTTCCGCGATAAAATCACATAACGCTTCAAATTCAGCCTCTGTTTCCCCTGGAAATCCTACTAAAAAAGTACTCCTTAGGGTAATTCCAGGCACTATAGACCTTGCCTTTTCCAGTAATTCTCTGGTTTCCTCCACGGTAATTTGTCGTCTCATTCTGGCTAAAACGTCATTTTGAGCATGCTGAAGAGGCATATCTAAATAATTACATATTTTGGGCTGAGCAGCCATAACCTCAAAAATTTCAAGAGGAAATTTACTTGGGTATGCATAATGGAGCCTAATCCACTCGATTCCTTCAATATTGGCTAATTCTGTCAATAATTCAGGAAGCATTCTTTTTTTGTAAGTATCCAGACCGTAATAAGTTAGCTCCTGAGAAATAAGCATCAACTCTTTAACCCCTCTTCTGGCCAAACTTTTAGCCTCGACAACAATATCCTCAATATTTCTTGACACATGGACACCCCGCATGAGTGGAATGGCACAAAAAGAACAGGTACGATTACAACCCTCTGCAATTTTAAGATAGGCAAAATGACTTGGGGTGCTGATCCACCTTTCTCCTACCAGTTCGTGTTTAAAATCGGCGTTTAACTTTGCGAGCAAAGAAGGCATTTCCAAGGTACCAAAAAAGGCGTCAACCTCAGGAATTTCAACTTCTAAATCGTCTTTATATCTTTGGGAAAGACATCCGGTAACAAATAATTTTTTAATCTCGCCTTCTTTCTTTTTTTCTGCATAATCCAATATAGTTTGAATGGATTCCTCTTTTGCAAGATCAATAAAACCACAGGTATTAATTATGATAATATCAGATTTTTCGTTTGTCTCATGAGAAACGTCAAAATCATTACCAATAAGTTGGGTAATCAAATTTTCGGAATCTACTTTATTTTTTGAGCAGCCTAATGTAATTACATTAACTTTATCAGGCCTTAGTGATTTTGTTTTCATAATTAAGCGTAACATTCAGATTAGGCAACAAAGATAATATTTAACCTAAAAGGATACGACATTGAGAACATTTTCGTTTAAAAGAGATAAAACAAGCCTTATGTATATTATTAAAAGATGGTGTTTTTTATTTGTGTTTCTTTCCCCTTTACCATCTGTTGCACAAATAGGTGTATCTGTTGGTGGTACCTTAAATAATGCAACAGGCTGGGCTATAACAGACCTTAATAACAGTACAACCTACGACTTACCAGGAAATTCCTACTTTGTAAGTCTAAATTATGAAATTTCCCTTAAAAACTATAGAATAGCCTTTGTTCCTGAGATAGGCGGTGCTTTATTTAAAAATAAGATTATAGATTTGGGGACTTTTACAAATAAAACGCTTCGTTTTCAGCTCAATACCCATATATATTTTCTTGATTTTAAGGGAGATTGCGATTGTCCAACTTTTTCAAAAAAAGGTAATCCCATAAAGAAAGGATTATTTTTAAATGTTTCACCAGGAGTAAGTTACTTTGCAAACACAGTAGAAACCCTTCCATCAAATATTACTGATAATTTAATCAAACCAAATATCGGGGCAGGTTTAGGCTACGATATTGGAGTGAACGAAAACATTACAATAATCACCTTCGCCAATACCTATTTTTTTTCGAGATTAACCTGGCCGGGGTTAATAAATTTACTAAAAAATCCATCCACAGGAAACAAAACAGCTAATGGAGTAACCAGCTTATCACAAATACAAGCTGGAATTACGCTAAGATATCATTTCTGAGAAAGATATAAATTTCACCTGTCTATTGTAAGAAAACTTATTTTAAAATACTGTAAATGAGTATATTAATATATATATTAGCCTTTTGCCATATCGTAAGTATCGTTAATTTAAGTTTTAGGTAAGGTTTATCAATGTTTAGTTTTGGTATATATTAAAGTGACTAATCAATAAATACGTCCGTCAAAAAGAAAAATATTTTTTACATGGAATCTATCATTTGGAATAAGTACAGTAAAACGATTACACAAGATGTGAGTCAACCGGCTGCACAGGCCATGCTTTATGCTATTGGGATGACTGAGGCCGACATGAAAAAGGCACAGGTAGGTATTGTGAGTATGGGTTGGGAAGGTAATCCCTGCAATATGCATTTAAATGATTTGGCTAAAGTTATCAAAGAGGGGGTTCAGGTTCAACCTAATTTATATGGTCTGATATTCAATACTATAGGAGTAAGTGATGGCATATCAATGGGAACTTCGGGAATGCGCTATTCTCTACCTAGTAGAGATTTAATCGCCGATTCCATTGAAACGGTTGCAGGTGCCCAATGGTATGATGCTATAGTTGCAGTTACGGGCTGCGATAAAAATATGCCTGGAGCAATGATGGCTATAGCTCGTCTAAATCGTCCCTCTATATTGGTTTACGGTGGTACCATTGCCCCAGGTTGCCATGCAAGTAAGAAATTAGACGTGGTTTCGGCCTTTGAAGCACTAGGTCAAAAAATTGCGGGAACCATTACCGATGCAGATTTCAAGCAGATTGTTCAAAAAGCCTGCCCGGGCCCGGGTGCTTGTGGAGGTATGTACACGGCCAATACTATGGCTTCAGCAATAGAAGCCATGGGTATGAGTTTACCAGGTAATTCTTCTCTGCCAGCAGACCATCCAGATAAGAAACAAGATAGTTTAAATGTTGGCTCAGCTATTGCGGAACTCATCCGATTAGATTTAACACCTTCTAAAATAATGACTGCCAAGGCTTTTGAAAATGCCATGCGCCTAATCACTGTATTGGGAGGGTCAACCAATGCTGTCATGCATTTAATAGCTATCTCTAAGGCTATGGGCGTACCATTAACCTTAGATGATTTTCAAAAAATAAGTGATACCACACCATTTTTAGCTGACTTAAAACCAAGTGGCAAATATGTTATGGAAGATTTATTTCAAGTGGGCGGTGTTCCAGGTGTTATGAAATGGATGTTAGCAGAAGGAATGCTTCACGGTGATTGCATGACGGTTACGGGTAAGACCATGGCCGAAAATTTAGAAAATGCACGTCCTTTAGATGAAGGTCAAAAAATAATACATCCAATAAAGGAAGCAATAAAACCTTCCGGACATATTCAGATACTCTATGGAAATTTAGCCACACAAGGCTCGGTAGCCAAAATAACGGGAAAAGAAGGAGAATACTTTCAGGGGCCTGCACAGGTATTTGATGGAGAAGAAGCGATTAATATTGCTATCGCCAACAAAGAAATAAAAGAAGGGTCAGTTATTGTCATTCGCTATTGTGGTCCAAAAGGTGGCCCCGGCATGCCTGAAATGTTAAAGCCTACTTCTGCCCTTATGGGTGAAGGCCTTGGTGATAAAGTAGCTTTAATAACAGATGGCAGATTTTCTGGAGGAACCCATGGCTTTGTAGTTGGGCATATTACCCCTGAAGCTCAAATTGGTGGTAATATTGCGCTGGTTCAAAATGGTGATATCATTACTATTGATGCCATAAATAATGTGCTTGAAGCCAATGTTGATGAAAAGGAATTTGAACAAAGAAGAGCGGGCTGGCAACCCAAACCTTCAAAAGCAACTAACGGTTACCTTAGAAAGTATGCTCAGTTAGTATCTTCAGCGTCAGAAGGTTGTGTAACCGATGAGAAAAACCTCTAAATCATGGAAAAAGTCGTAAATAAAATAGTTGAAAACCAGCCTAACCACTCTACAGAGGAAAAGGTAAATATCACAGGAGCAGAGGCTGTACTTAAATGTTTGATTGCTGAATCAGTAAACACCATTTTCGGTTATCCCGGAGGTGCCATCATGCCCGTGTATGATGCATTATATCATTACACAGATCGTATTAATCATATTTTACCCAGACATGAACAAGGAGCAATTCATGCGGCTGAAGGATATGCCCGAGTTACCCGAAAAACAGGGGTGGCAATGGCAACCTCAGGACCTGGCGCAATGAACTTAATGACAGGACTAGCTGATGCCATGCTAGATTCCACTCCTTTGGTTTGTATAACGGGTCAGGTTGCATCTACACTCCTTGGTTCTGATGCATTTCAGGAAACAGATGTCATAAATTGTACTATGCCTGTTACAAAATGGAACCATCAGATTACCCACGCTGCTGAAATTCCATCCGTTTTTGCCAAAGCTTTTTATATAGCCAATTCAGGCAGGCCCGGACCTGTGGTTATTGACATTACCAAAGATGCTCAAAATGAATTTTTTGATTTTGAATATCTGCCCTGTACGCACATTAGAAGTTACCATCCATTACCCAAACTAAATGAAGATGAAATAACTTCTGCTGCTCAGCTGATTAATAAGGCAAAAAAGCCACTTATTCTAGCTGGGCATGGTATTCAGATCGCTAATGCCCAAAACCAGTTTAAGTGCTTTGTTGAGAAATCAGGTATTCCGGTGGCTTGCACACTTCATGGTTTGTCGTCGCTTCCCGATGATCATCCTCAACATGTTGGAATGCTTGGCATGCATGGAAACTATGGAGCGAATATAAAACAAAATGAATGTGATGTGCTTATCGCTATTGGTATGCGTTTTGATGATCGGGTAACTGGAAATTTAACAAAATACGCCAAACAAGCCAAAGTTATTCATATTGAAATAGACCCTTCAGAAATTAATAAAAATGTAAAAGCAACCATTCCAGTTCTTGGAGATGCCAAGATGGTTCTTGAGGCTCTTTTACCCTTAATTGAAGAAAAAACTTATCCCGCGTGGCTTCAAGAATTTGATGATTGTAAAAAAATTGAATTTGAAAAGGTAATAAACAGAGATTTATCACCTACCCCTGAAGGAAAAATGAGAATGGGTATGGTCGTGAAGGAAATTTCTGACCAGACAAATGGTATGGCCATTGTAGCTACTGATGTGGGACAACATCAAATGGCGGCCGCAAGATATTATACTTATCGATCTACCAATCAATGGGTTTCATCAGGTGGAGCAGGAACTATGGGCTTTGGTCTCCCTGCTGCTTTTGGTGCCCAATATGCCCAGCCTGATAAAACGGTTGTTGCTTTTATTGGAGACGGAGGATTTCAAATGACTATCCAGGAACTGGGCATGATAAATCAATGGAAAATGCCCGTGAAAATTGTTCTTTTAGATAATAATTTCCTGGGTATGGTTCGTCAATGGCAACAATTATTCTACGATAAAAGATACTCTTCAGTGGAGCTTCAAAATCCTGATTTTCTAAAAATTGCCGAAGGATTCGGAATTACAGGAAAAAAAATTGAAGAAGTTTCCTCTCTCAAAGAGGCAGTGGCTGAAATGCTGGCCTACCCTGGCCCCTATCTTTTGCATGTTATGGTAGAAAAAGAGGACAATGTTTTTCCAATGGTTCAAAGTGGCGCTGGCGTGGGCGAAATCCTTCTTGAACCAAATATTAAATAGTACTTATGGAAAAAAAAGAATTTACCCTGTCCGTTTTTTCGGAAAATCAAACAGGAATGGTCTCCAGAGTTGTTGCCATTTTCACCAGAAGGCACATCAATATAGAAAGCTTAAACACCTCAAAATCATCTCTTCCTGGTATTCATCGATTTACAATTGTTGTTTTTACTACAGAAGAAATGATAAAAAAACTGGTTGCTCAACTTGATAAGCAAATAGATATTTTAAAAGCGTTTTACTACGAAAAACACGAAATAATTTATCAGGAGATTGCCCTATATAAAATACCTTCTTCCATTTTTGGCGCAACCCTAAAAGTTGAAAAGTTTGTAAGAGAATACAATGTTCGAATTTTAGAGATTGAACCAGAATTCATCGTATTTGAAAAAACGGGTACAGCCATAGAAACGGAAGCATTATTGGAAGAATTCAAAAAATATGGTATATTTGAGTTCGTTCGTTCGGGGAGAGTGGCTATAACACGCCCAATGGAAAGTTTGAAGAATTATATGAAACGAATGGAATTAAGCGATAATTTTTAAAGCACCTATAAAAACCCGGTATATTTTCTTTTCATTTTCTTAAGAATTTTGCCAAAGTAAAACGGATTTTTTTCCTACCTATTAAATTAATATTTAATGGGTTTTACTTATTTATTAACCCATATACACATCAGAATGAAAATTACATTACTGAAAGCATTCGTTTTTCTGCTGTTTGTCTTCCTTCACCAGAATGGATTGGCAGCTCAAAACCGAACATTAAAAGGAACCATTACAGATGCCGATGACAGTAGTCCTATGATTGGCGTGACTGTTTTGGTCGTTGGGACTGGCATAGGAACAGTAACTGATTTAGATGGCACTTATGCTATTCAGGTGGCCACAGGTCAAACATTACGTTATTCTTACACGGGCTATAAACCCAAAGAAATTAAAATCACCAATGAAACTTTACTCGATGTACAGCTTATTGCTGAAGCTACCGCATTAGGTGAAATAGTAGTAACTGCCTTGGGTATCAAGGAAGAAAAGAAAAAACTGGCTTATTCGATTCAAGAAGTTAAGGGAGAGGCGCTTCAAAACACAGGAAGAGATAACTTCATTGTTTCTCTTCAAGGTAGAGTAGCTGGTCTGAATATGACACCTACCAGTGGACAAGCAGGTTCCTCCGTTGCCGTGCAATTGCGTGGACCGAGTTCCATAGACGGAAATAACCAGCCGCTATTTGTAGTAGATGGTTTACCTATTGATAATCGTACGTTCAATCAGGGTGCTCTTGTATCTGACCAGGCAAACAGAGCCAACGATTATCAAAACAGAGCAGGTGATATTAATCCAGCTGATATTGAATCAGTTACTGTACTTAAAGGCCCTGAAGCTGCGGCTTTATATGGTATTGATGCCTCTTCTGGTGCCATTATCATTACCACAAAAAAGGGAAGTTCAGGAAAAGGAAAAATTAGTTATGATAACCTTTTCAGGAATGAACATCTTTATAGATTTCCAGAATACAACAGTGACTATGCCAGAGGATTTAACGGATCTGCTGATCCAACGACTTCTTTCTTCTTTGGTCCGAAACTACCTGCATCTACTCCTAAATTTGATAATATTGATGCTTTTTTCAGGGATGGATTTACCCAAACCCATAATTTAGGATTTGAAGGAGGTACCACCGGATTAAGTTATCGCCTATCTACCGCTTATACCGACCAAAAAGGGGTAGTTCCTACCAATGATTTCAATAGAATTTCTGTGCGCTTGAGTACAACAGCCAAAATTTCCGATAAGCTAAGTACGAGTAGTTCATTGAATTTTGTCAATTCAAATACCACAGCACCGCAGAGAGGAGCCAATGGATATTTAATAAGCTTACTTTCCTGGCCATTTTATGACGATGCCAGCGTCTTTTTAAAACCAGACGGAACAAGAAGACAGTTAATTCAAAGTACGACAGAGCAAGATAATCCTTTGTTTAACGTGTATGCAAATAAAAATCAGACCAGAAACAAGAGAACGATAGGAAATTTCAGCGTGCTTTACGACCCATATAAATGGTTAAATATTACAGGAAGATTTGGTATTGACGCTTACTCCACCATTGGAAATACGCTGTTGCATCCTGAATCTATCTATGGTATAACAGGAAAGGGAGTCATTGAGTCATTCAATGAAAATTCCATTTTAATGAATAGTAATATTTTAGCCACAGCTAAAAAGTCCTTTGGTGACTTCAAAGCCTCGCTAACTTTTGGTGGATCTCTTGACGATAGGAACTATGAAGTAACCTCTATAAGAGGTGAAAAAATGTATATACCTGACTATAACAGTATCAATAATACCGATCCAACTACGCAGAGAAGTAAATTAACCATAACAAGACAAAGATTACTTAGTTTATTGGGAACCTTTGATTTAGGATATAAGGATATTCTCTTTTTCAATGTAAGAGGCAGGAATGACTGGTCTTCTACCCTACCGTCTGCCAATCGCTCCTTCTTTTATCCTTCAACAGGTTTAAGTTTTATTTTCAGCGAATTACCCATTTTTAACAATTCAAAAGTGTTAAGTTATGGTAAATTAAGAGCTACTTTATCACAAACGGGTAAAGATGCACCTCCCTATAAAATTTTACCGGCTTTAGCTCCACAAACAACTACGGGAGGAGGCTTCGCATTTGGTTTCTTTGGTGGAAATCCTAATTTGAAACCTGAACGTACACAAGGTTATGAATTTGGTACTGAACTTAAGTTGTTTAAGAATAAAATAGGTATAGACTTTGCTTATTTCAAAAATTCTCGCTTTGACCAGATTGTTTCTCAACGTTTAAGTTATGGAACTGGATTTATTTTTGGTCTCGTTAATGGAGGTACTTTCTCAAACCAGGGATTTGAAGTACAATTGTCATTAACCCCCATCAAGAAAGAAAAAGTACAATGGGATATCTTAATGAATTTCACCACTTTCACCACCACAGTTGATAACCTGCCAGCTGATCAGGCAGAATTCTACAATTCGGATACCTGGTTATTTGGAAATGCCCGTGCCAGTGCGTTTGTATCAGATTTAGCCAGATTTTACCCAGGAGTAAATCTTGACTACAATCAAAGAGGATTAGGAAGTGCGACTGCCATTGGTGGTTATTCTTATTTAAGGAATAAAAACGGAGAAATTCTAATTAATCCATCTAACGGATTACCTGTTGTAAATACCAATTTCCTTCCAATTGGAGACCGTAACCCTGATTTTACCATTGGCTTAACCAATGAATTCAGAATTGGAGAATTTACCCTTTCATTTCTTTTGGATATCCGTAAAGGGGGTGACGTTTTTAACGGAACCGAACGATTTTTATACCAAAGAGGTTTGAGTACTCACCTGTTAGACAGAACACAACCTTATATTTTCAATGGCGTATTAAGAGATGGAAGAGAAAATACGGAGAGTCCTACCAAGAACACAATACAGGTGACGCCGTTAACCCGAAGTGATTTCTTTAGTGCCGCTCCGGAGTCAGATTTTGTGGAGGAAGATATAAATTGGATTCGTTTAAGAGATGTATCCATTAATTACAATATCCCCAGCTCCGTTTTAAAAGGAAGTAAACTATTCAAAAGTGCCAAAGTATTTGTCAGCGGAACTGACTTATGGTTACTCACAAACTATAGTGGAGCCGACCCAAATGTCAATGGTAATTCAGCTACAACAAGAGGTGTAGGCGCATTTGGTTTCGATTTTGGTACTATTTCTTTACCCAGAACCATTTCTGGTGGTATTAGAATAACCCTTTAAAATTTACAACAATGAAAAAAATATTATATCCATTCGCTTTTTTACTCTTCCTGGGTAGCAGCTGCGAATCTTATTTTGATATTAATCAAGATCCAAGTAATCCGCAGGTAGCGGAAGGATTTGCCCTACTCCCGCCTATTTTTGCCCAAATGGTGAGAGGTGACGCGTGGGATGCAAGATATATAGGTCAATATGTTCAATATTGGGGTTGGGTTTCAGCTGGAAATGCATGGGACAGACAAGGATTTGCGCCAGGATCAGATGCATGCGGTGAAAAATGGCGTTCACATTACTGGTCTATTGGTACTAATATAGATTTAATCATTTCAGATGGTGTAAATAATAATAAATGGGATTATGTGGGTGCAGCCAAAGCCGTACGTGCCTGGAGTTGGCAATCTACGACTGACCTACATGGCGAAATGATTTTAAAACAAGCTTGGGAGCCAAATCGATATGTATTCGATTACGATCCACAACAAGATGTTTACGCTGAAGTAGTTAGATTAAGTAACGAAGCTCTGGCTGATTTAGATAAAACCGGCTATTCCGCCTCTTTATCCAGAGGAGATATTGTATATAAAGGAGATGTTAGCAAGTGGAAAAAATTTATTTATGCAAATCTTGCCAGAAATGCCATCCACCTATCTAACAAAGCAGGGTTCAGTGCGGACAAAGTAATAGAATATGTCGATAAAGCATTTCAGAATAATGCTGATAACTTTTTAGTTCCCCATGCCGGATCCAATTCAGGCGATGGTAATTTTTATGGACCATTAAGGAATAACATGGGAAGTTTTGTTCAATCATCTTATATTATTTCATTACTAGATGGTACAACATTTAATGGTGTTAGAGACCCACGTCTCCCTATCATGTTTACAGCAAGTCCTGATGGTGTATTCAGAGGAGTTGCCCCTGCTTCAGGCGATCCGAATAATATAGCAGGCCGAACCAATAGAATTCCAAATTTATGGGGTGGCCTGGGTGTTATTCCTGCTACAGGAAAATGGATATTTAATGATAATGCCCCACATGCGATCCTGATTTATCCGGAATTGCAATTTATCAAAGCGGAAGCTGCCTTCAAAAAAGGGGATAAAACTTTGGCTTACAGCGCTTTTAGACTAGGTGTTAGTGCTGCTCTTGACTTTGTTGGTGTTTCAGCAGCCAATCGCGACGCTTATCTAGCGAGTGCAGCCATACCTAAATCTGGTAATGATTTGACATTAAGTGATATTATGCTACAAAAATATATCGCTTTGTATGGTCAGGGTGCCCTTGAAACCTGGGTTGATATGAGAAGATATAATTATAGCAACGAAATATATAAGGGTATTTCTTTCCCAACCAGTCTATACCCTGACAATAGCGGCAAATTTGTTCAGAGAGTTCGACCAAGATTTAACTCAGAATATGTTTGGAATTTAGCTACGTTAAGAGGAATTGGTGCCGATTTACCAGATTATCATACAAAACCACTTTGGTTTGTTCAACCTTAAAATCTAATATTATGAAATTAACATATATATGGAATGCCCTTTTATTCATTAGCGCATTTTCATTCGTTTCCTGCGGTGAGGAATTTGATTTCCTTCGAAATGCTACCCCAGCTACAAATGGTGCAAGGATTAAAGTGTTTCATGCAGCGCCTGATGTTCCAGGAGTGGTTGCCTCGATCAACGATAAAGTTGTCTCAGGGGTATTAACTACCGTTGGTGTTCCTGGATTGGTAACTTACGGCAGCTTATTTCCCATCATTGATTATGCCGTTATCCCTTCAGGAACTGCAAAACTTAAAGTTACTGTACCGGCAACGGCTACTTCCGGAGAAGTAAATTTGACTACAGATCTCAATTTAGCTGACAACACTTATTATACGGTACATGCTTTTGGCATAGCAGGTAAATATGACTTTTTTGTTTCACAAGACGATCTTTCTATTCCTGATCCAGAGAAAACCTATATCAGGTTTTTAAGTGCCTTAACTGACAGCCCTGCAACGGGTATTGAGTTTTTAGTTAATAACGTTGTAAATACTGAATTTAAAGGCAGAAGTACGGGAAAAGAAAATTTCCAGGCATTTGATCAGCCTGGTTCAACTCGTTTTACCATTGTTATTCGCGAAAAAGGTAAAACGGTCGCATTAAGTACGTTAAGTAATCTTAACTTAGTACGGGGTAAAAAATACACAATTATTGCCAGAGGCAGTAATGCAGCCACATTGGCGGCACAAAAACCAATTATTGGGTTAGTATCTAATAATTAAAATAAATTAAAAAGGGAAAGTGCCATTTCTTCATTGATTGGCACTTTTTCTTTTTTACTGAATGACCCATTTAATGAGTTGTTTTTTTCCATCTTCTACTCTTATATCCAACAAATAAATGCCTTTAGGTAAATCAAAAAGTTTAATATACATTTCATTTTCAAATTGCCTTTTTATCCATTCGCCCTTTTTATTTCCCAGGAAATCCCACAAAATGATACTCGCCTGCCCTTCCTTTAAAAAGGTTATTTTACCTATGTTTTCAGCAGCAGGATTTGGTGAAATATAGGCTAACATCTCATTTTTACGGATATCTGAAGAAAAAGTAACTTCTCCCAAATAACAGCTTTTAAATCCCCAACTTCCAATGTTTCCCGTCTGATTAACGCCTTCAAATACCAATTGCCACAATCCATCTAATTTTTCCCCTTTCAATAAATTAAATAAATTACCCGCATATATATTTAAAGAATCGCCACCAATACAAGAATCTGTTAAAATAGCTTCTTTTGAAAAAGTTATTTTATGCCATTGAAGCGATTTTAAACAATTTTTGGGCAAAGGAAGAGATAGACTCAAACCTGAGGGCGTTTTTAGAAATACCTTTACTTTTTCTATGTCTGTGAACTTAATATTCATCCACAATTCCAGAAAATCAGTAATAACTCCTTTTTGATTAATAATCAGATTAGATTGCCTAAAGGGAATTTGATTGAGAACAAGCGTATCCACCTTCTTCCATTCGTCACAAATAGCTGGTTTTACATAAAAGGAAAATACTTCTGATACATTACTTCCACATAAAATAGTATGGTATTTTATGCGCCAGAAATACTGTTTTCCAGCTATCAAGTGTTTGTTTGGATAAACAGAAGAACCTACAGTCACAAGTGAATCAATAATGTAATCAAAAGTCTTTCTTTCTGACATCTCTATTTGGTACCAATCGGCCTTGTCATTTGCTTTCCAAGAAAATAAAGGGCGTACATCATTAATTTCAGATTTATTCAGCGGATAAACAGCTTCGAAATTCAGCGGCTTTTTTGTCTGATAATGCCATTCTATGGGAAGGCTAAACTTTTTATTTGCCGTTGTTACATTTAGCGATGCATGATTAAAAACTGGAACCGTTTCACCTGCCGGGATAGACAAACGCCATTCCAGCATTCCTGGTTTCAGCATTATCATTTCACGCCTATCAGGGTTCCATTGAGTTACATTTTCTATTTTAAAGGTTAAAGGAAAAATGGAATCCGCTAAGGTTGATAAATCCCAGCGGAAAAGAATATCTCCTTCACAGGTAAAATGAGAAACATCAAAAGGAAGTCCGCTAAAAAATCCAGCTTTATTTTGAACAACAATTTTCCCGGGACTTATATTGAAAAATAATTTATTTGTCCCTTTTACCCCTAATTTGTAAGTAGCATTTTTAATATTTTCATTTATAAACAAAGAATATTTACCAAGATTTGGGACATTCCTTTTCAAAAAAATCAGAGAATCTGGATTAGCAACATCCACTAAAAAAACATCTACTTTGTCGGCATATAAGGGAGGAAGAAAGGTATTTGCTGGCATCCATTCAACCTGTATTGGTTCATCTGATGAGTAAAATACATCCTCTTTAGGTTTAACCATTGTAAAAGGCCCCATATTTGCTTTAACAGAAAGATTAAAAGGTTGCCAAACCAGATTTGATTCAAATCTTCTTACTAGCCTTAATCTCATATCTCTTTCATAATCGGCTAATAACACGCCCGGTTCATTAGCGAGTTTAACCAATGAATCCATGCCTGGAAACGATCTGAAGGTATTTGACTTAAGTTCTGTCATTTTAATATTTGGACTATTTCCCGATATACTATTTATTGACATTGGTTCACCTAAATCTATCGACTCCCAGGAAAACCAGGAAGTACTATCTGAGGTTAATGGATGGAGTAAGAAGGGTGTGTTTCTGGGAAGATATGTATTTTCGATATCCAGAGGCGAAACCTTTGCATTTGACTTTGATACTTTTACACCACAAAATTGATAGGCCTTGGACATTAAAAGGTTAGAAATTTCTTCAACACTACCACTATGAAAACGCGGCAAAACGTGTAGGCCTAAGTTATCTGATTTACATAAACCCGGATAACCAAGTATGCTTATACCGGAGCCTGGTTCCCAGGCAGTTAGGGGATTTCGCTGAGCACTACAAATTACGCTGTTAAAAGTATGATTTCCCCCCAGCTGATGGGCAAGTTCATGGCTAAAATAGTCAAAAGTAAAATAGATACCGTCTGGAACGAGCGCCGTGGAAACGCCCCTACCCTTTTCTCCTTTTTGACATATACTACCAATTTTACCAATACTTACTGTTTGTAATCCACCTAAAACATGTCCAATATCATAATTAACGTCACCAATGATACGATCTAATAACTGTTGGTTTTCACTACTTTCATTACCTCTGGTAAAAGGATCGGCGTTGGCAAATTGAAAAATCAGGTCATCTGTTCTATCTATTAGAACAAATCGAACCCTCAAATCTCTTTCAAAAACAGCATTTACTAAATTAACCATTTTGAGCATGACGGCTAAAACCTTTGATATGTCACCGCCATGAAAATCAGTAAATTCGCCGGTTGCACTAAGCGCTAAGCGAAAAATGCTCAATGAATCATTTGAAGAAATGGTAAGAGATTTATTTTGAAGTTGAAATTTATTTGAAGTTGAGGTAAAGCATTTTACGCTTTCATGAAAGTCGTCCTCAACTTCTGAATCCCAGACACCCTCTTTTTTACTAATATATTTGGCTATAGAATCTCCTTTTATAGCATAAATTTCCCACTCATTATTCACTTTTAAAATTCTAAAATCAACCTGGGGAAAAAGTTTATGAGTTGATTTCCAGACTTTAATCATAGGAAATCTCTGCTGTAAAGAAGATGGCATTACCTCTGCGGCATGTAACTTAAGAAATGCAGACATTCCATTAGGAAAAGAGACCAACACAGAGTCCTGAGCATATCCATGATCTATTCCAACAGCGCAAAAAAATAGGTAAAGGAAAAATTTTTTAAAAATTTTCATTTTATTATTTAGTGAATAACGCAAATATCATGCTTTTATGCATTTTAAATGCATTGAATATATATTTGATACATTAAAAAGTTGAATTATGGTTTAAATTTGCCCACCAAAAAAATACCAAATGGAAGATTACAGCAAATTAATAGCCTCCACTTTACAAATTCCACTACAAAGTGTTAAAAACACTTTGGCTTTGTTAAATGAAGGATCGACCATTCCATTTATTGCCCGATATAGAAAAGAATCTACCGGTTCATTAGACGAGGTAGAAATTGCAGATATACAAAAAGAGAGTAAACGACTTGAAGAACTAGATAAGCGCAAAGAAGCTATTCTTAAATCTATTGAAGAGCAAGGAAAATTGACGGAAGAATTAAGATTAAAAATTAATGCTACCTTACAATTAAACGATCTTGAAGATTTGTATTTACCTTTCAAAAGGAAGAAAAAAACAAAAGCGGGAGTCGCGAGAGAAAACGGCTTAGAGCCTCTTGCATTGAGTATTTATAGTCAGGAAAATAGTATTTCTCCCCAGGAAATAGCACAACAGTTCCTAAACGAAAACGTGACCGATATAAATGCGGCCCTGCAAGGTGCAAGAGATATTATCGCAGAAATGGTTAGTGAGGATATAAATTCCCGAAATCTAATGCGAAAAATTTATACCGAAACGGCTGTCGTACAAGCAAAAGTGGCTAAAGGGAAGGAGGAAGAAGGAATAAAATATAAAGATTATTACAATTTTTCAGAACCATTAAGTAAATGTCCATCTCATCGTATTCTAGCAATTAGAAGAGCAGAGGAAGAAGGTATTTTAAGGGTTATGATTGTTCCAACCGATGAGGAAATGGCTATTTTTGAACTTGAAAAGGTTCATATCAAAAAAAATAATCTAGCGGCAAATGAGGTAAAGGTTGCCATTAAAGATAGCTACGAAAGGTTATTGAGCCCATCTATAGAAACTGAATTCAGACAACTATCTAAAGAAAAAGCTGATATTGCCGCCATAGATGTATTTTCTGATAACCTCAGACAATTGCTTTTATCCGCTCCTCTGGGACAAAAAGTTGTTTTAGGTATTGATCCCGGATTTAGAACAGGTTGTAAGATAGTTGTCCTGGACGCCAGTGGAGAATTATTGGAAAATACCACTATTTATCCGCATCCACCACAAAATGACACCTCCGGAGCAACGAAGACATTATCACATTTAATTCAAAAACATAATATAGAAGCCATTGCCATTGGAAATGGAACCGCTGGAAGAGAAAGTGTTGATTTTTGCCGGACCCTTCCACAACCTCACCCTGTTTCTATTTTTAGTGTAAATGAAGCTGGTGCTTCCATTTATTCTGCCTCCGAAGCCGCAAGAGAAGAATTTCCCGACCAGGATTTAACCGTTCGGGGTGCCATCTCTATTGGTAGAAGATTAATGGACCCTTTGGCCGAATTAGTCAAAATTGAGCCGAAATCTATTGGTGTTGGACAATATCAACACGATGTAAATCAGCCTAAACTAAAAGAAAGCCTGGACAGTGTGGTTGCAAGTTGCGTAAATAGTGTTGGTGTTAATTTGAATACAGCATCGAAACATTTATTATCCTATATTTCAGGCCTTGGTCCAACTTTAGCACAAAATATTGTAAAATACAGAACAGAAAATGGCCCATTTAAAGCAAGGAAGGAACTAAAAAAAGTACCCAGAATGGGAGAAAAGGCTTTTGAACAATCTGCAGGATTTTTACGCATCAGACAAGGGGAACATCCTTTAGATAACACGGCTGTTCATCCGGAATCTTACCCTATCGTTGAAAAAATGGCTAAAGATTTAGGCTGTTCTGTGGACGAGTTGATAAAACAATCAACTATCAGAAAACAGATCAAAGTTAATCAATATGTCACTGAGAAGGTGGGAATTCCAACCTTAAATGACATCATAAAAGAGCTCAATAAACCAGGTTTGGATCCACGTGGAGAGGCAAAAGCTTTTTCATTTGCCGATGGTATTCATTCCATCAATGATTTAAGGACAGATATGGTTTTACAGGGGATTGTAAATAATATTACCAATTTTGGCGCTTTCGTTGACATAGGAATTAAAGAAAGTGGCTTGGTACATGTGAGCCAAATGGCCAATCGCTTTATTAAAAATCCCGCAGAAGTAGTAAAACTTAATCAAGAAGTAACCGTTAGAATCGTTGAAATTGACTATGCACGAAAGAGGGTTCAATTAAGTATGAAAGATGTGAATTAAATGTACAAAATTTCATGCTATATAAATTATTTTCTACATACGTAGATAAAAGCTGGAGGTATATTTAGTGGAGTAAACTTTCTTTCAACCGATGAGAACTTCTTTTTAAGAAGTTTATAATCTATCAGCGAATATTGAAACTGAATAAACAAACCAGACGGCTTAAGAGAATCATAGCACTGTTGTAAAATATCCCTTTTCAAGGTAAACGGAAAGTTGGCTAGGGGTAAACTTGATATGACTGCATCAACAGATTCTTTTTTTACATAGGTCAATAAATTCAACGCATCGCCATTAATAATCTCCACATTTTCTTTTTCCAATAAAGAGAGTTCTTTCAAAAAAATATCATTTAATTCAAAAGCTAGTAAATGGGTATTTCCAACCAGAGAATCAGCCAAAGCTTTTGTAATACATCCCTGTCCAGCACCAAGTTCAACAATTAATTCTACTTCATTAAAATGAATGGGTTGCATCATTTTTTTAATCAGATCTGGAGAACTCCTAACAATTGAACCAGTGGAACGCCAATCTTTAATTGCTTCCTTTAAAAAAGAGATATGTTTACTCATTTAAATATGTCAATTTACGATCCACAAAAAAGGGTGTGGGGCACAAATATAGTACACCACACCCGATATATAATAATAAACTGAATTTATTATATAAACTCTGATGTATTCTTATTGATGACAAGAATGTCATTAGAAGGCTTATCAGCACCAAAAAGTCTGTTTGTCCATTTTCTTGCTTTTTCCATAAGGAAATAAATGATTGGAACAACAAGTAAAGTAAGCAACATAGAACTGGTCAAACCACCTATCAGTGCCCATGCCAGACCATTTTTCCATTCTGCCCCGGGACCTTTTGCCAGGGCAATAGGCAACATACCGAACACCATGGCTACTGTGGTCATAATAATTGGACGAAGACGTAAAGAGCCAGCTTCAAGAATAGCTCTGATTGTTCTATTCCCCTCCTCCTTACGCTGGTTGGCAAAATCAACAAGTAAAATAGCATTTTTACCTACGAGACCTACCAACATAATGATACCGAGAATAGCAAAAATATCCATGGTACTCATGGAAAGCGCTAAGGCTAAAAAGGCACCTACCATAGCTACCGGAATTGAAAAGAGAACGACAAAGGGACTGACCCAGGAATTATAAAGAGCCACCATAATGAGGTACACAAAAAGAATAGAAGCACCAAATGCAAGACCAAGACTTCCAAAACTCTCTGCCTGAGCCTTTAAGTCGCCTTCATAAGCAATAAAAACGCCTACAGGTGGAGGATTTTCTGCTATTTTATTTTGAATATCCACGCCAATATCACCAGATTGGCGCCCTAAAATTTTCGACGATACCACCAACGAAGGAATTCTATCCTTTCGTTCGAGGAGACTTGGTCCTGTAGAACTGGAAACTAAAGCAAACTGAGATAACCTAATTTGCTCGCCTCGTGGATTTACAAACAACAAATTTTTAACATCCTCTTCATTATTTCTATCAAAGGCATCAAATCTAATATTTATGTCATACTCAGAGTTACCATCTCTAAATTTGGTATCGGTATTTCCCGCAAAAGCAGTTTGCATAGTAGCACCTACAACCTGCAGATTTAAACCTAGCTCCGACATTTTTAGTCTATCTACCTCAATTTTAATTTCGGGGTTACCTTCTTTGTAACTCATATCAGCTTCCATGGCACCGGGTGTATTTCTGACCCAATCGAGCACTTTATCCCCATAATCTTTTACCTTTTTTAAATCAGCCCCACTGACAATCACTTGAATAGGCGCCTGGTCTGCTCCACCAAAGAAAGAAACCTGACTTGAATTTACTTTTACGCCAACCAATTCCTTTTCCAGTTCCATCTTAATATTTCTGGCGAAGAAATCAGTAGATTCCTTTCTTTCGGATGCTGGAGTTATTTTCACCTGTATTTCAGCGAGATTGGATAGTGTTGAACTCCCTATAAAATCAGAACTTCTTCCTACCGTTGTGAAAATATTTATAATTTCATTTTTACTGACTAAATATTTTTCAGCGGCGAGGGCCACTTGATTTGTTTGCTCTAAGGTAGCCTCTTTAGGCAACTCAAGTTTTATAATAAACTCGCCTCTGTCACTATTAGATATGAAGGCTGTCCCAATAAATCCACCGGTAATTAATTGGAAAGATGAAAGAAAAATTATAGTTGTTAATCCTAAAACTGCCCACCATTTTCTTATGGCCCACTTTAATAATTTCACATAAGCCTCCGTAAGATTTGAAATTCCTTTTTCAAAAGCAATTAAAATAAATC
>JBMLQR010000201.1:6148-18938 GCA_049241465.1 Saprospiraceae bacterium | reverse complement strand
ACATAAGCCTCCGTAAGATTTGAAATTCCTTTTTCAAAAGCAATTAAAATAAATCCTCCGATAGTTTTCTTATTAAAATGCTCCAACCTGGAAAAACGGGAGGCTAACATAGGAGTTAATGTGAAAGAAACGAGCAGAGAAACCAGGGTAGAAATAACTACGACCAAGGCAAACTGTTTCATAATATTCCCGATTATACCGCCAGTTAAAGCGATGGGAAAAAACACAACGACATCGACTAAAGTAATCGCCAAAGCGGTAAAACCAATTTCATTTCTACCATCGAAAGCAGCTTGCCTTCTATTTTTTCCCATTTCCAAATGTCTGAAAATATTTTCAAGTACTACGATGGAATCATCGACAAGAATACCGATTACAAGAGACATAGCAAGCAAGGTCATCAGGTTAAAAGTAAAATTGAAAGCATACATAAAAATAAGGGTGGTTATTAAAGAAGCTGGAATAGCCACCATAACAATCAGCGCATTACGAAAACTGTGTAGGAAAAGAAGCATAATAACAGCCACTAAAATAACGGCAAGACCAATATCATCAATCACTGCATTGACAGCTTCGATCGTAAAATCGGAAGAATTATTAGCAATGCCAAAAGTGAGTTCATCTGCTTTATAGAGTTCCTCCAACTCTTCCATTTCCTTTATCACACTTTCACTTACCGCTACAGCATTGGCATCTGATTGTTTTTGAACAAGAAAAGCCAGACCTGACACACCATTTAAGCGGCTTAAATCAGATGGTTCTTTTGTAGCATCTTCAATTTCAGCTACCTCATCGAGTCTTACGGGGCTATTAGTTAATGGATTATTACTAACAATAATAGCACTCAACTGATTTAATGCATCTAATTTTCCAGCAAGACGTATGGTAATTTGCTCATCTTGATTTTTAATTTTCCCTGTTGGGAAATCAAGATTTGCCGATTGAATAGCATTTTGAACCTGAAGAAGACTTAATTTACGTTCTTCAAGTTCCTTTCTATTAATATTAATTCTGATTTCCCTTTCCTGACCACCCACAATGGTAATCCTCGCTACACCCTCGATACTACTTAGGAGCGGAACAATTCTATTTTTTGCTAAATCAAACATTTGACCAGCATCCAATTTACTTTTAGCTCCAATATTCATAATAGGAAATTCATCACTGGAAAACTTTCCGAGGACAGGCACTTTTGCATCTCGCGGAAAAGTAGGCTGAATTTCATTTAATTTTCTTTGCGCCTCTTGCAGACTTTGTTGAATATTAGCATTTTGCTCCAACTCGATAATAACCGATGAAATATTTTCTCTCGAGGTAGATCGAATACTATTGACACCTGCCAGACCGGAAAGAGCATCTTCAATTTTTTTAGTGACACTTTGTTCGACCTCCATTGGACCGGCGCCTGGATATACTGTAGTAGCGGTTAGAATAGGTGCTTCAAACTTAGGAATAAGTTCATAGCTCAATTGGGTATAACTAAAAAGGCCTAAAACGGTTAGCACAACAAACAGCACTATAATCAGGGAAGGCCTTTTAATAGCAATTTCAGTTAATGACATGAATTTTCTTTTGAAAAGGTTAAATGATTATTCCTTATTTGTTTTTTACAATAACAGGCGCACCGTCCACCAAATTTATTTGACCTGTGAGTACAATTTCATCTGACTTCTGTAAGCCACCAAGTACGGCAAGCAAACTTCCTGTGCCAACCCCAATTTGAATATTTCTTAGAATGGCTTTTCCATTTTCAATCACATAAACAGAGGGATTTCTCGAACTACCTACCAAACAAATACGAGGAATGGCCAAAATTTCAGAAGAAGCAATATCATTGAATGAAACCTGCCCGGTCATACCTGGTCTTAATCGCCCTGGATTTGTTATCAAAAGCTCCACCAGGTATCTTCTTGAAGGATCAGATTTTACATCGATCAGGGTAACAACGCCATTGAGTTTTTGATCCGGCATGGCGTCGGTTACAACATCTGCGATAAAACCCACCTTGATGAGAGAAATCTGCTCGGCCGTGAGATAGGTCTGGAAATACAATTTATTCGTTTGTACTATATCTCCTAACTTCATAGGCGGAGTGATAAAAGAACCCTTTTCCACCATTTTATTTGAGATGATACCCGTTAAAGGCGCTTTAACCTTACTAAATGAAAGTTGCTTCTCAAGGCTAACTTGCTGAAATTTTAGATTTTCAAGCGCGTTGACTGCATCATCTAATTGCTGTTGAGAAACACCGCCCACCGGTAGTAAATTAGCCAAACGTTGAACGTCTTTTTTAATTTTCTCCTGATTAAATTTAACTTGCGCCATTTGATTTAGCAACAAGTCGGAATCTAAAGTCACCAGGACATTACCTTCCTGCACTTGCTTTCCATTTTCAAAATTCACCTGAGTCACTCTTCCGGCCGCTTCAGAAATGATAGCTACCTCTTTAAACGCTCTGAATGAACCATTTGCATTGAAATCTTTCTTCATCAAGGTAATTTCCGGAAAGGTAGAGGAAACCATTACCGTAGTATTTCTTACCTGAGCTTTCGCTGCAGAGCTATCAATCTTCTTTTTATTATCTGTTAATTTCCATCCAATAACGGCGAATATACCGATGGTAATAGATAGGATGGTCAGAATTCTAAGTCCTTTTTTCATGTTGTTATAATATAAAGTTTGGGTTATTTACTGTAAAAATTTAATCAATTGCCCATTTGCATGGAGCAAATCGAGTTCGGCTATTCTGACCTGAAACAAAGCTGAGAGTACATTATTTTTTGATTCTCTGAGAGATGTTTCTGCATTTAATATTTCCGTTAATGGAGCGATACCCTGCTGATACCTTGCTTGACTTTGTGTGTAAATTTCTTCGGCGAGGCTCCTTGCTCTTTTAAGCGGCGTTAAATTATTGAGATTAAGAGCCAATGTTTTCTTTGCATTTTCAAATTGAGCCTCATATAAAGATAGAAGTTGCTTTCTGTCTTCCTCTCCCTTTTTAATATCTATTTGAACAGACTCAACCTGCGTTCTTCTTAAACCACCGTCATAAATGGGCACTCTCAACCTTAATCCAACTGAACTAAAGCTGGCCCATGAGTTAGAGCTAACAAAATCACTGAAAGTCCTCGGCTGCGCCTGAGCTGCAATATTCGCAAATAAATTCGCTGTGGGCCAGTAGCTCGCTTTGTATCGGTTTAAATTAATTACATTAAGTGCTTGATTTTGCTCGATGAGTTTTAATCCAATACGCTGATTATAATTAGATTGTAAAGCCACTACCTCAGGTAATGTATAGTTCGATTCACTTAGGGTATCTGTAAGAATGATATCGGTTTCCAATGGCATTTGAAGTGAAAGCTTAAACATAACCATCTGCTGTTGAATCTGTAATTCCAGATTATTCAACTGGTTTTCCAATATAAGTTCTGTAAGTTCAAGTTGCTTAACATCTTGCATTCTCCCCAAACCATTTTCAACCTGCGCCTTGGTTAATTTCAGTAATTCTTTAATTTTAAACAAATTAGCCTGAATATTTGACTTTTGAGATTTTACCGCTTGAATAGCATAATAGCCTTTAGAAACCTGTAAAACTAATTCTTCTTTGGTAGCCTCTGCCCTGGATCTATACAATTCAGTCGCCTTTTTTGCAGCGTTCAGACCTACCCTGAATTCAGGACTAAATACCAATTGGGTCACCTCAATAGAGGCGTTGGTTCCCCAATGAGTGCCAATAGTCACTGGTCGGATATCATCAGGTTTACCGTTCAAAAAGTCGGGGAAAAAGATAACCTGTAACAACGGGTTATAAACAAATTGAGCATTTCCATTAATTTGTGGGTAACCTGAGGAAAGCAGCTGTTCCACATTAATTAATCCCTTTGCTTCGTCTAGTTTACCCTGAATTACGCTGCTATTGTTATCGACAGCATACTGCATTGCCGCCTTAAGATTCAATGGCATTTGACCATTTACCTGATAAAACGAACAAAGGAAAAACAAACCTAAACTGGGAAATAATACATGTGATTTTGAAAAAATCTTCATTTTATTCATTGTGTTATTTGTTGGTAGATTTTATGAAATGGTAGAAGCCTTAGTACTCATTAAACTGATTAACCGTTCTAATCCTAATGGCGTACAAATGCTTCGTAGAAATAATTCATCTCTCATAGTAATTGCTTCAATAAGCTCCAGGGATTCAGGTTCGAAGATTCTTGGTCTTAGCATGCTTTCAGACTGCAATAAAAATAATTTTGCTACCTTAGAAGGATTAATTTCAGCTCTGTAAAATCCTTGTTCAATACCTGATTGGAAATTGTAAACCAGCATGTTATACTGCCATTCAAAATCATGATTAACAAATTTTTTCCAAATTTCTGGATGGTTTTTCTGTAAATCGAAAATGACAAAAGGAGAAACCTCTTTTAACGATTCCAATGCCCTTTTCGATAAACTATAAAAAGCATCCACTGGATCAGAAGCCTTTATCCTGATCTGTTGAACTTTATCGGCCTCCTTTTCCATATACCCAATAATACAAGCTTCCACCAGGGCGTCTTTGGTCTCGAAGTATTGGTATAATGTTTTTTTACTTATACCCATTTCTTTGCACAAATCATCCATGGTTACGTTTCTGAAGCCATATTTCAAAAAAAATGCCTCCGCCTGAATGAGAATATTATCTTTTGTAGAATTCATGTCTTAATAAACGATGGAAACTAAAAAGGTTCAATTAGTTTCCAAGTTTTTTAAAATTAATTTTGAAAATTTTAATAACTTTGTCTAATAAAAATATGATATGAAGTTATTACAAGATAAAGTTGCCTTAATTACCGGCGGATCCAGAGGCATCGGCGCTGCATTGGTTGCCCGTTTTGTGGAACATGGGGCTCATGTTGCTTTCACTTATAGATCAAGTGCAGCAGAAGCAGAAAAAGTAATTGCTGACAACGCAGTTTCGGGTATTACCATAAAAGCTTATCAATCAGATGCATCTAATTTTCAAGCTGCTGAAACCTTAGTAAATCAGGTCCTGGAGGATTTTGGTAAATTAGATATTTTAGTAAATAACGCAGGAATAACGCAAGATACCTTGTTGTTGAGAATGACTGAGGAACAATGGGATAAAGTGATTGAGACAAATTTAAAATCTGTATTTAATCTTTGTAAACAGGTTTTAAAACCCATGATGAAAGCTAAAAATGGTGCTATCATCAATATGGGTTCAATTGTTGGGGTTACTGGAAATGCGGGACAAGCGAATTATGCGGCATCTAAAGCTGGCATTATAGGCTTTACAAAATCTTTAGCCAAAGAAATGGGTACCAGAAATATTCGTTGTAATACCGTTGCACCAGGATTTATTGAAACGGATATGACAGATGAGTTGGACGACAAAACCAGAGAGGCATATTTAGCAAATATTCCATTAAAAAGATTCGGAAAATCTTCTGAAGTAGCAGATGTTTGTGTTTTTCTGGCTTCCGATATGGGCGCTTACATCAGTGGACAGACTATCAGTGTTTGCGGTGCATTAACTACCTAGGATAAATTTTTCAATATTACCTTCAAACATCAAGTATAGCGTCAGCTTCAACTTCTACGAGGTATTCTTCCCCTATTAATTTAGCTACCACCAGGGTATTTGTTGGATTAATGTCTTCAAACCTTTTACCATGTACCCGTGCAATGGCTTCCCAATGCTGTACATCCGAAACAAAAATCCTTGTTCTGACTACATCCTTCATTGTGGCATTCATTGATTTTAAAGCACCTTCTATTTTATCCAACACAAAATGCATTTGAGAATCAGGGCTATTTCCACCTATAACCAATGAACCTTGCGTTGCGGTGGTACCTGAAACAAACACATGATTTCCCTTTTTTACCGCCCGGGAATACCCTGCAAAAGACTCCCAAATAGTACCACTTGAAGCACTATATCTGCCATTTCCCTCGTCTTTTACTTGAAAAGCGGGTGGAAATGAAGCAATATGATGGCTTAAATCGCCAGAAGCAGTCAGAAAAGGTGGATACCTATATTCATCTCCACAATCGCCATTAATAGACTTAAACTGTTTTAAACAATTTGCAATTTCCATTTTTGACTCCTCATCTAATCCCATTTTACTTACCTGTTTATTCTCAGCAATATGTTCTAACTCTCCTAACCTTGCGCCAATAATAACTGAATTACAATGAAACTCCTCTTTAATATATAGGGAAGCCAGTTGGGCTATGGATAGATCTAATTTTTTTGAAATGGCATCTAATTGTTCAAGTAAGTCTTGAAATTGATTCCAATCACAAACCTCCTCTTGAAATCTTTTGTACTTCATTAAAGACCAGGTAGGTAAATCAGCTATAGAAGGCTCCACTTTTCCCAACCATTTATTTGAAAAGAAACCACCTGCCACGGTACCATAACAAAGAACCCGTACCTTATTTTCCATACAATACGGAATCATTTTATTGACAGCCCTTTGGTCAAAAAGAGAATGAGAAATTTGATTGGATACAATGGGTATATTAGAATCTATAGCCATTTTCAAATGAACGGTATCCATATTGGTTACTCCTAACGCTTTAATGTAGCCCTCCTTTCTCAGTTCATCCAGATAAAACAAAGTTTCAATCCAGGAGGGATCGGTATAATCCCAGGCATGAAATTGCAGTAAATCAAGTTGATCTACATTTAACCTGTTTAAAGCCAAAGTCACAGCATCTTTAACAATATCTTTTGAATTATAGCCAGGTTTAGGTACCCATTTGGTGGCCAAAACGGGTAAGGATTTACCTTCCTCTTTTCTTTTTTTATATAATAGACCGGCAATAATTTCAGCAGAACCATAATGGTCAGCCATATCAAAAAAATTCAAGCCTGCATCAAGATACGCCTCCATATTTTCAACTACAGAGGCAGGTTTGAAGGTTGCATTTTTCCGCTCGATATCGGCAATTTGCCATAATCCAATGATAACCGGTGGAATATTTATACTCATAAACAAATTATTTTTTCCTTAAAATGTTTCACATTTTTAGATTTAAACCATTAACAATCAATAATTAATATAAATAAATTATCTGAAAAAATCCCGAAAATTTCCTTATTTACTATTCTCAGACATATTATGTACTACATTTTCTTTATAATATTCAAAAGAATAAATATATTTATTATGTTATTACTCTTGGTGTCACCCCTCGGGAAGTTCCTCAAAATGGGATTTCCCATTTTTATTTTTAAGCCAGAATTGGAAAAACCAAACACTTCCCAAAGTCATAACGATTAACCAAACCCAGGTTGCTTTAAAATACCAATGACTAAGAGAACTATTTAAATCTTTTATGGTATGAAAGACCAACAATGTGAACAATAAAAAGACACCTAACCACGCCAATAAGGTTCTAATTTTTGGAAATTGATAGCCTAACATATTAGCTGAAAGCGTTTTATTCTTTAGGGGTAAAAATACTACTGATAAACAAATAAGAATAAAGTTTACCAGCATGGAAGTAACCATAATATCTATACCGAGAAAAATATCCCCAGCAAAATGGCACCCTAAAATACCCAGGGCAGAAATGAAGGAACTGAATAGAATGGCACTTTGCGGTGTCTTGGTCTTTGGATTTACCTTGGCAAAAACAGGATTTATAATACCATCTTTTGCCCAGGCGAATACTAATCTTGAAACAGATAAAATCATTCCAGGCAAATCGTTCAATAATGCAATGGCCGCCCCTGCTAAAATAATCGCTGACCAAAATGGATGCAATAAAAAAGAAAATAAACCCGGTGCTGTCAAATCCTTTTGTTTTGCCTCCTCCGCAATATACCACCAGGGAATAGAATGATAAACTGCTGCTGAAAAAACGAAGTAATATAATCCTACCAATAAAACGGCCAATATAATAGCCTTTGGTAAATTTTTGTATGGATTTTTAGCCTCACCGCCTGCCTGAGCTATGGAATCAAAACCTATAAAACTGGCAAATAATATGGAAGCACCTGTAAAAAGAGTTTGCCAGGAAAATACCAATAACGGTTTTTCTAATAACGGCTGCCCTGTTTTTTCCAATAATGCCTTTGCAAAATCTGTTTTATCATAATAAAACCCAAAAAAAATCACAATACCGCCTAAAATGAACATTAAGAACATTAGCGGAATTAAGGTATTTGTATAAAACGAACCTCCCTTAATATTTGTAAAAGTAAAAAATCCAAGAATGGCCATAGCTAAAAATAATCTTACAGTAGGAATAGCTAAAAAAGTACCTATTTCTACAAAGCCAAGGGCATTGAAAAAATCTCTAAAAAAGGGAATCGTAACAAAAGCAACCACACCAATAACCAAACTAAGACCAAACCATTGGGAGAAACTCGCTACAAATCCAACGTATGGATGCAAGCTTCTGCTTGCATAAATATAACTACCTCCAGCCCTAGGCATGGCCGATGCCAGAGCGGCGTAAGAAAGTGCAGCAAATAAAGCGGGTACTGCGGCTATTAAAAAAGCAACTAATACATACGGTCCTATACCAGGAACATTCTTTTGAATCATAATTGGAACCACATAAATGGAGGCACCAACCATAGAGCAAATACCCGTTGCCGTTAAGGTTAAAAGATTTAAATGTCTGTCCAGTCCATTAGATTCCTCTTTTTTCATTTAATTTTACTTTCTTGCAAAATAATATGAATCCTTCTTTTAATAAAATTAAAAGCCTTCTAATTATTTTTTTTGTATGATTCCACCGACAGAAACCATTATTATCGGAGAACAGGAATGGATGAGTACCAATCTGGACGTAAACTCGTTTAGAAATGGAAGTCCCATTCACCATGCTGCCAATGAAGAAGAATGGGAATATGCTGCAAAAAACCATTTACCCGCATACTGCCATTATGAAAATAACCACTCTTTGGGTCTGATTTTCGGAAAATTGTATAACTATTATGCAGTTATTGACGAAAACGGACTGGCTCCGGCAAACTTTAAAATTCCTTCCCTCAATGATTGGACAGAATTGGCCGCTTATTACGGAGGCTTAACGGAGGCGGGTACTTATTTAAAATCAATAGATTGTTGGGAAAGTGGCACTTCTGATGTATCAGTATCGCATGAATTATGTCTGTTTAACGGATATCCAGGTGGCCTCAGATATCCCCTGGGATATTTCGATTTAGCCAATTCTAATGGCTTTTGGTGGACAATAACCGACTATGACCTTGCTAACGCAATGGGAATAAACCTTTACTATGATGATACCATGCTTTTAAAACGGCATTATTCAAAAGGAAGTGGATTTTCAGTGCGGTGTTTAAAATCTACGATTCCATTTTAGGAGGAATTAATTTATAAATGACAGGTGTGAAAATTCTGGAAAGTAATGTTGAACTTATTAATCCACCAATAAGAACTATGGCTAATGGTGATATAAGTGGATTGGTTGAAAGAGCGATCGGTATAAGGCCTCCAATGGCAGTCAGGGAAGTCAGGATAATAGGTAAAAAGCGAATTTCACCTGCTTCTCTAATGGCAATGTCTAAGGGTTTTCCTTCCTCTCTTAATTGATTCGTAAAATCGACCAATAAAATAGTGTTTTTAATTTCTATACCAGCCAATGCAATAAGTCCCACAACAGCCACAAATGAAAGTGAATTTCCAGTTAACCATAAGGCGGCGAGTGCGCCTACCATGCCTAAAGGAATGACACTTAATACAATAATAGTACTCTTAAAGGTTTTAAACTCTAATAAAAGAATACCTATGAATAGAAAAATGGTAAGAATTATAATAATGGTAAAACCACTGAATGACTCCTGTCTGGTCTCATATTCTCCCCCCATCTGATAGGTATAACCTGAAGGCAGGGAAAATTGATCTAATTTATCCATGACCAGTTTAATCACTTCGTCATTCAAATATCCTTTACTTACAAAAGCAGAAATGGAAACCATCCTTGTTTTATCCAAATGATTTATTGATAAAGGAGAAGATTCAAGTTCAAGATGAGCAAACTGAGTTAAAGGGATAGCTTTACCTCTAACATTTTCCACAAATAAAGTTTTAAAAACATCCAAATCTAAAGGGGTATTTTCTTTTTTCTTAATAAGTATCTGATAGTCCTCTCCATCATCGTCAGACATAATACCTATTGGTATTCCAGCCAAAGCTAGTCGCAGTGTTTTATCAATAGAAATGGTGGGGACACCTAATAATGCAGCTTTTTCTTTGTTAATTTTAACTCTCAGGTCTGTTTGAAGATTACTTACAGGATTATTCACATAAATGGTACCTGGAACACTTTTTATAAGATTTTCAATTTTAAAGGATAAGGCTCTCAAGGAATCCAGATTATCTCCTAATAATCTAACTTCCACTGGAGCAATGACGGGAGGACCTTGCTCAAAATTATTTATCTGAACCTTGGCACCATAAAAAGGGGTCCATTCGTTCCTCAAGGAATCGATTAAAAACAGTTTTCTTTCTACTGACGTGGCTGGATCTAACTGGACAAAAATTTCTGCAAAATTTGGTTTTTTAATGGATCTAACCTCATTATAGTATATTTGTGGGTTACCCATACCCACATTGGTGGCATAAAATTGAACATCAGAAATTTTAGTCAACTCCTTTTCAACGAACCTGGAAATGGTATCTGTATTTTTAATATTAACCTGAGCTGGAGGATTTATTCTAATGAGAAATTGAGGTTTTTCAGAAGCAGGAAACAAACTGAATCCAATGATTGGCATTAATTGTAAGGAAGCAAAAAAGACCACTAAAATAATTCCCATTGTTTTGAAAGGATTATTTAAGGATCTTTCCAAAATAGGGGCATAACTCTTACTGATACCGCTTTTAAGTACGCGCATAAACCAATTTCCCTCAGAATGGGTCATTGTTTTTTTCAATAGAATATTTCCAAGGAATGGAATGATAGTTAAAGAAACTAATAATGAAGCTAAAACAGATGCAATGACACTGATGGGCAATGACCTTATGAATTCTCCTGAGGCTTCAGGAAGAAAGATTAACGGAAGGAATGCGATGATTAAAGTGGCCGTGCAGCCCAATACAGCTGTTCCAATCTGAGATGTGGCCTTTAAAACTGCATCCTTTCGACTGTATCCATTCAACATCCATCTTTCAATATTCTCAATGACTACAATACTATCATCAACTAACAATCCAAGGGCAACTACAAGACCCACTATGCTCAATTGATTTAAACTATATCCAAGATAATTTAAAATGATTATCCCAATGGATAAAGAAAGAGGAATTGAAATCATAACAATAATAGCAGGCCTGAATCCAAGGGGAAGTAAGGTAAAAGCAACCAATAAGATAGCCCAAATAAAATCGAAACCCAATCCAGATAACCTTTTTTGCACTACCTCTGCCTGATCAAAATGATGGATCATATCAATATTAGACGGTAAACTCTTCTTAAATTTTTCTAGTATAGGTTGATAAGCTAGTTGGGTTGCGGCTATATTTTCCTTTGACTTTTGGGCAGCTACCACAAATATACCTCTGTGGCCGTTCAACCTGGTGATATGATCTCTTTCAGCAAAAGTCATAGAAACGTTGGCAATATCCCTAAGTTGAACATTTCTGTTATTAGCAGAATAAACCAGGGTATTTTTAATTTCTTCAACTTCTCTAAAATTACCACTTGATTTTACATTAAAATATCTATTTCCCACATCGATACTACCGGAAGGAATATTTGCCAGTTCACTTTGCAAATTACTTATAACTGCTTGTTGGGAGACACCTAAGCGAGCCATCCGCTCAAAATCGAGGGAAATTTGAATCTGTTCTTCAGGTAAACCCGCTATTTCAATATTTTTTAAGGCAGGAATTTTTTCAAGCGCCTCTGCCAGTTTATCAGCCTCCATTTTCAGTTGCTTCCAGGTTGCTGTCTCAGAAATAAGGGCAGTCTGGATAACGTTTACATTGGAGGGACTCACCTTTTCTACCGTCGGAAGATCCATATCTGAAGGAAGTTTTCCCTTCAAAGATGCCAGTTCACGCACCAGTTCCTGATATTTTTCATTAACATCCACTCCATATTTGAATTCAACCCGTATTACTGCATATCCATCGCCGATAATACTTTTCAATCTCCGAATATTTTCAAGACCATACAAGGCCTTTTCCATTGGTTTAATAACCAATTCCTCTATATCTACAGGGCTGGTACCAGGATAAATAATGGTTACAGGAAAAATAGGAGCATTTAATTCGGGATCCTCGGCTCTGGGCATATTGATGACCGTAAAGGCGCCAATAACAGAAATGAGAAGGAATACGATTAATGTAAAAGGATAATTTTTAACGGCAAAATCAGTGATTCTCATAACCGGGGGGGATTAGGGTTTAATATTTATAACGGCACCATCTGTAAGATAAGGACCACCTTCTTTGATAAGGTAGGTATTTGGTTCAAATGTAAAATCAGTCCAGGCACCTATTTTATCAAAACCAGCTAAATTAATTTTAACTTTTTTTGCTGTTTTTTTGTCCGTGGTTATAAAAATAAAACCATCTTGTTGATTGGCATCAAGCAGAGCAGAAAATGGAATACGAAACACCTCAATTCCTTTTGTTGAAGTGATTATAGCTTTACCAAACATACCACTGGCAAGAGAAATTTCTGAGGTATTCAAGGGTTTTAATTCAACGGTAAGTGTCCCGGTAAATGGATCTACCAGCGCTGATTTCCGAACGATTCTTGCCGGCACAGATGAGCCATTTTCAAAACTTACACT
>JBMLQR010000201.1:0-6048 GCA_049241465.1 Saprospiraceae bacterium | reverse complement strand
AGAGCTGATGTTGCATTTTGAAATTGTTCCAGAGTGGCCACACTGTCCAGGTATAAATTTTTTACTCTTTGTAGATCTCTTTCTGCCTTTTCCAACCCAATCTTGGACATTTGTATTTGACTTTGTATCTCTATTGGATCTAAAGTTGCCAGGGTTTGACCTTTTTTTATAGCATCACCTTCCTTAACAAAGACAGCATTTATGATACCGCCTAATTTAAATGAAAGATATCTTTCATTTTCAGTAGTAAAAATTCCCGACAATAAAAAAGGTTCTTTGATGACCTCTTTTTTAAGTTCCATGATGGAAACAGGTATAATATCTACATCTAACTTATTGGTAACTGGTGCTTTGTCAGCTTGGCAACCTAATAACATTAAAAAGATGCTCATTGAAATGATGGTAAACAGCGTTGATTTTATCATTTTCATATTAATTTTTGTAAATCAGCTAAAGCCATTAAAAATTGGAAATACCTTACGTTTTCTTGAAGCAAAGCAGTAGTATATTGATTTTGAGCATCGTACATTTCCAATAAGGAAACCGTCCCATTTTGAAATGCCTTTTCTGTAAGCCTTAAATAAGTAGCTGAGGTGCTTACTTGTTTTTCCATGGCCAAATAAGCCGCTTTTGAAGAAAGTAACTTATTTTTTGCTACATCAATGGCTAATTTATCCTGCTGCTCAATCAGTTCCTTATTCGATTGTAAAGCTTTGATATCCAATTGAATCTGTTCCCCTTTAATTTTATTGATTTTATTTGTCCATAAAGGCATTGAAAGCTGTAAGCCTCCCATAATATAAACACTTTTCCTATTAAATTGCCATTTGAATTCCTGTGAACCAATATCAGAAAACAAGCTGATCTGAGGCATAAAATATTGTTGGTTCCTTTTTTCCAATAAGGATTGAATAGATATGCCCAGTAAGATTTTATTAATCATAGGATTTGATGAAACATAATTTATCCCCTCTACATCCCCCATTTTATCAATGATAAAAGCTGGTTTTTCGAAACCAAGATCCTTCTCATTTTCCCTGTTCAGCAAAAATTTAAGGTAAAGTCTGGCATTAACTACGTTATATTCAGCCTCTTTCAATTTTGATTGAATTGTGGTAATCTCATTCTCAGCCCTAAGTACCTGAGAAGGGATAGCCTTACCCTCCCGGACCAAAATTTGAACCGTTTGTAGAGATTTTTCGAGCAAATTATTGGTATTTGCTAATATTTTTTGACTTTCCAAAGCTAAACCATACTGATAATAGGCCATTTTCACAGCCAAAACCAAATCTTTCTTATAAATTTCAATCTCATTTTCCTGTAATTGAATTTCTTGAATTCTTACTTCCTTTTGAAGCAATAGATCCTTATTGAAAAGGGGATAAGAAATTCTAACTCTTCCATCATAAAAATCGTTGGGTAAAAACTGATTTTCTACATTCTCCACTTGTGGAAATTGAGTACTTTGAGTTAACCTATTCAAAGTGCTATAGACTGGATTCAATAAATCACCTATGGGTAAATCAATAGCCCGACCACCCAAAGCCAGCGTATAAGAAAATGAAAAATCTGCAGACGGTTTAAATCTTTTTTCCGCTTCTTTTAATGCCAATCTACTCTTAGCAAGGGGTATATTTTTTTGCTTCAACACAAGATTTTGTTGAATAGCCTCATCTATATACTGGTCCAGTAGCGGTTTTTGAGATATAACCAACTTTGGAAGACAAATGATGAGAAAGAAAAGATAAAAGCGAGGTAAATATTTCATTTTTCGTATATATGAAATTAAGATTTAACCAGTAAATGGCTGAAAATTGCAAATGATCGTTGAATAATAGTGTCTGGGTCAGATAACCCTATTTTTAGTCCCCTTTTCCTTATGGAAATGGTAACTAATCCATGAACAGTGCTCCAAATCAGGTAGGAAAGTGACTCCAGATCCGTTTCTTTTATAAGACCCTGCTGAATACAATTAGCAATGACCGATTTCAAATAATCAAAAGCCATTTTACCCTCTGTCCAGTTGGCATCCTCAAGATAATTAAGAAAATCAATGGGAGCTTCCATTATAAACATCAAATCATAGAGTTCGGGATTTTCCAGGGCGAACTGTATATAAATTTGCCCAAGAGCTATGAGTTGATCCATTGGGTTCTTATGCATTTCCGATGCGTTCAAATACCTTACCAATTCGGCAAAGGCTTCAGAATGAATCGTATAAAAAATTTCATTTTTATCCTTAAAGTGTTGGTAAATGGTGGATGGACTATATTCTATTTTCTCTGCAATATTTCTAATGGTAGTAGCTTCAAATCCTTTCAATAGAAATAGTTCCCTTGCCGTAGCTAAAATAGATTGTCTGGTATCTAATCGCTCTCGTATTCTTCTTTCCGATACCCCCATTTTTAAACGTTGTTTTTTTTTAGAACATTGTTCTTTAAAAAAGGTTTAAAGGTAATATTGAAAAAATGCAACCATTTTAAAAATATTCAGTCATTAGGAATGAAATAAGGGTAAAAAATGGAACAACCCAATACAGAAGACATTCACAGCTTGGTTAAAAAATGTTTGCAAGGTAATCACAAGGCACAATATGATCTTTATCATGCCTTTTCAAAAGCCATGTATAATACCTGTCTCCGATTTTTGAGTGACAGCAGGGACGCGGAAGAAGCATTACAAAATGCGTTTATCCTAATTTTTAAAAACATGGAATCTTTTCGAGGAGAGTCCACTATTGGAGCCTGGATAAAAAAAATTGTCATTTATCAATGCATTAATAAGTTGAAGGAAAAAAACCTGGCATTCCAGGATTTAAATTCTCATCATTTTGAAATTCCTTATGAGGAAAGCAATAATGAGCAGCAATTTGAATATAATCAAAGCATGATTCCAATGATTACCGAAGCTGTCGCAGCATTGCCAACTGGATATAAAACGGTTTGTAATCTTTATCTTTTTGAGGGTTACGATCATGAAGAAATTGCAAATATCCTGAATATTTCTGTGGCCACTTCAAAATCGCAGTATAGCAGAGCAAAACAAAAAATCAGAGAAACCCTAAGAAAATGAATAAAATAGATGATTTAGAAAAATTTGTTCAGGAAAAAAGGGAATTATTCGACGTGCAAATTCCTAATGAAAAAATTTGGGAAAATATTTCCAAACAGGTTAACCCCCATACATTGCGCACAGTATGGTATCGTTCTAACCTATTTAGGAGTATTGCTGCAGGTTTTACCTTACTCGTCATTGGTGGTACTCTTGGCTTTCTCCTGGCAAATAAAAAAGAATCGCCCCTTTGGAGTATTGGAATGGCATCGAAACCATTTACCGATTTCGAAATGGTATCGCAAAAGAGCATTAACGAAAAACTATTTCAGTTAAGGGAATTAAATGCAGAGGAAAGCATTTTTTCAGATTTACAACAAATAGACAGATCTATGGAGGAGTTAAAAAAGGAATTGGAACGAATTCCTTCGGGTCAGGAAAAAATTATTTTAGAACAGCTCAAACGGGGATATCAAACGAAAATTAACATTCTTGATAAAATTATTTATCGTTTAGAGTCAAAAACACAAAAACAAGATGAAAAAGCAATTTAAAGTTATCGTTTTAACTATCGCAACCTTCATAATACCTTTTATAACGGAAGCTGGTGGAGTGAAAGAGACGTTTACAAAAAAAATCACAGAGGAATTTAATATCAACGCCAATGGAAAAACAAGTATCACCAATAAATATGGTCATGTTGTATTAAATAATTGGGATAAAGATGCGGTTAAAATAATAGTTCAAATAGAAGTAAAAGCTTCAAATAAAAATGCCGCAAATGATTTGTTTGATGGTATCAAAATTGATTTTTCCAATAGTTCATCAAACGTGAGTGCGGCCACTGTCCTTCAATTTAATACGCAAACACATAATAATATAATAAACTCATTAGGAGATCTACTTTCTTCAATGATTGCCAGGTCTTCCAGCAATGAATTCAGAATTAATTATGAGGTATGGCTCCCTTTTGAAAACAGTGTGGATATAAACCTTAAATATGGAAATTTAACGGCAAAATCTATTGGTGGCAATGCAAATATTGATATTAAGTATGGTAATTTCACTTTAAATGACGTAAAAGGCAATACAAACATTCTGCTTGGGTATGGGAATGGAACTATGGGAAAAGCAAATAACCTCAATGCAGATATTAAGTACAGCAATCTAAAAGCAGAAGAGGTCAAAAAGGCAGATTTAATTACAAAATATTCTAACGTGAACATAATAAATGCCAACATTTTGAAAATTAGTTCCGGGTATGATACTTATAAAATTGGGGGGATAGAAAGTATAGAAATTGATGCAAAATATGGTGGATATACCCTAACCTTAGGCCAACAGGTAGAGAAGGTAAGATTATTTGGTAGTTATACTGGTTTTAACCTTAAAATGCCAAACGACAATGCCTTTGAATTTTATACCATCGGTAAATATGCTTCATTTAAATTCCCTTCCTCTGTTCATTTTAATCTTAAAAGAGTTGAATCATCTACAAAAGAATATAAGGGTTATTATAGAACAGCCCGGGGATTTTTCCTTCAAGCAGAGTTAAACTACGGAAGTTTGGTCATTGACGCGCCAAACCAATAAAAGAACCATTTTTTGTTTTATATGTTATTAAAATAAAACAATAATCATGGTTGACAAGATTTTAAATCTCTTAGACGACGCAAAAAACAATATAAAAAACCAGGCAGAGAATATTTCAGCCAGCGCCAAAAATCAATATGAGAAAATGGTTGAAGACTGGATTAAAATCATTCCACAAATTGAGGAATCAGGGTTGCAGTTGTACAGTTTTTCATTTAGCGCTTCCTTAAATCCGTCTATTGATGCAGAATTCCGAGGAAAATGCGTTGACTTCCCTATAGAAAAATGGGAAGAACTCATTTCACTGAATGAAAAAAATAAAAGTTTAGCTTTAGTTTACAATACCTTGAAGTCAACTTTTAAAATGTACCATAAAATTAAGCCAGAAATGCCTGAGGATTTTTATCTTCGTCTTCGCATTAAGTTAAGTCCTGAAATACGTGTGTATATCGGAGAGCCCCCTATTGCGTAATAGTTAGTGAGAATAGAAGCCTGGTTTATTGGAAAAACGTCCCCCGCCTATCTACAAATTGGATTAGATGATTTTACCGGTAGAATTAAGAAATACGTACCCTTCGAAACGGTTATTATTCCTGATATAAAGGATGCAGGTAGCTATGCTGCCAGGGACAGACTGCTTAAAGAAGGAGAAAAAGTACTTCATAAATTAACCTCTCAAGATTATCTAATACTGCTTGATGAAGGTGGAAAAGAATTTTCATCCGTACAATTTTCTCAATTTATTGAAAAAGAGTTAAATAAGTCTTACAAAAAGCTTATATTTCTGGTGGGTGGTTCTTTTGGATTTTCCCCGGAATTACAGCAGCGGGCGAATTTTAAAATTTCATTATCCAAAATGACCTTTTCACATCAGATGGTAAGGTTATTTTTTTTAGAACAAATTTACCGAGGGTTCACTATATTGAATAACGAACCTTATCACAATGCCTAAATCTTGTAAGAAAATATGGAGAATCTAAGTCTGACCCTTTTACTGGTAATCATCATTGGTTTTATTTCCTGGCAAGGTTTTAATAAAGATCAGGTAAAAGCGAGGTTGCTATTTCACCCTTATGCCATAAAATATAATGGTGAATGGGTGCGATTTATTACCCATGCTTTCATTCACGCCGATTGGAATCATCTCTTAATTAATTTATTTGTTTTATATCAATTTGGCGAAGTGGCCGAAAGGTTTTTTAGTTATCTTTTTGGTGCCGAATATGCTTCCTTGGTATTTGTTTTATTTTTCCTTGGCGCGGTGATTTTTTCCAGTATTCCTGATTATTTCAAGCACCAGGATAATCCATCTTATGGATCTTTGGGTGCGAGTGGCGCTACTTCAGCCTTAGTTTTTGTTTATATAGTTCAAGATCCATGGAATTGGTTTCTTTTTCCACCCCT
>JBMLQR010000200.1:1189-18102 GCA_049241465.1 Saprospiraceae bacterium | reverse complement strand
TTCCAGGAAAGCCTCTGGCAAAAATTTCTCAAAAATCAATGATACAATATATTTATGATAGTATTAAAAATTATTCCTTTTTAGATGAAATAATTGTGGCTACGGATGACCAGAGAATAGTAAATCATTGTATAGAAATGCATATTCCTTATGCTTTAACGGATGAAAATCATCAAAGTGGCACTGACCGGGTGGCAGAGGTGGCAAAAAAATATCCTGCCTCATACAATATTATCAATTTGCAAGGAGATGAACCTTTTATTAAAGAATCAGATATTAAAAAATTAATTGAAACACTAGATAGCGCAAAAGATGGGATAGCCACTTTAGCCTGTCTTATTACAGATAAGGCCCAAAGGTTAAATCCTAATAGAGTGAAGGTAGTTTTCAACAAAAAAAAAGAAGCTATGTATTTCAGCAGGTTTGATATACCTTATCAGAAAAGTGATTTTATGGACTCACTGTCCTACCAGCATATCGGAATTTACGGATTTAAAAATGAGGTACTACAAACGATATCGAAGCTTCCTACAGGTTTGTACGAAAAAGCGGAATCCTTAGAGCAACTCCGTTGGTTAGAGGAAGGGTTAACCGTTAATCTGGGATTTGTGGAGGAAGCGTTGTTTAGTATTGATACGCCGGAAGACCTTAAAGAGGCAAATAGAAAGGTAAACAATGAATAATATGAGTAGTTATAAAAAATTATTTTTACCAGGTTTCAGTTTAGCATTAATAGGAATGGGACTGTCTATCTCTATTGAAGCTGGTTTTTGGAAATGGAACGGTAGCCCAACCTGGGAGTGGGTATTGATGGGAACGTTTGGTCTTGTTATTTTTAACACCGGTTTAAGCCTGTTTGGCGAGGCTGTAATTAGAGCATCAAAAGAAAAGAAAGACTAAGGTAGTGAATCAGCAGAAAAACTAAATGGCAATATGGAGGAAATACTTTCCAATAAGTAGTAACTACCTTCCTCGCCTTGAAAAATTATTTCAATAGGACTCTTTTGCCTTGTCTCCATTTCAATGAGGACCTGCCGACATGCACCACATGGGCTGACGAGAGCATCTTTTTTATCTGCAACTACAGCAATTACTTTTATTTTTTGAATGGCTCCTTCAAAAGATAATTTGGCAACAGCATTTCTTTCCGCACACATACATAATGGATAAGATGCATTTTCAATATTTGTACCCAATATCTGATGTCCATTATCTAATAATAGGCAGGCTCCTACTCTAAATCTGGAGTATGGAGCGTAAGAATTATGAAAAGCAAGTCGGGCGGAGTCTAATAATTCTTTATATTTGTCCGGAACTTTGTCAATACCCTGAAATCTTGTGAAGTGGATTTGTATGGTTTTTTCCAATTTTTTTTCTCTTTTCATAAAGATAATAAAAATGCATAATATACTTATAATTGGTGCCGGACTTTCTTCAAGTGCCCTCATTCATTACGTTTTAAAAAATGCAGAAACTAAGGGTTGGAATGTTACTGTAGCTGATGCAGACCCTTTAAAAGCGGAAAAACTTATAGCTGGTCATGTAATGGCTAGAGCTGCCTGGCTCGATGTAATGAAAGTAAATGACCGGCGTGAACTGATTAGCAGAGCTGATGTCGTAGTTTCTCTCATTCCTGCCCATTTGCATTTAGAAGTAGCTCATGATTGTATAAAATTGAAAAAGCACTTAATTACCGCTTCTTATGTTTCCCAGGAAATGTATAGATTGGGTGACGAAGCACGCGATAGAGAACTTATCTTTATGGGAGAGATGGGACTCGACCCTGGTATTGATCACATGTCTGCTATGCGTCTTATCGACGGAATCAAAGAAGATGGCGGACAGATTACCTCCTTTCGTTCCTATACAGGGGGCTTAATTTCTCCTGAAAGTGATGACAATCCCTGGCATTATAAGTTCACCTGGAATCCAAGAAATGTCGTTCTTTCCGGTCAGGGTACAGCTCAGTTTATTGAAAATAGTAAATTAAAATATGTTCCTTACCATAGATTATTTCGTGAAAAGAAAATAGTAAATATCTTAAATGAAGGTCCCTTCGAGATGTATGCCAATAGAGATTCTCTCCTTTATATGGATGTTTACGGATTATCTAAAATCCCCAATATTATCAGAGGAACGCTGCGTGCCGTTGGCTTTTGTGAAGCCTGGGATGCGCTAATTCAAATTGGTTTAACTGATGCTGATTTTCCTATACTAGATTCAGGCAATATAACTTATCACGAGCTTTTAGATGCTTATGTTGATCAATATAATGGTGGCACCTTGCGAGAAAGGGTAGCTCAATTATTAAATAAACCACCTAATTCTCCCGTTATGGATCAATTAGAATGGCTCGGGTTGTTTAGAAAGAAAAAAATTAAACATAATTTTGCCACCCCAGCTTTAATCCTGGAAAATCTGCTAAGAGAAAAATGGGCTTTACAGCCTAAGGATAAAGACATGATCATCATGCAACATGAGGTGGAATATAAAAAAGAGGGTAAAAAATTCTTGAAAATATCCAGCATGAAATTATTGGGCGAAGATAGTCAGGATACCGCGATGTCAAAAACAGTAGGTCTCCCGTTAGGAATTTTTGTAAAGTTAGTATTGGAAGGTAAAATTTCAGCAAGAGGGGTACAAATTCCAGTGATGCGTGAAGTCTATGAACCTGTTTTAAGAGAATTGGAGGAAGATTATTCTGTTGTATTTAACGAGAAGCTTATCGAGTTATAATGTTGACACCTATTCGTTTGCTTCAGTTTTTTAATCTAAGCAGACAGGTAAGTGTTCTTTTTTATGCCTTTTTACTTCCCTTTTTAAACTTTTCAAAAGGAGAAATAGGTTCTTTTGAGCTTTTACAAATACTAGCTTTTTCGCTGAGTTTTTTCTGGATTTCAGGCCTTGTCCAAGGTCTTATGCATTTATATCCTTCTTTACCTACCCAAAGTAAACAAAAAATGCTTTCAGCAGCTTTTTTGTTTTTTAGCTTGCTTACTATTTTTTTTGTAGTTTTTGTTGGGTTAAGCATTTATTTTAATCTCGCCATTTTTCAAACTTTTTCAACTATTCCATTTGTCTGGATATTTTTACTTTATTTCCTTTTTAATACTCCTGCTCAATTACTCGAATATGCTTTATTCCTGGAAGAAAAGTACCAATGGCTTAAGATATCGTGTTTAGTTTCATTTCCCTTACAGATAGTACTCTTCTCTATACCTTTATTTTGGTTTGATAACATTAGTTTAGGTTTAATGGGTATTACCTTTTGGGCTTTTCTAAGGTTTTTAGTTCTTACATTTCATTCCTTTTCCTTACCTATTCATTTTAATAAAAAATTAATATATCCCTGGATTAGCTATTCTTTACCCTTAATTTTTTCAGCTTTAGTTGGCGGATTAGCATCGGTAATTAATGCATCATTAGTTCAGTATTATTATCATGGTAGTACCACTGTTTTTGCCATTTATCGCTACGGAGCGAGAGAGTTACCATTTGTTAATGGTTTGTTTGAAAGTCTTGGTTTGGGAATTATTCCTTCGCTGATAAAAAATAGGAAGGATGGATTGTTTCTATTAAGAAAAAACACTCTTCATCTATTACATCTTGTTTTTCCTATTACAATTATTTTAATGTCATTTGTACATAGCTGGTTTCCTATTTTGTTCTCTGATCAGTTCATGGATAGTATTCCTATTTTCAAAATCTTTCTTTTTTTGGTTGTATGCAGAACAATCCCAACCAATACAATTATAAATGCTGTAGGTCATTCCCGGATTATAGCTGTTATTGGTCTTTTGGAATTGTTTATACATCTTGTTGCCAGTTATCTGGGGCTGCATTGGTTTGGTTTAATAGGTATAGCATACGCCACATTTTTTGCCTATTCCTTTGAAAAATTAGCGGGACTATTTTATTTATGGTGGAAAAAGGGAATTCTTATAACTCAAATAATACCTTTTTATTGGTGGTTATTTTATTCAATACTTTTAATAGCCAGTTATTTTATTAGCGGTTAATGCTGTATATTTGGCCACATTTTAAAATAAAACTATTGTTATGTCAAGGATAATGATTATTGGAGCGGGCGGAGTTGGAAGGGTAGTTGCCTTTAAATGTGCTCAGGATCCAGCGGTTTTTTCTGAAATTTTACTAGCCAGTAGAACCGTTTCTAAGTGCGATCGTATTGCTGACGATATTAAAATACAGCTTGGTTATAATGCAATGTCGACGGCAAGGGTCGATGCTGATAATGTTCCGGAATTGGTTAAACTGATAAATCTTTTTAAACCTAAAATGATTATCAATGTAGCATTACCTTACCAGGATTTAACCATCATGGAGGCTTGCTTACAAACGGGCGTTCATTATCTTGACACCGCGAATTATGAACCTAAAGATGAAGCTAAATTTGAATATAGCTGGCAGTGGGCTTACAGAGAGAGGTTTGAAGAGGCAAATTTAACAGCGATTTTGGGTTGCGGTTTTGACCCTGGTGTTACTGGTGTGTTTACAGCCTATGCTGCAAAACATTATTTCGATGAAATGATCTATTTAGATATCATTGACGCAAATGCCGGAAGTCATGGTAAAGCTTTTGCCACAAATTTTAATCCTGAAATTAATATTCGGGAAGTAACCCAAAAGGGTAAATATTGGGAAAATGGTGATTGGGTCATGACAGAACCCCATGAGATTAGAATGGATATTGATTATCCTAATATTGGTCCAAAATCTTCTTATCTCATTTATCACGAGGAACTTGAATCCTTAGTTCAAAATTTTCCAACGTTAAAAAGAGCTAGATTTTGGATGACTTTCAGCGAGGAATATTTAACCCATTTAAGGGTCATTCAAAACATTGGAATGGCTAATATTGAACCTGTTATGTTTCAAGGTAGAGAAATAATTCCTTTGGAGTTTCTAAAAGCTGTTTTGCCTGATCCTGGTGATTTGGGTGAAAATTATACAGGTCAAACAAGTATTGGCGTTAGAATAAGAGGTAAAAAAGACGGTAACTGGGTAAATTATTACATTTGGAATAATTGCCAGCATGCTGATGCTTATAAAGAAACTGGCACCCAGGGCGTTTCTTATACCACAGGTGTTCCTGCAATGGTTGGAGCAAAAATGTTTTTAACAGGTCAATGGTCGAAACCAGGCGTTTATAATGTTGAAGAATTTAATCCTGATCCATTCCTTGAGGCATTAGGCCTCGCTGGTTTACCATGGCATGAACAGGTGAATGGAAATCTACAGTTCGATTATCCAGCATAGTTTTTTCGATTTCATTCATGTTAAATGAACCTTTTTTATGAACCTTTCAGATTATAACCAAATTCCATCTCCCGCTTTTGTTTTGGATCTAAAAAGGTTCACACGCAATCTTGAATTGCTGAAGGAAATTCAAGAAAAAGCGGACATTAACATTATTTTAGCCCTCAAAGGTTTTTCACTTTGGCATGTTTTTCCCCTTATTAAAAAATATCTTAGTGGTGCAACAGCTAGTTCTTTTCATGAAGCATTATTGATATTTAATGAAATGGGGACAAAAGCTCATACTTATTCCCCTGCTTATATTCCCTCCGATTTTGATAAAATTGTTCAATACAGTAGTCATATTACTTTCAACTCCTGTGCCGAGTATATCAGGTACCTTCCATTTATTTCCTCTGAAAATCCGTTGTTTTCTCCCGGAATAAGAGTAAATCCTGGATATTCTCCCGTGGATGTTGCCTTGTATAATCCCGCTGCTGAAGGCTCAAGGTTAGGTGTTACCGTCGATAGAATAAATGAGTTAAAGCAATTACCTAATTTAGAAGGCTTACATATTCATACATTATGTGAATCAGATTCTTATCATCTGGAGAAATTAATTGATGCGGTAATCCTTAATTTTGGAGAATTATTACCTAAGCTAAAATGGATTAATTTTGGCGGTGGACACCTCATGACTAAATCTAATTATGATGTACCCCATCTTATCTCAGTACTTCAATCTTTTAAACTAAAATATCCAAATTTAAGTGTAATTCTTGAACCTGGAAGTGCTGTAGTTTGGGAAACTGGGGAGTTGGTTTCAACAGTATTAGATATTGTAGATAATAACGGTATTAAAACAGCCATTTTGGACGTATCTTTTACCGCACACATGCCTGATACGTTAGAAATGCCTTACCGGCCAAATATCTTAAACGCTTCCAGGGAACTAAACTTGGATTTTCATAATGCCTATAGACTAGGTGGAGTGAGTTGCCTCGCTGGTGATTTTCTTGAAGAATACTTTTTTTCATCCCCTTTACAAGTTGGTCAAAAATTAATTTTTCTGGACATGATGCATTACACGATGGTTAAAACAACGATGTTTAATGGTGTTGGTCATCCGGAAATAGGATGTTGGTCTGAAGATGATGGATATAAACTTTGGAAAAAATTTGATTATTCTGATTTCAAAAATAGGTTAGGTTAGTGTTTATGAAGAATGGTGATGATTTGTTTCAACACATCTTGGATAACCTGAATGATGATTTTGATGCTTATGAAAAAAGAGCCATTGCCAAGTCCATATTATATGATATTGCCCATTTTACAATGCCATGGATAGCTGAGACAAATATATCTGAAGAATTAATTTTTAATATAAATCATTCAATTAATAGAATAAATGCCGGTGAGCCAACACAATATGTCTGTGGCCTTGCTCCCTTTAGAAATTATCTGCTAAATGTAGATGAAAATGTACTTATCCCCAGACCAGAAACGGAAGAGTTGGTATCTCTGGTTTTAGCTAATTTACCCGTATTACCGCCTGGGAAGGGTATTGATATAGGAACAGGTTCCGGAGCTATCGCCTTGTCTATTGCCTTGGAAAGCGATCGGGAAATGGATGCAATGGACATTAGTGAGGGTTCTTTACAAATGGCTATGTCGAATTTTGAAAAATATTCAGCTAGTGTCAATTTAATTCATAGCGATATTTTAAATTCTCCCTTACCAGAAAATTACTCATTTATCGTAAGCAATCCTCCATATATTCCAGTAATGGATAAAATAGACATGTTGGATTCCGTGTTAAAATATGAACCTGGTGTAGCATTATTTGTACCAGATGATTCTCCTCTTTTATTTTATGAAAGAATAGTAGCACTTTCCACAAAATCTATCATACCAAAAGGAGGATTGTTCTTTGAATGTCATCCTGAATTTATCAGCGGCGTTGCTGATCTATTAAAAGTAAATGGGTTCGAAAATGTGCAAATACTAAGCGATATAAGTGGAAAACAAAGAATGGTTCAGGGATTTATGCCCGAATAGCTACATTTCCTTCATAATATCAAATAATTCTGCTAATGTGTTATTCAAAGATTCAATGGCTTCTACCATTTTCCAATTTTCTTTATTCCTGTCCTCCACATAATTTGAAATACTCCTTATAGACATGAAAGGAATTTTTTCTTTTAGACAGACATAAAAAAATGACGCACCTTCCATATTTTCAATCTCAACATCATGGTATTTTTTAATTATTTTATCCGCCTTCCATTGAGTACCTGTCACTGTATTTAATGTAATACCATGGGCCAGAGGAAGAAATTTAGTCAACGACGCTTCAGGATTTATCAAAACACCATCTGTAAAAGGAAATGAATTCTTATCTATGAGCGGCGTTTCAAAAATAGAAGTAAAGCTTCCATCCTTTTCTTCCATACCTATATCACCAAATTGTTCTGTGGCCATATAATAAACCTTTCCTAATGGTTTATTCTTTTGATAAGCCCCACCAATGCCAGCTTGAATGATTAATGAATAAGAAAATTGGTTTAATCTATTCTTTAATTCATACAAAACATTAAAAACACCTACGCCTGTGACCAGAAGATGAATTTCGTGGTTTCCTGATTTCCATGTTCCCTCTTCCACTTTATCCCAGTACTTATCTAAATAGTCTATGGTTTGGTTAACTTCAAAATAGGTTGCACTTGTTAATAATAAGTTCATTTTACTTTATAATTCCAATGTTTTTGAAAAAAGACAGAAGTTAAAAGGCCTAACCATTGATGCTGTCTCACTCTTAAACCAAATCTAATACTTTTTGGTAGGTTATACGCTAATCCAAAGGTAAAAGAATAGGGTAGAGGTTCCCACCCAATCTCTCCCTCAAATAACTTAAACTGACTGGTAATATTTCCCCTAATTCCATTAAAAATTTGATGACCTTGATAGGTGTAAAAAATATTTATATGATTATACTTTCCAATTTTGTTGTCGATACCTAATAGAAGGAAATCTATCTTATCCATTGGAGTTGAATATAAGTCTCTGTCATATTTAATATAAAAGTGATGGTTCTCATGCATCCTGGCTATTGCGTGAACCCCAATGGTTAATTTACGATTCATTTTATCTTCTGGAAATGACTGAGTTTTATACTCAATCTCTGTACCCAATATAAAATTATGATGAAGTAATTTTTGATAATTAAAAACTAATTCTCTATGTTTTGAATAGGGGGAAGAATATGAAAACGAAGTATATTGATTTTTGTCTTTAAAAAATAGGATTAAATCTAAAGATTGCCTTGATTTTACTCCTAACCATTGTGATTCCTGACCTAAAATACCCCAGCCTTTGTCCTGATTAATTATATTGGTCTGATTCTTTTCAAAGAAATTTCTTCCCAAAAGTGGTTGTATTTCGTTACCTAACCTCGCAAAATCAATATTTTGACCATAAACTATGGTATATTTTAGTACCATGGTTATTAAAAGAATTAATTTATTTTTCATACTTCCTCCATTTTTCTTTAATATAATTGGAAAGTAAGAGTTTCTTGTATCGGTGGTTTTTTGATAATGATAGATTTATCCTAACTTTGTCCAAAAATAAATGCGTCAAAAGGTTATCTTCCAAGATTTAGGATTAACGGATTATTTTGATACCTGGCAGTACCAAACAGAAATTCACCAGAACCTTAAGGAAGAAAAAAAAATTATCAATAATCCTAATCCTTCACATACGCTTATTTTTTGTGAACATCATGCCGTTTTCACATTAGGTCGAAGTGGATCACAAGAAAATTTAATCGTTTCACCAGAATATTTAGCAGAAAATAAAATTCAGTTTTATAAAATTAATCGTGGGGGTGATATTACCTATCACGGTCCGGGGCAAATTGTTGGCTATCCTATTTTTGATTTAGATCTCTTTTTTAATGATGTTCATAAATATGTTAGATTACTCGAGGAATCTGTTATCCAAACGCTGGAACATTATAATATTACAGGCTATAGAGAACCAGGGTACACGGGTGTTTGGATCAATAGAGGAAACGAAAAACGAAAAATATGCGCTATTGGTGTTCATTTAAGTCGATGGATTTCATTACATGGTTTTGCATTTAATATCAATACAAATCTTGATCACTTCAACTTTATTATTCCTTGTGGCATTAAAGATGAAGGTAAATCTGTAACTTCTTTAGAAAAAGAATTGGGTGCAAAGCAAAATATGGATGAGGTTAAGAACATTTTAAAAAATAAAATGTCATCTATTTTTGAATTTGATATGTTATAATTTCTATGAGTGTGGAAAATAAAGCTAAAAGAGTCGCTGAATCAAAATCTGTCATGACAGAAATGGTCATGCCGAATGATGCAAATCCTATGGGTAATCTCATGGGTGGGAATTTATTGAGATGGATGGATATTATTTCTAGTATTTGTGCAGGAAAACACTGTGAAAACCAAGTAGTTACTGTATCTGTAGATAATGTTGCTTTTAAAAAGCCTATTCATGTAGGTGATATAGTAACCATTGAGGCAATGGTTACCCGCTCATTTAATACCTCGGTGGAAGTTTACGTGGAAGTTTATGCGGCAGATATCAAAGGACATAATTATAGACGATGTAATCATGCATATTACACCTTTGTTGCACTGAGTACACCAGAGGGTAAACCGGTTCCCGTTCCTATGGTTATACCGCTTACAGATAATGAAAATAAGTTATTTGATTCAGCACCTCAAAGAAGGGACATGAGATTATTATTAGGAGGTAGATAAAATTTTGTGGAAAATGATGAATGTACAAATGGTTCAAAAGGTATGGTCTATCGTGGAGAAGATTAAATTTTATTGGATTTTTCTATTGTTTTTAATAGCTGTTTCAGACGTTCGGCATTCTTCAAATTTTAATTCTTTTAAACCTATTGAAAATTTTTTCCTTTTAAGACAATTTTTTAATGATGAATCAACGACAAAAAAATACATTGAATCACTAAAAAACATATCAAATACACCAAATTTAAGATCGGTACCCAAAGGATTTGATGAATCTTGGACGCTTAGAGGTCCAAATAAAATTGGGGCAAGAGTTAACGTGATAAAACCTGATCCAAAAAATAATCAAATTGTTTACCTTGGTTTTTCATCTGGTGGATTATGGAAAACTATAGATGGTGGTCAAACCTGGAATCCTATTTTTGATAATTTCCCTTGGTTAGCCATAGCCGACATAAACATTGACCCGACAAATAGTAAAATTATTTATGTTGCCACAGGAGATCCTAATATTTCCGGCTATCCTTTTGTCGGCGACGGCGTATATAAAAGTGTTGACGGTGGTCAAACCTGGAAAAATATAGGGCCTGCTGGTACACAGGTTGTTTCCAAAATACTAATTAATCCTGTTAATCCTCTCATTTTATATGCCTCCAGTATGGGCTTACCATTTCAACGAGACAAATTAAGAGGCATTTATAAAAGTATAAATGGTGGAATTACCTGGGAAAAAGTTTGGCACGTCGCTGATGATACAGGTATTATTGACTTGATTTTTGATCCTTTTAATGCTAATGTTATTTATGCTGCTTCCTGGCCAAGAGTTAGAAATAATAGAGAAAGTTTATTGTCAGGTGTAAATGCCACTATTTTCAAAAGTGTAGATGGCGGTAACTCCTGGAATAAATCTGATAATGGATTAAAGTTTGGTCCAAAGGGTAGAATTGGTCTTGTGGCCAGCAAACTAACTCCAAATTTACTTTTTTCCATTGTCATTGGTGAAAATAATGAATGGGAAGGTTTCTATAAATCAGTAAATGGAGGAGCCACCTGGGTAAATCTATTAACAAATACAGGTAGTAATTCTTTACCAGATAATGCTATGGGGGGATTTGGTTGGTATTTTGGCAAAATTGAAGTAAATCCCAAAAATGATAGGGATTTATTTATTCTGGGTGTCGACCTTTGGCGTTCTAAGGATGGTGGTGATACCTGGTTTTTAGGCGCTCCTCCATGGTATGAAAATAAAGTTCATGCCGATAAACATGACTTGGTTTTTCTTAATGAAACCGATGTATTACTAGCTTCCGATGGCGGGGTGTATCAATCGAAAGATAATGGGCAGAGTTGGAGTGATTACGAGGAGGTTCCCGCTACTCAATTTTATAGAATTGCTTCAAATCCACATGAACCAAATGCCTATTATGGAGGTGCTCAAGACCACGGTACATTGAAAGGTGAAAATCCTCAAAATTGGGTTAGGTTGTACGGTGGTGATGGTTTTCAGCAAGTTTTTGATCCTATAAATGATAATATCTTTTATACCCTTACCCAAAATGGGAATATTCTGGTTACGACCAATAAAGGATTGTCATTTAATACGGCAATGAATGGCATTGATAAATTTGAACCAGTCGCCTGGGATGCACCACTTATTAGAAGCCCTTTTAATGCTAATACATTATTTACAGGTACCACCAGAATATATAAAAATACAGTAGGTGCCAATGCTTCCTGGAAAGTAATAAGTAATGATTTAACAGATGGGAATATATTTGGTGCCCGGTTCCATAATATTACGAGCATTAACGAATCCACTAAACTACAAGGATTACTCTATGCTGGTACCTCTGATGCTAATTGTTGGAGATTTGATCCTGAAACAAATATATGGACGAATATTTCGAATGGATTACCTGAAAGATATATAACCTCCGTGCAAGCATCGCCATCTTTTACGGATAATGTATTTGTTACGCTATCCGGTTATAAAGATAATGACTGGCAATCTCACCTTTTTTTATCAAAAGAAAGAGGGGATAAATGGCGGTCTATAAAAGGTGATTTACCTTACATTTCTATAAATGACCTGGTTATTATTCCCAATCATGCGGATTCCTTGTTATTTGTAGCTACAGATGCTGGGGTATATGGATCTGTTAATGGTGGACTTAACTGGCATAGGCTTGGAACAAATTTACCCATGGTGGCCGTTTATGATTTACACTACGTACCTGAAAAAATGGAATTAATTGTAGGTACTTTTGGCAGGTCTATTCATACCTATAGTTTAAAAACATTACTAGAAAAAAAATATTCCTTAACTGTATCTCCTATCAATCTTTCCATACCTTCGACGGGAGGGAATTATCCTTTAAATATTGTATCTAATACGCAATGGTCTATTTATAAATCTAACACTTTTATACGAATTACCCCCTCTTCGGGTGTCGATAATAGTTCTGTAAGTGTGATTTGTGAACCCAATACCAGCGTATTTCCCAGAACAGATAAAATAGTGGTAAAAGGAACAGGCGTAGATTCGACGATTGTGTTGCTAACTCAAAATGGAGTGTTACCCACTTTTACCGTTTCACCTCAAAATATAAGTTTTACATCGGGTAATCAAAGTCAAAAAATATCGATACTAACGAACACCTCCTGGCGGGTATTCAAAAGTGTAGATTTTATCAATACAAATGTTACTACTGGTTCGGGTAATGCGTCTATTGATGTTTCTAGTTCTCTTAACTCAAATGCTACCTCAAGGACTGGATTATTGAAATTTCTTCCAAATGGAATGGATACTATTTTTGTAAAAATAATACAGGCGGGAAATTCGGTATCTGCTAATAATGAAGTAAGTAAAAAATATTCTCCTTTTCAGGTATTCCCTAACCCAATACTAACTGATTTTATAACCTTAAGAAAGACCAATAGTTTATTTGAGGAATCAACCACCGTTTTTCTTTATCAGATGAATGGACATTTGATAAAAAGTTTTCAAGTATCTATTTTTAGTGAAGAGCAGGTACTGAGTTTGCCTCAATTATCTAAAGGTATTTATCTATTGGTTGTTCGAGATAGTAAAAATCAAATAATTCAGTCAGAAAAATTAGTGAAATAAATTAATCTACTCTACCATTTCTATGCACAATCGTTGCAGTGGGTTGCTGTGTACCCATGATAATGACATCTTGAATATTTACATGATTTGGTCTGGAAGCCATAAAATAGATTGTTTCGGCAATATCAAACGCTGTTAAGGGATTAAAATCACTGTAAATATTGGCCCTTTCTTGATCACCATCAAATCTTACCATAGCAAATTCAGTATCTTCAACATGTCCGGGTGAGATAGAAGCTACTCTGATATTGTGGGTATGTAAATCAATTCTCATACCTTCAGTAAGAGCAATCACAGCTGCTTTGCTTGCACAATATACATTTCCATTTGGATAAGTTTGTTTACCGGCTATGGATCCCAAATTGATGATAAACCCTCTTTTTTCATTCATCATTAGGGGAATAATAGCTCTTGAAATATAAATAAGACCTTTAACATTGGTGTCAATCATTTCCTCCCAATGAGCTAAATTTCCTTCTTGAAAAGGGGCAAATCCTTTTGCTTTGCCTGCGTTATTAAGAAGAAAATCTATCTTTTTCCATGCTTCTGGCAAGGAAGAAAATGCTTTGCTAACCTCTATTTCATTTCTAACATCCAAGGTTATCAATAAAATGTCGATAGGATATATTGATTTTATCTGATGAGAAACCTCCTCTAATTTTTCTTTTCTTCTGGCTAATAAAATTAAAGAATAACCTTTGCTGGCAAAATAATAAGCCGTGGCAAGTCCAATTCCAGCGTTAGCACCGGTGATACAGGCTATTTTTCCTTGATTTACGTTATCAAAAGGTAGTATATTATTGTTCACAGCATTTTTGATTAAATGGTATCAACTTCAAATGCAAGATCATTTTCCGGTATTTTCAGTTCGGGGTTATTTTGAATGGCTTTCAAATAAAACTCTCTGGCAATTTTTTTCTCTCCTTCAATAAGATAGAACGTGGCAAGATCGTAATTAGCAAACTTATGATTTGGTAGAACTTCAATGGTTTTTAAGTAATATTCTAAAGCCTTATAAGGCTTGTTGGAAATATTATTTAAATAAATAGCATAAGTATATAAAGCTTCTTTAGGAAACGAAGATTGCTTAATGCACTGCTTTAACAAATTTCCAGCTCTTTCCATTTTTTCCGGAAAATGTGTAATCAAGATACTTGCCAATTCATACAATGATTCTCCGTGATTTGGTTCAATAAGCAATAGTTCCTCTAATACCGTTTTTGCCTCTTCCCATTTCTTTTGACTTAGTAAAATTTTAGATAAAGCTAATTTTGCCTCTGTCTGCTGTCCATTTCTTTCAATAAAATGTTGTAGGAAACCAATTTTTTGATGTTCATTTTCGGCTTCTCTTAATACAAGTTTTAAATGAAAAAATTGTCGTTCAACATCTGTAGGATATTGTTTTTCAATTTGTTTGTACAATGAAGTAGCTGCTTCTAAAGAAGATTCCGTTTCAACATTAGGTAAAACTTTTTCTGCTACTTCCTCCCTAGTAACTGCTTTTACAAACTCTTCTTCTTCCTTAGTAACTGATGTTTCAAAAGTCAAGAGAACCTCAGGTTCAGCTTGTTCAGCACGAGGAAGCGTTAAATCAGTAGTTCCAATGGGTAAAGTAGGTTTAAATTCAGGAATCTCCTCACTCAATGAATCCTCGCTGATTTTAATTTCTTCAGATTCATTATTAGTCAAAATGGTTGAATCTTCGTTGATTGAACTCGTAAAATTAAAGCCACCGCTATCTATATCCGAAGGGGGGGCTAAATCAATTACCTCCTCTTCAAACTCCTTATATTCAGTTATTGGAATTGGTGGAGGAAAGCTAACGTCATTTTCCATAATTTGCTCAGGTTCATCTTCTAAAAATAAATTATCCTGAAAAGGGAACTCAATTAATTGGTCTTGTAGTAATTGATATTTATTTTTTAACGATCTGCATTCAACGAGAGATGGTGGTAAAAACTTTCTTAAGTGCCTTAAAGTTTCGCCCGCCTCTGAGGAAAGCATTCTTAATAAATTGGAATGATTTTCAAACTCCATTTTCTCAGACTCATCAGCTCTTATCTCGGTTTTCCGACTCCTTGCTTCTAAATATTGACTTTGCCAATAGTTTATGTAAGGAATGATATCTCCAATTTTATCAATATTTGTTGGTACTTCCTTAAGTTCACCGGTTAAGGGATCAGATTCGGTGCCGTTTACCAAAATTGGTACCAAATGATTAGACTTCCTGGTAACTAAAGATAAGGTGTGCTGCATGCACGAAAGAGATCGCAAAAAATTTACACTTATCAAAAGTACAATGGGGCCATCAAAATTCTCTAACTGATTGAATATTGAAGGTTCCGATTGATTATTAGAACTTACCAGTTTAAACTGGATATTGGTATTTTTAAAATCCTGCAGGATTTTATTAACGGATGTTCGATTTTCCTGACAATATGCTAGAGCTACTACTTGATTCATGATATTTATGATTTATTTATTGGAAATATTGAGTATTTTTTCAATGGATTCTTCAAAATCTCTTTTAAAATACTCATACTGACTTGTGGCAGGACCATTGAAACCAGTATGAATTTTTACAACCCTATTATTTTCATCCAAAATCAACAAGGTCGGAAAAGCTGTGATCCCATTCAACATAGGTAAAACTTTTGACGCTTCCTTTTTATTATATGATCCAGCCCATAATATAGGATAAGGAATCTTTAATCTCGTCTTATAAGAAGATAAAATGGCTTGCACTTTTTCTTTTTCAGTATAACGTTCAAAAGCTAATCCAATGACAGATATACTTTTGTCTTTATTTTTTGAAAGATATTCTAATAAAAAATTAGTTTCGTCCAAACAATTGGGACACCACGTTCCAAACAATTGAATAATTTTCACTTTTCCTTTGATGTCATTTAATGAAAAAATATTTCCATCAACATCAGGAAATTCAAAAGAAAGAGGTTGATCACTTACTAATTGTGTAATTGAGTTAGGATCTCGTAATGTACTATTTTTTTGCGGCTTTGCTTTCCAGATGGTTTGATAATGTTTACCTGACCTGAAAATACCATTTATGGTAGAATCAGTATTAATTTTTCCTTCGAATAAGAATGCATGAGACCCATCAAATACGGATAAATATAATTTATTTAGCTGAACAGTACCTTCTAAATATCTATAATCTCCTGTTTCAGTTAAAAAAGTTCCCGTTAAATAATTCCCGGTTTGTTTGAATTCAGCTACTCCCGGATAAGGATCTTCACCCTCAACAAGACCAAATTCAGTTTCCCATGAACCAGTTAAATTCATAATAGGTTCTTTTTTTAGCTGGGTAAATCTATGGTTTTGTCCAAATTTTGCTACAAATGGAATTTTATTAAATTCAGTTCTATAATTAATAACCCATTCTCCCTCCATGACATTTTCCTCATATAAACCATGTAAATAGGTATCATAAGTAGGGAAATTAATTCTAAAGGTGTCTTTTGCCAAATATTTATCCCTACCAAAAAATATCTCCGAAGCTCTGATTTTTTCAGTTCCATTTATGAGATCCATAACAAAACTGTCTTCTGTAATATAGGTAATCTCAAAGGTAAATGGTAATTCACCATCTGTAACTTCATCAAATTTAAGATTTAACTTTTCAGGAAGGGGTTCTCCTTTAGGATTTGAACTAACAGGCCTTGAATCAAGTTTCAAAACGCCCCTCCAAGAACCATTTGGTAATCTTG
>JBMLQR010000200.1:0-1089 GCA_049241465.1 Saprospiraceae bacterium | reverse complement strand
ACAGGCCTTGAATCAAGTTTCAAAACGCCCCTCCAAGAACCATTTGGTAATCTTGAAAAATGATCATCTGTCACTAAACAAGACGTACAAAGCAATAAAATGGTGAGGGAAGAAAATAAATTCAATGTGATTAATCTCATGTTTGTATCACGATTATTTGATGTCCACTAATTCTGCAAAAATATACTCTTTTTATCTAAAAATATTATAATAGTCGGTAAATAAAATAGATATCTTAAAATCCCTCTGTATGAAAGTCAATGTTAAAGTTATTCCTTCAGAATATCAATTTTTAATCATCACAATGAAGGCTGAAGATTTAACATCAAAAATATTATCCCTTGTATTAAGCACCTTTTTCGCCAACGAAATAATGTTCCTTTTTATCAAACAGAATATTGAATGTGGTCAAACTACCATAAATTTTTGTTATATATTGCTGAAGAATAATTTTATCTTCTTCACTTAATACTGCATGGTTATTAATTTTCTGTTCCATAACCCTTAGCCTTTCCCTGGTCATAATAATTTTCTGAAAAAAAGTTTCGATGGGAATTTCTTTATTCTTGAGGGATTTGTCGAAAGGTTGCAATATAAGCAAGCCTTTTTTCCATCTATCACCCAAATCTGGATTATCCTGTATAAGATTAAAGTTTTTCAAAATCTTGAGCAAACTTTTTTCTGCTTCAGAATAGGTGATAGCTTCTTCAGCAGGAATATGTTCTATCACTTCCCATTTGTCGTAATCTTTTCCAACTTGTTTAACGCCATATAGCATAAAGCAAACATCATAGGAAATAGCGTATAATTTTATTATCACACCATCGCCAAAAGCAGGATGATTTACCCTCGAGCCAACACCAAGATAATTTTTTTCCATTTTACATTTTTTATGAAGCAAAAATAGGAAGGTAATTTTTATAATTTGTATTTAGAATGTTCTGAAATGGTAAAAATTTAGTCTATTTTGATAAATTTGCATGATGAAAAAGAACACGCTATTCTTACGAACGATTAATAGAGATCTGGTTGATAGGCCGCCAGTTTGGTTAATGCGGCAAGCGGGAAGAATTTTACCTGAATATAAAG
>JBMLQR010000199.1:2313-4298 GCA_049241465.1 Saprospiraceae bacterium | reverse complement strand
TCCACCTGGGAAGAAGTCGTTTTATTGGCGAAAAATCTTGAAAGAGAAGGTATAAATATTATTAATTCTGGCATAGGATGGCACGAAGCCAGGGTTCCTACTATCGCTACACAAGTGCCAAGGGGAACTTTTACCTGGCTTACCGCAGAACTTAGAAAAGAACTCGATATCCCGGTAATTGCTACTAATAGAATAAATATGCCTGAAGAGGCGGAAACTATAATTGCAAAGGGTCAGGCAGATATGATTTCTATGGCTCGTCCTTTTTTAGCAGACCCTGCATGGCCTATAAAAGCTAAACAAGGCAGAGTAGATGAAATCAATACATGTATCGCTTGTAATCAGGCTTGTTTAGATCACGTTTTTGAAGGAAAACCGGCAGGATGTTTAGTTAATCCAAGAGCTTGTGCTGAAACGGAGTTAATTTTTAATAAAGTATCAAAAAGCAAAAAAATAGCCGTAATAGGTGCGGGACCAGCGGGTATCACTTTTGCCATACATGCCGCTGAACGGGGACATGACATTCATTTGTTCGAAAAAGAAGCCGAAATAGGAGGACAATTTAGGTTGGCAGCCAATATTCCCGGAAAAGAGGAGTTTAAGGAAACCCTGAGATATTTTGCCGTTCAACTAAAGCTGAACCATGTCAAAGTGTATCTAAATACTTCTTTTGATTTTCAATCTGTTGGTGATCAAGGGTTTGATGAAATTATCCTTGCAGCAGGAGTCAAGCCCAAATCTATTTCTGCTATTCCAGGCATTAAACATCCTTCCGTCGTCTCCTATGCCGACCTAATCCTTGGTAAAGTGCCGAAAGGTAACAACGTAGCAATAATAGGCGCAGGTGGTGTGGGTTTCGATGTAGCCACTTTTCTTGCACATGATAATGCATATAACATTGATAGCTTTTTGTCTTCCTGGCAAGTAGATAAGTCTTTTACAGTGCCTGGAGGTTTACTAGCAATGAAGACTAATCATAAAATACATCGCTCCATTTATTTATTGCAACGAAGTCCAGGGAAACAAGGTAAATCATTAGGTAAAACAACAGGCTGGATTCATAAAAAAGAATTGCATAAAAGAGGAGTACAAAGTATTTCAGGCGTGGCTTATGAAAAAATAGATGATGACGGCCTCCATATTAAAAGGGAGAATGGTGTCCACGAATGCTTGAAGGTAGATCAAATTGTTATTTGTGCCGGTCAACTTCCTGTTTTTGACCCTTCTTTTTCTATACCTGACTTTTCCGGTAAAATTCATTGGATTGGTGGAGTGAAGGAGGCAAAAGAGTTAGATGCAAAAAAAGCAATCAAAGACGCAGCCATCTTAGCCGCTGCTATCTGATATTCATAGTATCACAAAAATAAAGTTGTAAAAAATACATTTTAATGTAGTTGTATATTATTTCTATTTATATATTTGCATGTATTATTTTTTTTAACGCACAAATAATTTTTATCTTTTTTGAGCGTTTTTCAAAAGTAATACTTCAACGGCATTTTGCCGATATAGGATAGTCTCTCTCAAAAAAACCTATATTTTAGGTGTCCTGGTTAGTTAAATAACCTGCTTCGCATTCTTGGTATGTGTATATCGGTAGTACGTGATGAAACACGCTGATAGTTTATTTCTAAAAAATACTATATATAATAAAAAAATGGTATGCTTTTTGATTTGACAATCAGACCTGATAATATATATGATACGAAATGAAGACAAATTTTAACGCCATTTTACATATCCAGCATGCTATAAAAAAGGTCTCTTTATGGGTTCCTTATTTATTTATAGTCTTTGGATTAATATTGACTAATCTACCTTCCTTAAGGGGACAAAATAATCCCTGTGGTTGCACCGATTTAAACGTTACTTTAAATGATAATTGTCAGCGTACCTTGTTTCTTAAAAATATATTTCCGAACGCTGGGAATACAGCCGGGACTTGTGATACCACAGGAATGGTTCTTAAAATTGCCGACTTAAAT
>JBMLQR010000199.1:0-2213 GCA_049241465.1 Saprospiraceae bacterium | reverse complement strand
TGTTCATCTTCTCAGGTTCAGGGAGGTATTGATAGTGTTATCAGAGCAAATTATAAAGCGGTACACCCAAGAACAGGTCGCGATGTCAGTTTATTTGATTTGACTTGCGCTTATACTACTTCTGTAGTTAAAAATACCATTCCCGTGTGTCAATCGGGAGAGAAAGTATTGGTACAGGTAGAAATTTGGGATTGGTGTACGGGTTATCGCTTTAAAGATACCATGATGATAAAGGCCTACGATATCGAAAAACCTGTTATTACGACGCTAAAAGATACTGTGGATATATCAACAGGTACCACTTCCTGTGAAGCGGAATTAAACGTAGATACTACGAATTTAGCGTTTTTATGGGGAATGAAAATAACAGATAATTGTGCCACAAAATTAACTTTTGGTTACAGAATCCAATCGTTAGACAGAATTACCAATGGCTTTCCTCAACCTAGCACTACCTGGTTCGATGGTGTTTATCCGGCCGTTACCAGAAATGGTAAAATCTTTTATACAGGTATTACTTATGGAAGACATCGTCTGATTCTGGATGTATATGACAATTGTCAAAATATTACGCGTGATACCTTTTATTTTAATGTCGTGGACAGGGTACCTCCTACCATGATTTGCGATAATCAGTTAAATGTTACCTTAACCACACCTTCGGGAAGTAGTTACTATGATGGTGATAATGCTGGATTATCGTATGCTAAAATTTCAGTAAGTGACATAAATGAGGGGTCCCGCGATAATTGTACTGTGGCTCAACTAAAAGTGAGGAGGACGGTTAAGGCAGATTGCCTGAATAATTTTCTTTCCAATACTAAGTATGATTTAGATTTAGACGGGGATATAAGGGAACATTTTACATTGATTACAACAGGTGACATGGCGGGTAATTACTACACGCCTTTAGTAGATTTTGCCGAGTTTTTTTGTTGCGATGTTTTTAGTCCTGTTATAGTTGAATTACACGGGACTGATATACAGGGTAATACATCTTTTTGCTGGCTGAGGTTAAATATTGAAGACAAGACTACTCCGTTCTGTCAGGCGCCTGCAGAATCTTTCTTTTACTGTAATAAACCTGAAGACCGTTTTATCCTCTATAATGTTCAAACGGCCAATGCACGTTTTGGAACGCCTATTATAGGTGGTTTAGAATGTTCTGGTACGGTGGAGTATTCATTAGATTCAAGTTTGACATGTGGCGCTGGCTTTTATATCAGAAAATGGGTGGCAGTAAAGACTATAAAGGGACAGGTTGTTCGTACCAATCTTTGTACTCAAAGAGTAAGAGTATTACCTGTTCATGAATATGATATTTTATTACCCGCCGACATCAATTTAAATTGTCAGGTACCTATGACAATTCCTGTTATGGAAACGTATGAGGTGGCCTGCGATATTTTAGCAGTGAATCTGTCTATTACTAAATTTGCAGCGGATAGTTCCGAGACTAATGTTTGTTCCAAAGAGTATAGAACCTATACCGTTATTAATTGGTGTGAATTGGGTGAATGGGCCAATTCATGCCCAAATACCTTAGATCCAGCTAAATTTACGCAAGTAATTCCCCGGAAATGGGACCAAAATGGAAATGGAAATTTTTCTGACCAGTATGATGTCGCCGAAGGGTCTGGATATTTTTTGCTTGTCAGGGATAGGGAATTGAATAATACCACCTTTACAAGAGGTACGACCCCCGGAACAAATGGGGTGGAAGAGTTCTTTATTTCAAAGGACAGAGTACCAACTAATTATTCTGCCTTCAACTATAGGGAAAGAATTTTTCCCGCCACTCAGGATAACTCACCTAGACCATTGGGTACGCCTTTTGTATTTAAAAATGATAACAAATCGTGCTTTCTTCCTAATCCAATATGGCCAACCTTTACCAGAGATTCCACCCCAGCATTTTCTTACCAATATACGCAGATAGTTAAAATATTTGATGCCACGCCGCCAATTGTAACTGTACCTGTGCCAGATACTTTTCCCACTTTCCCCAATACTTGTTTAGCAAATATTGACGTTCGTTTCAAAGCGGCTGATCTGTGTCCAAGTAACCTAACTATTACGGCTATCAGTGTGGCTCTGAATCAGGGAACAGCAGTGGCTGCACCTATCACCTTCCAATCTGATTGGACCTTAGCGGCAAATACCAGTATGACTACCGATTCTTTGGCAACGGGTAGTGTGAAATTGAAAAATTT
>JBMLQR010000198.1:7679-9945 GCA_049241465.1 Saprospiraceae bacterium | reverse complement strand
TTATTAACTAAAGACTAGGGGAACATTGTTTTAGTTTTGTTAGTATATTTCAGCAATGTATTGAGGTTGATGAATCAAATCCAACTACTTTTACCATAAGCAAGGTCTGCGCCATCGGAGACCCTATTGAGTTGGTGGCTAAATTGAAACTCATTTATCTGTTGAGTTGAACAGTGTATTTGGTCATTCAACAAGGCTTCTTTGGTATATCTTATTTGAAAATTAGATAAAGTTTTTGATTTAAAAACAGATTCCGGTAGTGCGTTGAGCATCCAGGAAGCGTAGGTTACATTGTTCAAATGATAATTGAAATCCAAATCGAACCAACCTACCTGTGCATTCCATTCAAAATCTGCATTTGATACTAAGGGTAATTTACCGGAAGGTCTTGGGAGACAATCAGAAGGATCTGGAAAGAAACGTTCAATGGATTGGACCAATTCGGGAGGAATAGCCATCATTTTTCTTTCATATAATTCCATCAGTAGCCAGGAAGAACTTGCGGTAGCGAGAAGGTTGCCTTGTTGATCAAAAGCTTTAAAATCTCTGTAGGTCAAATGCCTGTCTGCACCGGAGGGAAAAGTTTCAACGGTAATGGAGTCGCCCAGAACGGGCATTTTGTAAAGATTAACTTCCTTTCTTAATAAAACCCAGGAGGCATTGTATTTTTCTAAATGCCAGATAGACAGACCGAGTTTGATAACACTTTGCAGAGATGCTTCGTGAAAAACTCTGAGTAAACCAGGCAAAGTTAATTGTCTGGTATAATCTGTTTCAGCAGCGCGAACTGTAAAATCAGTGCGGTATTTAATGTCAGTTATTTGGGACATTTATAAGGTATATGGGTTAAATGTTTTATCAAACGTAAGCACAAATATTAATTTTAAGAAATTAAACAGGTATTTTTAATAATTTCTACAATTCCTTTGGATAGATAAGATTAAAGACTTACCTTTGCCTTCGCTTTTGAAATAATGAGGTTTTTGTTAAAACAAGTTATTGATAGAAAGTAAATAATCAAGCCACTTACAGTAAAACTTTTAGAAGGTATGCCTACTATAAATCAGTTGGTTCGCAAGGGCAGGCTCCAAATCAAAGAGAAGAGCAAAACCAGAGCGTTAGATTCTTGTCCTCAGAAACGTGCAGTTTGTACGAGAGTTTACACGACTACGCCAAAGAAGCCAAATTCAGCGCTTCGTAAAGTAGCCAAAGTTCGTTTAACAAACGGAATTGAGGTTATTGCTTACATCCCAGGTGAAGGTCACAATTTGCAAGAACACTCTATCGTGTTAATTCGCGGAGGAAGGGTAAAAGATTTACCTGGAGTACGTTATACTATCGTACGCGGCGCACTAGATACTGCTGGTGTGAACAACCGTAAGAAAAGCCGTTCTAAATATGGTGCTAAAACACCTAAGCCGGTTAAAAAGTAATTATGTTTCACAGGTTCGTCCTAATAATCTGAGCGAGAAACCGCTAATTCAAAATGAGAAAAAGAAAACCAAAACTAAGAATTATTCAGCCTGACCCCCGTTTTAACGATACTCTGGTTACACAGTTCGTTAATAACTTGATGTGGGAAGGTAAAAAGAGTACCGCATTCGGTATCTTTTACGATGCTATGGACATTGTTCGTGAAAAGACGAAGTCTAACGAGCACGAAACATGGAAAAAAGCGCTTACTAACATCATGCCTATGGTGGAAGTCAGAAGTAGAAGAGTAGGTGGTGCCACTTTCCAGATTCCAACAGAAATCAGAGCAAAGCGAAAAGTTTCTATTGGTATGAAATGGTTGATTCGCTTTTCAAGACAACGTAGCGGAAAAGGTATGGCTGAAAAGTTAGCCTCTGAAGTGATTGCTGCCAGCAAAGGTGAAGGTGCTGCTGTTAAGAAAAAAGAAGATACGCACAGAATGGCGGAATCTAATCGTGCTTTCGCTCACTTCCGTGTATAAACCATCTGTCGAAATTTTATAAATACCTATATTAGGTCCGAAAATGTCTAATAATTTACTTTATACTAGAAATATTGGAATCGCAGCGCACATCGATGCTGGTAAAACGACCACGACAGAACGTATTTTGTTCTACACGGGTATAAGCCATAAAATCGGTGAAGTTCATGATGGTGCTGCTACCATGGACTGGATGGAACAAGAGCAGGAAAGAGGTATTACTATTACTTCTGCCGCTACGAAGTCTGCCTGGTCATGGAAAGACAATGAATATGTTCTAAACATTATTGATACTCCAGGTCACGTAGATTT
>JBMLQR010000198.1:0-7579 GCA_049241465.1 Saprospiraceae bacterium | reverse complement strand
GTTTGTGATTTGAAGTTCGTTCCCATGATGTGTGGTTCGGCATTCAAAAATAAAGGAGTACAAGCATTGCTTGATGCTGTTTGTGCATTCATGCCCTCTCCTCTTGACATAGAAGCTGTTAAAGGGATTGATCCTGATACAGATGAAGAAGTATATCGTAAACCTTCTGTCACTGAACCTTTTGCTGCATTAGCTTTCAAAATTGCCACAGACCCTTTTGTGGGTCGTTTGGCCTTCATGAGAGTTTACTCTGGTGCACTTGACGCTGGTTCTTATGTGATGAATACAAGGTCTGGTAATAAAGAGAGGATTTCACGTTTGTATCAGATGCATGCAAATAAGCAAAATCCTATCGATAGAGTAGAAGCTGGTGATATTGCTGCTGCGGTTGGATTTAAAGATATCCGCACAGGTGACACGCTTTGTGACTTGAATAAGCAGATTGTTTTGGAGAGTATGGTTTTCCCGGAACCCGTTATCGCCATTGCTATTGAGCCAAAAACACAGAAAGATTTAGATAAGTTAGGTATGTCTTTAGCTAAATTAGCTGAAGAGGATCCAACTTTCAGAGTTAGATATGATGAAGATACCAATCAGACGGTAATCAGTGGAATGGGCGAGTTACACCTTGAAATCATCGTAGATCGTTTGCGTCGTGAATTTAAAGTTGAATGTAACCAGGGAGCTCCTCAGGTAAATTACAAAGAAACTTTAACTAAAACGGTTAGCCACAGAGAGCGTTTGAAGAAACAGACGGGTGGATCAGGTTTATTTGCCGATATGGAATTTGAACTAGGACCAGCTGATGAAACTTTCTTGGAATCAGACGACTTCAAATCAGGTAAAACACGTTTACAGTTCCAGTGGGATATTGTAGGTGGATCTATCGATAAAAATTATATCAAGCCAATATCTGACGGTTTCAAAGCTATGATGGATAATGGTGTACTTGCAGGTTATTCTTTGGATAGTATGAAAGTTAGGGTTTATGATGGTTCTATGCACGCGGTGGATTCTAAGCCAATAGCTTTTGAACTTTGTGCAAAGGAAGGATTCAGAGCAGCAGCCAGTAAGGCTGGACCTGTTTTGATGGAGCCAATCATGAAACTAGAGGTAGTAACACCAGAAGATTATGTAGGTCCGGTCATCGGTGACTTGAATAGAAGAAGAGGTATGCCAAAGGGGCAGGAACCAAGACCTGGTGCTGTAAGTATTGCAGCTGAGGTTCCATTATCTGAAATGTTTGGATATGTTACTCAACTTCGTACCATCACCTCAGGTAGAGCCACTTCGTCAATGGAGTTTGCTCACTACAGTGAGGCACCATCAGGTGTATCAAAAGAAATTATTGAAAAGGCAAAGGGTTAATCCCTTTGCCTGAATAATAAGAGTGTAATTGGCATACGGGTAAATGTACCTGAAAGCTTAATTTTTTTGACATAAACTAGCTTTAAAAGGCATGAATCAGAAGATTAGAATCAAACTTCGTTCCTACGACCATAATCTCGTAGATAAATCGACGGAGAAAATTGTAAAAACTGTTCGCAATAGTGGTGCCATCGTAACTGGCCCGATTCCGCTGCCCACAGAGAAAAAAATATTTACTGTGCTCCGTTCACCGCACGTCAATAAGAAATCTCGTGAGCAGTTCCAATTGAGAACGCACAAACGAATGATTGAAATTTATACTCCAACGCAAAAGACTGTGGATGCTCTATCCAAGTTGGAATTGCCGAGTGGTGTGGATATTCAAGTTAAATTGACGTAGTCTATTTTCATTGCCCAATATTTAGCAGTGATGTATTTAGATTAAAATAAAAATCTGATGAACGGATTAATAGGAAAAAAAATAGGCATGACCAGTATCTATGATAGTACTGGCCGTAATATTGCATGCACTGTTATTGAAACAGGTCCATGTGTTGTTACACAAATAAAAACATCTGATACAGATGGTTACAATGCTTTACAGTTAGGTTTCGGCGAAGCCAGAGTAAAGAATACTACCAAAGCGCTCAAAGGTCACTTTGAAGCAGCGAACACGACTCCAAAGTCTAATGTTATCGAGTTCAGAGATTTCAATGCAGTGAATAAGTCTATTGGAGATGCTATTACTGTAGATGAAATTTTCAGTGAAGGAGATTCTATCAATGCCATAGGTCAATCCAGAGGTAAAGGTTTCCAGGGAGTTGTTAAAAGACATGCTTTCGCGGGTGTAAATGATGCTACGCACGGTCAGCACAACAGGCAACGCGCCCCAGGTTCAATCGGTGCTTCTTCTTATCCATCTCGTGTATTCAAGGGAATGCGAATGGCAGGACGTGACGGTAACGACCGAATTAAAATCAAGAATCTTCGCGTAGTGAAAATATTCGCAGATAAGAATTTAATTCTTGTGAAAGGAGCTATTCCTGGTCACAATGGTTCTACTGTTATTTTGGAGAAAAAGTAATTATTGACTGTCCTTAGGGATTAATATTATTAGCATGAAATTAGTTATTCATAATATAAATGGCCAGGAGACCGGTAGAGAGGTTGAATTACCAGATTCGATATTTGGTGTAGAACCTAACAACCACGTCATTTATTTAGCTGTTAAGGCTTACCTGGCGAATCAGCGTCAAGGAACGCACAAAACAAAAGGTCGTGGTGAAATTGCGGGTTCGACTCGTAAACTTCATAAGCAAAAGGGTACGGGTGGCTCTCGTAAGGGAGATATCAAGAACCCGTTATATCATGGTGGTGGTCGTATATTTGGCCCTGTACCAAGGGATTACGAACAGAAGTTGAACAAGAAGGTAAGAAAACTAGCCAGGGTATCCGCATTAAGTACAAAGGCCGCTTCAGGTTCAATTGTAATAATTGAGGATTTCACTTTTGAAAACCCGAAAACGAAGGCTTTCCTGGATATACTTCAGAACCTAAAAATTTCAGAGAAAAAATCAATTTTGGTTACTCCTGAGCATGACAAAGTTGTGTATTTATCAGGAAGGAATCTACCAACAGCTAAAGTTATAAGAGCACAGGATTTAAATGTTTATGATATCATGAACGCGAGATCTTTAGTACTTTCTGAAACAGCTCTTGGAAAGTTAACTGAATCATTAGCTTAAATCGGGTATTACCCACTAGTTAGTTGAACAATGGCAAATAAGTTTATTTTAATAAAACCACTGATTACCGAAAAATCGGAGGGTCTGGCTGGAACACAAAACAATTATTGTTTTCAGGTAGATAAGAGAGCCAATAAATTGGAAATCAAAAAAGCAGTACAAGATATGTATTCTGTAGCTGTCGTTTCTGTCCACACATTGGTCGTTCCTGGTAAAGCCAAATCAAGAAACACTAAATCAGGTGTTCTTAAAGGTAGAAAACCATCTTTCAAGAAAGCCTACGTGCGTATTGGACATGGTGAGGAAATTGATTTCTTCGGCGGTAATTAATATTATTAACGATTCGTATGAGTAAGATTTTATGGTGTGCTTACCCGTGATGAATCTAAATTGAAAACCATATCATGACAGTAAAAAAGTTTAATCCAATTACCCCTGGTACTCGTTTCAGAGTGGGTAATACTTTCTCGGAGGTAACAACCGATGAGCCAGAAAAGAGTCTTCTAGCCCCTATTAAAAAGTCAGGCGGAAGAAACAATACGGGTAAAATGACCATGCGCCAAAAGGGTGGTGGACACAAGCGTCGCTATAGAATTATAGACTTCAAAAGAAATAAGGACGGTGTAAAGGCTGAGGTTATGTCTATTGAATATGACCCGAACCGTACCGCTTATATAGCTCTACTTCAATATGAAGACGGCGAGAAAAGATATATCATTGCGCCAAACGGTTTAGCCGTTGGTTCTACTGTAATCTCTGGTCCGGGTGCACCTCCTACCGTGGGTAATGCCATGGTTCTTAAAGAAGTTCCTCTGGGTGCAAATATCCATGCTATTGAATTGGTACCCGGAAAAGGTGCTTCAATGGCCAGGAGTGCAGGTACTTATGGTACTTTAATGAATAAAGAAGAGAGGTATGTAGTTATTAAATTACCTTCAGGTGAGGTAAGACGTGTTCTTAATACTTGCAAAGCTACTATTGGTAATACGTCAAATCCTGATCATGGATTACAGGTTATGGGTAAGGCCGGACGTAATCGCTGGTTAGGTAACAGACCAAGAGTTAGAGGGGTAGCTATGAACCCTGTCGATCACCCAATGGGTGGTGGTGAAGGTCGTGCTTCTGGTGGACATCCTCGTTCAAGGACAGGGATTATGGCCAAAGGTCAGAAAACGCGTGATACTCGGAAGAATTCTTCAAGATTGATTATCACTAAGAGAAAAACCAAAAATCCATAACCTAAGGATAGCCTCATAAGCTTAACTTTAACAAATTATATTTGCTATGGCAAGATCAATAAAAAAAGGCCCCTACGTTTTTCATAAACTTCTAGAGAAGGTTATGGAATCCAAAACAGCGAAGAAAAAATCAGTAATCAAAACCTGGTCAAGATCTTCTATGATAATTCCTGATATGGTGGGTGAAACAATAGCCGTGCACAATGGTAAAACTTTTGTTCCTGTATTCGTTACTGAGAACATGGTGGGCCATAAATTGGGTGAATTTTCTCCAACTCGTAATTTTAGGGGTCACTCAGGAAATCGTAAAAAATAATTTTGAATTACTAAAATACCTTATAGGTATTCAATGATTTTAATATGGAAGCAATTGCCAAATTGAAAAATGTCCCAATGTCAGAGCGTAAAATGCGTTTGGTAGTGGATAATATTCGCGGAAAGAAAATAAGTGATGCTCTTTCTATTCTTCGATTTACGAAAAGGGAATCGGGTATCTGGTTGAAAAAACTACTAGATAGTGCTATAGCCAATTGGGGAAATAAAGCGGAAGGAAATGATGTAGCTGATTTTGATCTTTTTATTAAAACTGCCTTCGTTGACGGTGGTACACAAATAAAAAGGTTTCGTCCTGCACCTCATGGCCGTGCACACAGAATACGTAAACGTACAAATCACGTGACTATCGTTGTGCAAAATAGGGTACCCCTAGAAAGTGAAGTTGTTGCAGTTGCTGCAGCTTCAGAGGAATAATTAATTTATCAAATTATAATATACCAGAAGGTATGGGTCAGAAAGCTAATCCGATAGGAAATCGTTTAGGAATCATCAGAGGTTGGGACTCCAACTGGTTCGGTGGTAAAGATTTTGCGGCTAAAGTTATTGAGGACGAACAAATCCGTAATTATTTGCAAGCACGTATCTCTAAAGGGGGTATTGCTCGTGTAGTAATAGAGCGCACACTGAAGCGTGTGACGGTAACTATTCACACCTCTCGTCCAGGTATCGTTATTGGAAAAGGCGGTCAGGAGGTTGAGTTAATTCGCGGTGAATTAAGAAAGTTAACAGGAAAGGATATTCAAATTAATATTCTTGAAATCCGTAAGCCTGAATTGGATGCAGTTATCGTAGGTGAAGGAATTGCAAAACAGCTTGAAGCGCGAATTAACTATAGACGCGCCATTAAAATGGCTATTCAGACTACCATGCGTACACCTGGTGCTGAAGGTATAAAAGTCCGTATCTCTGGTCGTTTGAATGGAGCTGAAATGGCTCGTTCGGAAGAATTCAAAGAAGGAAAAACACCTCTCCATACTTTTCGTTCCGATATCGACTACTCATGGCAGGAGGCTCAAACTGTTTATGGCAAAATAGGTATTAAAACCTGGATATGTAAAGGTGAAGTACTTGGAAAACGTGATCTTTCTCCGGCCGTCGCTCAACAAGCCAGTGGTAAACCAGTTTCTGGAAACAACAGTGGTGGTGGTTTCTCCAGAGGTGGAAATGACCGAGGTGGTGAAAAAGGTGGTGATAGAAGAGACGGAAATCGTAGAAGAGGAGCAGGTGGAAGTACGGACGGAAGAAACCAACGGAAACGTTAGTATTTATTTAAAAAAAGTTTATCTTTGCCGAACTTTGAAATAAGGACTCTTTTCTTTATTGTCAAAGTCAATAAAAAAGAATTTTATGCTACAGCCTAAAAGAACGAAATACCGCAAACAACATAAGGGGCGTATAAAAGGCGTCGCCCAAAGAGGAAGTACTATTGCTTTTGGTAGCTTTGGTCTTAAATCTTTGGATAGCGGAAGGTTAACCAACAGGCAAATTGAAGCCGCTCGTATTGCCATGACTCGTTTCATGAAAAGAGAGGGTAAAGTTTGGATTCGTATTTTCCCAGACAAACCTATTACCTCCAAACCTCAAGAGGTGCGTATGGGTAAGGGTAAAGGTGCCCTAGATCATTGGGTAGCTATAGTTAAAGCTGGTAGAATTATGTTCGAACTCGATGGTGTGCCAAGAGATGTTGCCGAAGGCGCACTCAAATTGGCTGCACAAAAGCTTCCTTGTCTTACAAAAATTGTGGTTCGCCACGATATTGCTGAATAATTATCCCGCAAGGGTCTTTGAACATTAATTTAATCCATTTTAACAATGGCTAATAACAGAATAACGGATTTCCGTGAAATGGCTACACTAGACTTACAAGGAGAATTGGAACGCTCTGAATTGCAGTATCAAAAGTTAAAGTTTGAACATGCGGTTAAAGGTTTAGGTAATCCTCTGGTTTTGAGGAATCTACGTCGTGAAATTGCACAAATTCACACGGAACTAAGGTCTAGAGAAATTTTGGTTCTTACTCCGGAAGAACAAAATGGCAGATCTAAAAAAGTGCGCAGAAGAAGATTAAATTTGTAATTGCTAACGTCGCAATATCATGGAAGAAAGGAACTTAAGAAAAACTAGAGTGGGTGTCGTTTCTAGTAACAAAATGGAGAAATCTATTTCTATTAAAGTAGAACGTAAATTTCGTCACCCTATCTATGGAAAGTTTATCATGAAAACCAAAAAGTTAATGGCACATGATGAACAGAACGAATGTCACATCGGTGATATAGTTCGTATAATGGAAACTCGTCCCCTAAGCAAGAATAAAAGCTGGAGATTAGTTGAAGTTATTGAGAGAGCAAAATAATTTTGAAATTTACGATTTGTAACTTTAATCGTTTTCAAATCCGCTAAATGTACATACTATGATTCAACAGGAATCCAGATTAAGAGTGGCAGATAACAGTGGGGCTAAAGAGGTCCTTTGTATTCGTGTACTCGGTGGCTCAAAACGCAGGTATGCTCACGTGGGTGATACCATCGTCGTTTCAGTCAAAGATACCTCTCCAGGAGGTATCAAAAAAGGTTCAGTGTCAAAAGCTGTAATCGTTAGAACCAAAAAGGAAATTCGTCGTAAAGATGGTTCTTATATTCGTTTTGATGATAATGCATGTGTGTTGCTGAATAATCAAAATGAGCCGAGAGGGTCCCGTATTTTCGGCCCTGTGGCAAGAGAGCTAAGGGATAAAGATTTTATGCGGATTGTTTCCCTTGCTCCTGAAGTATTATAATTATTTAGCGCCTTCCAAAGGCTCAAACATTGCACATGAAAAAAAATATCATTCAACAAAAACGTTTCTCTCCTAAATTAAAGGTTAAGAAGGGTGATAAAGTGGTGGTTATTTC
>JBMLQR010000197.1:18253-37535 GCA_049241465.1 Saprospiraceae bacterium | reverse complement strand
TATGATTCAGATGTTTTAAATGCTAAACTCCTTAAATTATTTATTAAATGATGATTGAATGAATTTCAATCAAGTTCTTCATCTTTGAGCATCTAATCTCAATTGGAAAATGAATATATATTTTTTCCTTTAATTTCACTATTTTTAGGTCAGTGGATACATAAATTTCAGAAAATCACCTGCCTTAATTATTGGAAATGCGAAAAATCATCTTTTTTTCCCTGATGGCCCTGCTCATCTCTAATTGTGCTCCTACTCAGAAAAAGGGCTACCAACTTTCCTCAAAAGATCTCTCTGCTGTGGAAAAAAAATTGGATCATGCCGGGTTCATTCAAGATTTTGATGCTAAAGCATTGGTTCGTGGGGAAAGAATTTATAACGCAAATTGTATTAATTGCCATGGAAATGAAGAAAATGAAGGCTCAATTCCCTCCGCTTTGAAATTCTGGTCTGATCCTTTTAAAATGGGTAGCGATGCGTTTGCCATGTATCAGACGATCACCAAAGGGTACGGCAATATGCCCGCTCAGTTAACGCTTTCCCCTCAGGAAAAATATGATGTGATTCATTACATACAAAGTGAATTTGTTACAAAAAATAAAGCCGTTACCCTGCCGAAAGTGACGCCTGATTATCTGGCTTCCCTTCCCAAAGGTAAATCAAGAGGTCCTGTTTCAAAGCCCTACCAACCTTGGGCTGACATGGATTATGGAAATTTTCTGATGAATACTTATGAATTAGTGGATGAAAAAACAGGAATTCCCCGATTTCACTCTCCGGGACCTTCTCCTTATAAAGATGAAGATTATTCGAAAAATAATTTTGCATACAAGGGTATTGCCGTGCGATTGGACCAGGGACCTGGTGGTGTTTCAAAAGGTACGAACTGGATGGTTTTTGATCATGACCTTTTGAGAGTGGCAGGTGCTTACACAGGGAAGGGATTTATAGATTGGGATGCCATTTTGCTCAATGATAAACATGAAACCTATCCTCGGACTATTGGGAAATTACAGGTGGAAACCTCGGTCAGTCCCGGTTGGGCTAATCCGGAAACAGGAAAATTTGATGACCCTCGTTTTGTAGCCAGAGATGGAAGAGCTTTCGGTCCTTTGCCAAAGGATTGGGCAAATTACAAAGGCCTATATCATTATGAAGATCAAGTAATTATATCTTATTCTGTTGGTAAATCAGATATTCTGGAGAAATTTGACTACGTTGATTCTTCCCATTTTTTAAGAACTTTACATATTTCTCCCTCCACATCTATCTTAAAAATGTATGTGGCAAACGTCCCTGCCAATGTGAGAATCATTGGGAAAGGTGCTAGTTTGGAAAAGGAAAATGGAAAGATATACGTGAAAATTTCCCCTGAAAAGACCGTAAATATCTCCTTGCTCATTGGTAGTCAATCCTCAACAACCGATGCAATAAATATCAGGGAACCAGAATCTTTATTAAAATACACCACAGGGAAGGGTCAACCGCATTTTCCCGAAAAGTTGAAAACCTGGGTGCTTAAAGGAAAGGAAAATGGCGCTTTCGCAGTGGATGAATTGACGCCTCCATTTGAAAATCCCTGGAATTGTCGCATGAAATTGAGTGGCCTGGATTTTTATAACGATGCAAATCAAGCAGTGGCTTGTACTACCGACGGGGATGTCTGGCTTATCAAAGGTCTCCTTCACGCCGACGGGGAATTGACCTGGCAACGGATAGGTTCCGGATTGTTTCAACCTTTAGGGATTAAAATAGTAAAGGAAAATATTTATGTCACCTGTAGGGATCAATTAGTGCTGCTTCGCGATCTCAACGGGGATATGGAAACGGATTTTTACGAAAGTTTTAATCACGATCATCAGGTTACAGATCATTTTCATGAATTTGCCATGGGCTTGCAAACGGATAAAGAAGGAAATTTTTATTATGCAAAAAGTGGAAGACATGCTCGCGAAGCCCTCATTCCCCAACATGGTACTTTGTTGAAGGTAAGTGCAGATGGTTCCAAAACAGATATTATTGCTACTGGATTCAGAGCGGCGAATGGTGTTTGTATTAATCCTGACGGCAGCTTTATCGTAACAGACCAGCAGGGGTACTGGAATCCTATGAATAGGATAAATTGGGTGAAAGGGCAAGGGAATTTTTATGGAAATATGTGGGGATTTAATCCTCCAAAGGATTCGTCGAGAGCGGCAATGGAGCAGCCTTTGGTTTGGTTGGATATGAATTATGACCGTTCTCCTTCGGAAATGGTTTGGATAGAAAGTGAGAAATGGGGTGCCTTAAATGGCGGTCTGTTAAGTTTATCTTATGGCTTTGGCAAAATTCAACTGGTTTTACACGAGTCTGTAAATGGTATGGAACAAGGAGCCGTCATTGATCTTCCAGGTATTAAACTCCTGACGGGCGTTATGCGAGGACGATTCAATAATGAGGATGGTCAACTTTATGTTTGTGGAATGTCTGCCTGGGGTACCAATCAAATGATGCGAGGTGGCGGTTTTTATAGAATTCGGTTTACCGGAAAAACGCTGTCTGTACCTACTAAGATGAATGTCCATGAAAAACATATTTCTCTTGATTTTGACGCTGCTTTAGATCCTGTTTCAGCCAGTGATTTATCAAATTATGATGTTCATACCTGGCAACTTTTAAGAAGTAAAAAATATGGTTCAGATCGGTTAAATCAAAAAACTCTAAAAATTACAAAGGTTCAGGTGGAAGGTAAAAAGTTGATTTTACATATTGAAAACCTGGAGCCAGTGGATGTCATTACCATTGATTACAAAGTAAGAAATACGAAAGGGGAGCTATTGAATGGCTCTTTGCAGGGCACTATTCACGAACTTCGGCAATCATTGGGAACTTAACCGAACAGGTTTGTTTTCTAATCTGGATTTTTCGGCAGCAATAGCTATTTCCATAGCTTTAAGTCCATCCATTCCGGTAACGGGCATAGGTATGTGATGCACCAGGGCATGAAAAAATGCTTTTAACTCCAGCAGGTATGAGCTCGTGTACCGATCCATAAAAAAATCTTGATTTCTGGAAAGATGAACACCTTGAGCATCCAGATACTGATTGGTTGTTTTTAATGGATTCTCTGTTTTTATCATTCCTTTTGTACCAAATACTTCTAATCGCTGATCATAACCATAGTTGGTAGCCCGACAGTTCTCTATCATTGCCGTCACCCCATTTTCAAAGGTCAACCATACATAACCGGTATCTATGTCTCCAATGCGGCCAATTTCCGGATAATTTCTGCTGGATCCTTTCGCAAACACTTCCATCACTTCTGATCCGATAAGATGACGTGCCATGTCAAAATCATGGATGGTCATATCTAAAAACAAACCACCAGAAGATTGGAGATAATGTAAAGGAGGAGGTGCGGGGTCTCGGCTTATGATATGGACAGCGTTCAGGTCTCCTAATTTTCCTGAATTGATAAATTCTTTGACTTCATTAAAATGAGGGTCGAAACGCTGATTAAATGCCAACATAAACGGAACCTTATGTTGTTCGATGATGTCCAATGCCTCTTTTACTTTTCCCAAATGAAGATCCAAAGGTTTTTCGCAAAAAATAGCTTTTCCCTCCTTTGCCGCAGCGATGGCATAATCGGCGTGAAATGGCGTAGAAGAGGAAATAATTACGGCATCAATGTCTGGATTTTTAATAACAAGGTCTGCATCATCGGTGATTATTGGAACGCCCCATTTTTCAGCAAATTGCTGGCCTTCCTTACCCGGATTCATTACTGCAAGTACTTCTACACCTGATAATTGAGTACATAAGTTTTCAAGATGAATGCGCCCCATCCTGCCAATTCCAATAATGCCCGTTTTTATCATTTTCCTTTTTAACAATAATAATAAAAAGAATGGATAAATAAAAATGTGTTATTTTAAAGGTAAATTATTGCGGCTATGTTTATGCGCTATGCTTATTTATCAGGATTTACGCTCTGTATGTTGCTCCTCTATTGGGGGTGCCGAAGTATTGAAAACAGGATGCCCGCTACGGTAGATTTTAATTATCATATCCGACCCATTTTAGTTCAAAAATGTTATTTATGTCATGGTCCTGATGCCAGTAGCCGTCAAGCAAATTTAAGATTAGATACCTATGAAGGTGCAACCGCCCTCCTGAAGTCAGGAAACAGAGCCATTGATCTGAAACATACAGAAAAAAGTATGGTGCTTTTCAGGATAAATCATACAGATCCTGATATGATTATGCCCACGCCTGATTCGAAATTGGTATTGACCGAAAAGGAAAAAGAATTATTAGAAAAGTGGATTCAACAGGGTGCGGCGTGGAAACCTCATTGGGCCTTTATTTCTCCCGAAAAACAAAATACACCCGATAAAAATAAAAATCCCATAGATTATTTCATAGACAGGGAGATGAAAAATCAGGGGCTTACTCCAGTAGAGGAAGCATCAAAAAATAGTCTCATTCGCAGGGTATCTTTCCTTCTTACAGGATTACCGCCGTCACCTTCGGAAGTACAATCCTTTTTAAATGATTCATCTTCAGATGCCTATCCTAAAATGGTAGATAAATATCTGAACTCGCCTCATTTTGGGGAACGATGGGCCCGACATTGGATGGATCTGGTTCGTTTTGCCGAAACAAAAGGGCATGAGTTTGATTATGCCATTCCTGGCGCATGGAGATATCGCGATTACCTGATTCGCGCATTTAATGGAGATGTTCCTTATAATCAGCTCGTTAAAGAACATCTGGCAGGAGATCTTTTGCCACAACCCAGGATTAATAAGGTAGAAAAAATCAATGAATCCCAATTGGGAACCTTATTTTTCGCCTTTCCGGAAGGGACGCATAGCCCTGTTGATATCCGTAAGGACGAGGCAGACAGAATCGATAATCTGATAGATGTCACAGGAAAAACATTCCTGGGTTTAACGGTTTCATGCGCAAAATGCCATGATCATAAATTTGACCCCATTTCCACTAAAGATTATTATGCCCTTTATGGTGTTATGGAAGGAACCAGGTTCTCTCCGGCTTCACCTCATATTTATGAAACCAAAAAGAGATTTGAGACCTTAAAGGGTGTGCAGGATTCGCTAAAGGATTTGGTTCTTTTGAACTGGATGGATCAATTTTCGAAAAATAAGGTGATGTCCAATACCGATTCTGTCCTTGGAAATTTCACAGGTTCAGATTTGAATCGTTGGAAATCTGATGGTCTTGCTTTCACCGATGAAACCACGCTGGGAGACCCCATTTTTAATAAAAAAGCAAACCTGGTCGGATTCGAATCGGGAAAGGCATCCAGTAAAAGATTGGCAAAGGGTGTTTTTGGTGCCTTGAGATCGCCTGATTTCATTATCGATAAAAATAATATTGGCGTTTATGCTTCAGGAAATAAAGGGACCATTCGTATTATTATTGACAATTTTCAATTGATAAGTTATCCTATTTATGGGGGCTTGACTAAACAAGTGGATAATGAAAAAATGGATAAATACTTATTTGATGTAAGCCAGTGGAAAGGACATAAAGCCTATGTAGAGATCCTTCCAGGGATATATGATAATCATTTATTTAAAATGCCGAAAGATGCCTTTGTAGAGGTAAAATATGTTATTTCTTTTAATGACAAATGGTTTGAACCGCCGCTTATTTCAGCAAAATGGAACCCACAGAAATCTCTGGATAGCAAAAAAATAAAAGTGTATCTGGAAAAAAAGGAGAGATATCAATCTTACTTCCCGGATTCCACCGAATTCATTAGCAGTATTACCGATGGATTTGGGAAAAATAGTCCCGTTTTTATTCGGGGAAATCATAATGAGTTATCAAAAGAAAAGGTTCCCCGTTCCTTTTTGTCCGCTTTATCAACAGGTAAATTTAATTTGAATGTTTCTGGAAGTGGTCGATTAGCTCTGGCAGAGGCGATTACCAATAAGGATAATCCATTGACTTACCGGGTTTTTGTAAACAGGGTTTGGCATCATTTATTTGGAAAAGGAATCGTCGAAACCGTTGATAATTTCGGATTGCAAGGGAAATTACCTACTCATCCGGAATTGCTTGATTATCTGGCTCTTTCTTTTGTGAAAGATGGATATTCTATGAAAAAATTGATACGACAAATAGTTCTTTCCGAGACATTCAAAAGAACAACAAAAGGGAAGGAATCTTCGGTAAAGAAAGATCCGTTAAATCATTATTTATCCTTTTATCCCCTTCGGAGATTGGAAGCGGAGTCCTTACGTGATGCCATTTTGTCGGTATCAGGTAATCTGGATTCGACCTTATTTGGCAAATCTGTTCCTGTACATATTACTTCGTTCATGAATGGTAGAGGAAAACCAGGTAAATCAGGACCTATGGACGGGGAGGGAAGGCGCAGTATATATGTGGAAATGAGAAGAAATTTCCTGGATCCATTTATGTCCGCTTTCGACAGGCCCATTCCTTTTACAACTTTTGGAAAACGAACGGTTACCAATGTTCCAGCACAAGCACTTATTTTAATGAATGACCCTTTTATACATAATCAGGCATCTGTTATGGTAAAAAAGATGAATGAAACGGGTATTTCAGGATTTACAGCACGAATTCAATGGATTTACCAACGGGCTTTTTCGAGGAATCCTAGCGAAGAAGAAATAATAAGTGCCCGCTCGTTTTATGAATCTTTAAAAAAGAAACATCAGGGAAAGGATAAAAAACTGCTGGATGAAATGATTTGGAAAGATTTTATTCATACCCATTTTAATTTAAAAGAATTTATTTATCTCATTTGATATGTCCCATAGCCATCCACCTTTTTACAGGCCTGTTTCCAGAAGGGAAATGCTGCAAATTTGCAAATGCGGATTTGGTTCCATCGCTTTATCCAGCCTTTTCGGCTCCTATCTTTCTTCCTGCACAACCTCGGGAAATGATAAGAATGCCGCCGGTGGATATGGCGCTTTGCAGGCTATTCCCCCTCATTTTTTGCCAAAAGCAAAGCATATCATTTTCCTTTATATGGATGGCGGTGTCTCTCAGGTCGATTCTTTTGACCCTAAACCAAGGTTGGATAAGGAAAATGGAGAGGATCCGTTTCGTAAATTTAAGGTAGATAATACGCAGTTCGGAGAGGTAGGTAAAATATTGAAAAGTCCCTGGAATTTTAAACAATATGGTCAATCTGGTATCCCTGTGAGTGACCTATTTCCACATATTGCCACCTGTGTGGACGATCTGGCAGTGGTAAGATCTATGGTTTCAAATTTCCCGGAACACACCAATGCCAATTATTTTCTTCATACCGGAAGTGGATTGCAAGGTAGGCCAAGTATGGGCGCCTGGATAAATTATGGGCTGGGAAGTGAAAATAGTAATCTACCAGGTTATGTGGTCCTGGACGGTGGATTGATTCCGCCGGGTGGTCTGGATAATTTTAAAAATGGCTTTTTGCCTGCCACTTTTCAAGCCTCTTTGTTAAAAGCGGGAGCGCAGCCTATGGCTAATATTAATCCTTTGGATTCCATTTCAGGGCTTCAGGAAGAGAAATTGTCTTTTCTAAATGAAAGGGATCAAGTATTAATGGCTGGTCAGGAGGCGGACGACATTGAAGCGGCTATTAAAAATTATGAGCTCGCCTATAAGATGCAATCATCGGTTCCTGAACTGACAGAATTTACATCAGAATCGGCGGCCACAAAAGAATTGTATGGCTTGAATTCTCCAGATCCAAATACCAGAAATTATGGGGCGCAATGTTTGTTAGCCAGACGTTTGGTGGAAAGAGGGGTTCGTTTTATAGAGCTTACCTGTCCCTCCATTGGTGGACTTGATCGCTGGGATCAGCATGCTAATTTAAAAATGGGACATGAACTTAATGCCCATGCGGTGGATCAACCCATTGCAGGTCTTCTTAAAGATTTAAAAGTGAGAGGTTTACTGGACGAAACGTTGGTGGTTTGGACAGGGGAATTCGGTAGAACCCCCTTTGCACAAGGAAATGATGGCAGAGATCACAATCCTTCCGCTTTTAGTATGTGGATGGCAGGCGGTGGGGTCAAAGGCGGAACTATTTTCGGTAAAACAGATGAATATGGCTATCGGGTGGTTGAAAATCCAGTAACTATCCATGACCTTCATGCTACAATGTTGCATCTGCTCGGGATGGATCATAAGCAATTAACCTTTGGTTTTGGTGGTAGGGACTTTAGGTTAACTGATGTGCACGGAAATATTGTAACTGATATATTAGCTTGATTCATTTTTTAAAATATATTAGATGGCAGTGTTGGAATTACTTGGAAAATCTCACCTTTTATGGGTTCATCTTCCCATAGGGTTTATTTTTCTTGCCCTGGTTCTGACCCTGCTTAAATGGAAAAAACCGGAGGCTCCCTATCTTATCCTGTTGCCTTTAATCTGGCGCTTAGCAACTTTAGCCGCTATTTTTTCAGTGTTTTCAGGTCTATTACTAAGTGAAAATCAAGAGGGGACAAATCTACTTTTCCATCAATATGCCGGTATATTCCTGACAATGGGTCTTATCACTTATTTGATATTTAAAAAAAATTTCATTCTTATTTTTATTGGTATTTTATTTGTCATAACCATTCATCTGGGCGCTTCCCTAACTCACGGGGAAGATTATCTTTTTACAGAAAAGAGGAAAGTTATTACCCAATTAAATGAGGTTGAATTATATGAGGATGCCATTGTTCCTATTTTTAAAGCAAAATGTTTCAGTTGCCATAAGCCGGGTAAAAGTAAAGGCGATTTAGATTTGACAAATTATGAAAAAATGGGAGATAAGGAGGAATTGGTGAGGAGGACTCATCTACCTAAAAGCCATAAGGAGTTTATGCCTTCGAATGGTAAAGCCCCGCTTTCAAAGGAACAGTTGGCTATTCTTTCCTATTGGGTAGAAATAGGAGCCCCGAAAACGAAACGATTGGCGCAGCTCCAGTTAGATGCAAAAAGGAAATCTATGTTTGAATCCTTTTTTAAATTGAATGAAAATCCCTTGCTTTCTTTGAATGTTAAGCCTGCCAAATACGATCATTTAGCAAAAAATGGATTCCTAATTCAGCCGATTTATCGACAAAGTGCCTTGCTTGAAGTAAAATATACAGGAAAAGGGAAACCTGATCTAAAGCTTTTGCAAGAAATAAAAAAACAGGTGGTTTGGCTCGATTTGTCCAATACCGGGTTACGTAATGAAGATTTAAAAATAGTGGGGCAATTAGAAAATTTATTTAAATTGAACTTAAGTAAAAATGATATTTCTAATCAGGGAATTTGGGCTTTAGGGGGATTAAAAAATCTGACCGAAATTAATCTTTATGAAACTCAGGTCAATGTTGCTGCCCTTAATCATTTAATGAAGTTGCCAAAAATACAGAGGATTTATGTTTGGGAAACAAAGTTACCGCCTAGTTATTTAGATTCAATAGCCAAAATTAATCCGACTATTTCGTTGATTTATGAAAGATAACCCCATTCAATTGACTTAATAACTTTATCTTTATAAAAAATGATAGATGGAATTAAAGATTTACTATGCAAGTAACGGAGAAACTGTAGGACCTTTTAATTTAATTGAGTTTCATAATCTTAATTTATCCGATGATACTTACGTTTGGTTTCAGGGAATGCCCCAATGGGAAATGTTGAAAAATGTAGCAGATTTAGCAGTTTCCAACATTTCAAATGTAGCTAATCCATTAAATAAGAGGTTATTAACAGAACTTCAGCGCAGGCTTAAAATAGGAAATCGAAGGGGTGTACATTTAAATGCTATTCCCCAAAAATCGAGGTATAAATTTGACTTGCACAGACTTTCTTATATTGATAAAAATTTGCCAGATAAATTTATTCAATCTTTACTCACGGAATTACCTTTAAAATTCAAGATTAGCTGGAAAAATAATGTGTCTGATTTAAATACGTTATTTGAGGAGGACAAGAATCAGCTGGCCAAAATATCCAAATCGTTAGAAATTTTAATTAATCAAACGGAAACTATTGAGTTGGAAAAAGGGATAAATACCTTTGGTTTTGGTTATCCCATATTAGTCCGCAGAGATAGAATAGATAAAAAATTAACGGTTGCTCCTGTTTTAATCTGGGCTCTAAAAATTAGAGAAACGAAAGAATTTAATACTTGGGAAATTTATAGAAACGAAGATGATCCTATTTATTTAAATGAAGTATTGATTAATCATTTATTAAATGATGCGAATGTTACCATAGAACAAATTTCTAATGAAATACTGGATGACGGACTCATTTCAAAGGCAGAGTTAATTGATATTTGTTTAAACCTCGTCAAGGCCATTAACACTCAGGTTCCGGATCATTTATATGATACTTTTCAACAAGAAGTGAACAGCATTTCTCCTATCAAAGAGAAAGAATACTATGAAAAGTTAACGGAAAATTCAGCGGAGGGATTTATAGATTTTTGTGGCCTTTTCTCTATTTTCGAAGTGCAAAAACAAAATATAATTCATGACTATAATGGGTTATTGGCGTTGGATCATTTAAATTTACTGCCAGAAAGTCCAATTAATCACTCTTTTCAGTCCATTTCAAGTATAGAAACTGACCCTTCTCAACAGCGCATTTTACATGCCCTTGAGGATGGTGGAAAAATATTGATTCAGGGTCCACCAGGAACCGGAAAAAGTCAAACCTTGACTGCCATTCTCATTAATGCCCTGGAGAATCATAAAAAGACAATCGTTGTTTGTGAGAAACGAACCGCTTTGGAAGTATTGGAAAATGCACTCCTGAACTATGGTTTAGATCATCATTTTATTCTCATAAAGGATATTGTTAAAGATAGGAAAAGAGTAGTTGATTCTGTAAGGGGTAGATTGGATACTATTGATTTTAGAAAACAAACCTTTAATTTTTCTAAAGAGGCTTTGGATAAAGTGATTATTAAAGCCAATGGATTTATACATGACATTAATAAAAAACACAGGAAGCTGGGTGACAAGTATGTAGCTAATAAAAACTGGACTGACCTTGTTGGGGAGTTATTACTTGAACTTAACCATGTAAAACCTTATGTTCAGCTCGACTATGATGTAAAAAATTTCCTTTTTACTACGGAGGAATTTGATGAAATAATTCAACTGATTGATAGGGCCATTTTACTTTATAAGGAATTTAAACCCTTTGAGGAATTGAAGGTCATTCATATTGAAAAATATAAAGTTGATAATCCATATCATTTAAATAATCAGATTAAAGAGGCTATTAACCATTATAAAAGGAGTTTACATCAAATCAAGGAGTCTGAACGACAGTATAAAAATGATTTTATAGAGTTCAGAAATAATGAATATCAGGCAGAGTTAAAAATTTGTAGAAGTTACTTGGATCAGTTATCTGCGGTGGTTGGTAAATATAAAAATGAACCTCTTTTTTATGATGAGGTAAAGACAAAACGTTTTGGCTTCAGGTTAGGTGCTATTTTCTCGGGTAAAAAAAGACAGTTAATTAAAGATCAGGCTACTGTGAAGGATCTTTTCCAAAATTTAGCTATCTTTTTAAGTCAGGCAAAAGATGTAGAAAATATTCTAATGGGTGATACTATTCTTCATAATGTGTCGGCCATTAAGCCATTGGAGAAATATTTCCAGAAGCCCCCCGTCTTATCCAATGATTATATAGCAGCAGAATATGGCGGTATCAATTTATTGTTTTATCAACAACCTGAGCATCAAAATGATCATTTAAGTCAATTAAAAAATCAGGTACAAACCCTTTACACTCTTTTTAACGAAGATCAATGGATTAATTTCCCTATTCAAAATCATACTTATTCAGATTTCATATATGGCATCGAACAGGTTATTCAGATAACAGAGGAATTTCTACATAAAGAAGAAGATCCATTTTTACATCAGTTCAATTGGTATCAATTTTATTTGAAACAACCCCTTAAATATAAGCAATTATTAGATGAACTGATGAATAGGGAGGATTGGAGAAAAACGTTTCTGGTTTTTTACTTTAATGCCTTATTGAACCAGGTAGCCAATGAGGACTTACCTTCCAATGATTTCGATCTTAATGAATTATCGGTAACGCTGGATGGAATGGATACCGCCCAACTCGGATATATTAAAGATTATTGGCATTCGAAAATGATTGAATTTTCCAATTTATTTGAGCGGAGTAATCCAACGCTTTCCATAGAAAATTTGTATAATAAGAGAAGCAGTATAAGATACAAACGGTTAACGCTTAGGCAAATAGTACAATTTGACTTGGACCTTTTCACTAACTATTTTCCTATTATCCTCACAACACCAGATGTTTGCAGTAATTTATTCAAAGGCAAGAATAATTATTTTGATGTGGTTATGTTTGATGAGGCCAGTCAATTAAGACTTGAAGATAATTTGCCAGCCATTTTAAAGGGAAAGCAAATTATCATTTCAGGAGACGAAAATCAAATGCCTCCGTCTAACTATTTTAGTAAGGTTTTTGATGGCGCTGTGGAAGATGAGGACGAATTGGAGGAAGAAGAGGACGTCATAAAACTCGATAAGGATAATATTTTACTTTCTTGCGAGTCCTTACTTGATTTTGGAACAGAATTGAATTTTGAAAAATGTCATCTTGATTTTCATTATCGTTCAAAGCATCCATTTTTAATTGATTTTTCAAATTTTGCCTTTTATAATCAAAGATTGCAACCGCTGCCTAATCCTTTTGATTATAATCCTATTCAACTTTTTCAGGTAAATGGCCTGTACAAAGATTACGTTAATCAGGATGAGGCGGATATGATATTAGATATTTTAGAGAAGCACATTCAAAAATTTCCTAATGGAAAATACCCATCGGTGGGCATCGCAACGTTTAATATATCGCAAAGGAATCTTATAAAAAGTAAGATTATCGATAGAAGGAAGCTTGCAAAATATAATGATTTCAATGAAAAGATGCAAGCCTTGGAAGGGGAGGGGCTTTTTCTGAAAAACCTGGAGAATATTCAGGGAGACGAGCGGGATATTATCATATTATCCACCACTTTTGGTAAAACAAAGGAGGGGAAATTTTATAATCGTTTCGGACCTATTAATTTAACGAAGGGTTTTAAATTGTTAAATGTTATCGTCACACGGGCGAAGTACAAGGTGTTTGTTTGTACTTCTGTTCCTGAAGAAATTTATTTAAATTATAAGGAACATTTGGAAAAGGAGGCAGCTAATAACAGAGGGGCTGTATTTTTTGCATATCTGGCTTATTGTAAAGCGGTTAGTGAAGATAATAATGTAGAAAGAATAGCTGTTTTAAATGCGTTGAGTAAAAATAGTTCTGCAGAAAGGAATAATATGCTGCAAAATAAAAGCAGCGGTTTTGCATTTGGAAAAGTGGTCTATGATGTTTTGGTTCAGGCATTTGGGGAAGATAAAGTAGCAGCGCCTTTTCAATTTGCGGGTTTTAATATTGACATTTTATTTGATCCAAAGGTAAATGGTGCACCCAAACTGGCCATTGAATGTGATGGGTCTAAAAAACATGATCAAAGGGAAGCCTATTTACATGACCTTCACAGGAAGAAAATTTTGGAAAAAGGCGGCTTTGTATTTCTACGAATATGGAGTGTTAATTGGTGGCGAAACCCGGAAAGGGAAAAAGCTAAACTCATCGCCTATATCAAAGAAATAGCTCAGCAAAGATTACCAGAGGGCGATCAGTTATTTGAACATAGTTTTGTGAGAGCTAAAATTTCCAATACTATGGTGGAAGTGGAAGTACCTGTTTTAACCAAAGTGGTCAAATTAAATAGTGTGGTTCGGGTGAAATATATGGAACTGAGTAAAGTTATAACGGTTCAAATTGTTAATTATGTGGTTAAAAACGAATTGAAGGAAGGGGTTCAAAAAATTAGCATAGATTCACCTCTGGCTATTTCCCTTTTAGGAAACAGGGAGGGAGATTTGGTGAAAATTGGGAATCTCGACAATTTCGTTGAAATCATAAAGATTGATTAAAGGAGTTTAGCCTTTAGAAAATACCTTGTTGTTAGGTAATTATCAATCAAGTGCTAAAACCGCCATGGCCGCATTATGTCCGGGTATGCCACTAACACCGCCGCCCCGTTTTGCACCGGCACCGCAGATGAAAATTCTTGGATCATCGGTTTCAACACCCCAGCCTGGCTTTTCATTTTCCTCCCGGAACGGAAAGGATAAATCCTTGTGGAAAATATTTCCCCGGGGTAAACCGATCTCCGCCTCAATATCCAGTGGAGATTTAACTTCAATACATTTTTTACCATCTGGCGTTTCAGCCAAAACAGATTCAATAGGATCTTTTAAATATTGATTCAAAGATTGAATGGCAGCATCCTTTGCTGCTTCCCTTTGCTGCTCATGGTTTCCATCAAATAAAAAAGCAGGGGTGTGAATGCCAAAAAGGGTCATAGTATGATATCCTTCCTGTTGTAGCGAAGGACTTAAAATGGTAGGGTCAGTTAAGGTATGACAATAAATTTCAAGAGGTAGGGTAGAGGGTAACTGGCCATTTTTAGCCTCTTGATAGGCCAGTTCCAACTGGGAAAAAGATTCGTTAATATGTAGTGTACCGGCAAAAGCATCCTTCGGATTAACCCCAGATTTAAATTCAGGAAGTCGTTTGACCAGCATGTTTATCTTCATTTGCGCGCCTTCCAGACTGGCTGGCGGATCAATTCCCCTCAATTTTGCCAAAACCTGTGGGGCTGCATTGGAAAGCAAATAGGCACTATGAATCATTTCTTCATTTTCCAGGGTGACAGTAACTTTGTCGTTATCACTTTCCACTTTTTTTACTCGAGCATGGCAACGTATTTCAACACCTGCTTCCAAAGCTACCCTATGAAGTTCAGTGACCAGAGCGCCCATACCACCCTCGGGAACCTTCCATTCGCCGGTACCATTTCCAATCAAATGGTATAGAAAACAAATATTTGCCTGCATGGAAAAAGCAGAAACGAAGGTGCCAATCAGGGCATCAGTAAGAATGACACCCTTTACAAAGTCATTTTTAAATCGCTCCGAAATTACTTTCCCGATAGGTTCTTCCATTAAGTACTGCCAAGTAGGGTCAAGATTAATATGCTTTTTTAATTCCTGCCTCGTTGGAAGAGGTTCAAGAAAAGTAGGGGCTATTTTCTGAGCAAAAAGGGCTATTTCATCATAAAAAGTTTGCCATGCAGTCATATCGTCCTTACCATTGGAGAGCGATTCAAAGGAGGCAATGGTTTCTTCGTTCCAGGTTCTGGCAACCATCAGACCGGTTGGATCTCCATTTTCAGAAAGAGGCGTATAGCTCATCACCTCCCTTTGAAGGGTTTTGAACTTCAATCCCAGATCCTGAACAATTTTGTCAGGTAAAAGCGAAACCAGATAAGAATATCGGGATAAACGCGCGTCAAAATCAGGAAATGCACGAATACTGGTAGTGGCACCACCCAACGACTCATTTGCTTCCAGCAATAAAACCGATTTTCCCGCTTTTGCCAGATACGTTGCGGCAACCAAACCGTTATGTCCACCGCCGACAATGATAACATCATACATAGAATTGCTCATTCCCCTTTTTAGGGGTTGAATATAAGCATAGTTTCAGGTAAAAATATCTAGTGTCGCCATGATAAAATTACTGAAGCTATTTTAAGTATTTTTCTATTGGTGCTAAACACTGATTGGTTTACCGATTCGAAGTCGAAAAACAGCGGTAACAGGTCATAATTAATCTTTAAAGTTATCTGGGTGGTTGGTTTGCTTGTTAAAGCCACCGGAAAAAGGCTGCCAAGCGTACCAATTCCGAGCTGTCCAGCCGTTGCGTTCAAACGAATTTAGTATTTATTTGAAGAGTGAACACTCCTTATGCCTGCTATGCCTTGTTGTGTGCAGTTGGCTATTTCGGCTTATTCTTCGGATCCTGCCGAGAATCAAAGAGCGTCAGAATAATAATGCAGTTTTTCTTCACCCGATAGAATACTCTCGTTTGTTTTGTTAGTTGGAATCCCCTTAGGTTTTTCTCTTTTATTTCAAGGGTGCCCATTTCTGGAAACTGAATCAGTATTCGGGTGAAGTCTTGAGTCTTTTCACGGAAAGTCTGCCTGGCTTTTGCTCCGAATTCCCTTTCAATGTATTCAAGAATCTCCCCTATTCTCCGTTGGGCTTTCTCCGTCCAGACGAGTTTCATTTCAGTTTCCGCCAAACATCTTCGTCATCAATCAAGTTGGAGTCATTCTCTGAATCCTCGTAAGCTTGTAGAACTTCCTGTTGTTGTTCGGTTGTTAGCGTTTTCCAAAGCTGTCCCTCGTTCGATTTTTCCCTGACCTCAAGGAAATCGTAGATTACCCTCAGAAGGCGTTCATCTTCAATCCGGTCGACGATTTTATGCAGATTTGTCTTTATTTCTGTCGTACTCATTGTTCGAAGTTAATTCATTTGGAGCCCAGTTTTAACAGCCTATTACCCACAACAACCCGCTTTGTGCAACTCAACACACCCATTATTTATGCAATATATCCTTTTATTGTGAGAATTCCAAAAAGGGCAGTCCTTTAGTCGTGTAGTCTTGCGAATTTCAATATGGCGCAGAACAGCCGTTATAAGCCTTTATTGAATGACGGAGATTATTTTATCTGATTGAACATCATTCCCAATATTCTTGAAAAATTAGGTTTTTAAAAGAATATGGCTTATTTTAATGGTAGTTTTTCTCAATACCTAAACTTGACCTATGAGTTCCAGAAAAAATGATATTTCAAGAAGAGAGTTTATCCTGAAAGCGGCTTCTGCTGCTGTGGTTGCTCCGCTTTTAATCAGTCAGGCAAAAAATGTTTCCCCTCCAAATAAATTAAGACACGTTTGTATAGGCGTTGGCGGAATGGGTTGGCATGACCTGAATAAGTTCAAATCGCACCCTGATGTTGACATTGTCGCCATTTGTGATGTGGACGAAAAGCATTTGAAAAGAGCCGCTGAGGCACTTCCCAATGCAAAAACATATTCCGATTGGCGGGAGCTTTTTAAGAATGAAGCGAATGCGTTCGATGCGGTAAATGTGAGTGTGCCCGATCATAATCATTTTGCGATTTGTTTTCAAGCCATTCAATTGGGAAAACATGTCTATTGCCAAAAACCTATGTGCCATGATGTGGCGGAAATCCGTGTTTTGACGGAAGCTGCCAGTAAAGCTGGCATAGTGAGTCAACTTGGTACGCAACATGCCTCGGGATTAGGTGACCGGACTGGTGTGCAATGGATTAAAGAAGGTCACATTGGTAAAATTAAAAACGTCTATTTATGTAGTAACAGACCCGGTGCTACCGAGGCTTACAGATATAAAGGGCCGAGACCTTCCATGGGTGAAAATCCACCTGCTACCTTGAATTGGGACCTTTGGGTGGGAACAGCACCCATGAGACCTTATTCTCCAACCATTTATCATCCTTCAAAATGGAGAGCCTGGCAAGATTTCGGAACAGGTTGGTCAGGTGATATTGGTTGCCATATTTTTGATGCTGTCTGGAAAGGAATGGGTTTGACTGCCCCCTTGTCTGTACAGGCTCGTGTACAGGAATCATGGCAACAATCACCCGAGAGAATGGCAGATACCTGGCCACAATCCAATCACATCACCTGGATATTTCCAGGCAATGAGATGACGGCTTCTGACACCGTTCAAGTAGAATGGTTTGATGGTGAATTTTATCCGCCGGAAGATGTTCGGGCCTTATTTTCGCTAAGTGATTATCCTGCGGAATCTGCTATGCTTGTCGGGACAGAAGGCGCTTTGTTAATACCACATACCAAAATGGCCGTGTTGTTGCCGCAAGCTAAATTTGAAAAAGTAATGCCTCCAAAGCTTGAAGAAAGAGATCATTACCATCATTTTGCGGATGCATGCTTAGGTCGAACCAAAACGGAAAGCCATTTCGAACAATCGGGACCAATGGCAGAAGCCATCATTTTAGGAACCGTTGCGTTGAAAGAACCTGGTAAATTACTGGAATGGAACCATAAAAAAATGAAATTTTCCAATCTGAAAGAGGCAAATAAACACCTCAGCCGGCCTTACAGGAAAGGTTGGGAAGTAGGAGGATTTAAAGCTTAAGGGTTTTGCACTTTTTCAAAATGTGTTATATCCACAAAGAAATGCCGACCATATTTGACCTGCCTAAGGCCAAATATGAACGGCATTTCTTTTATAGTTAAATAAAATCCTCTATTATTTGGGGTGATTTGACACTAATATCATTTTTATTTTCTCGGATATTGGAAATGATTGGGTGGACACCGAATAATTTTACTAATGAAATGAAGGAACAAAATTTATATGATGAGTTGGCTTTTTATACTTTAGCTCATCATAGTCCCTATTTTATACATCAGCACATTGTAGATGCTTTTGCAGCTCAATATGCAAATGATAAAACTAAATTGATTACAATCTATTTTGCTCTGGTAGGTTTATACTTGTATGTTGAAAAGGGTTACACAGGCAGAGAAATACAATTAGAACATATTCGTTTATCAAATCGAAATAAGGAATTTTTACCTTTTTTACTACCTGAAAATAGAGGAACCTTCACCATTGAAGATGTATTAAAAAAAGAGCATGGAATAGAACGAGACCGGGCAATTGAAATCTGGTGTAAATCAGTTTGGAAGGCATACGAACCATGTAAATCAATCATAATCGATTATTTAGAGAAGAATAGTTGAAATAACTTACCATTAGACTAAGAAAAGTTGATGATTATTGCTGGCATGTTCGGTAAGGCTCAACTTATTGGTCATAAAATAAGCTAATAGAAAATATATTAATTAACTTTGATTTTCTTTTTTGTTAATCATAAAATTATGGCTACGCAATTCTCAATCTGTTTATGGGGGCAAGATGCCAAAGGAATGGCGCGGTATTATCAAGATGTATTTACCGATTTTAAGTTAGTTTCCGAAAATCCAATGGCGGTTGTGTTCGAAATGATTGGAAAGCGTTTCATGTGTTTGAATAACTGCGTACCAAACCTCAATTTTAATGAAAAAATCTCTTTTGTTCTTACCGTCGATACGCAAGATGAGATAGATTATTATTGGAATTACTTCACAAAAGAGGGACAAGCTGGACAGTGTGGCTGGCTTGAGGACAAATATGGTGTTTCCTGGCAGGTAGTGCCAAGCATTTTGGGCAAACTCATGACCAACCCTGAAACTGCTCCTAAAGCGACCTATGCATTCATGCAAATGTCCAGATTTGATAT
>JBMLQR010000197.1:0-18153 GCA_049241465.1 Saprospiraceae bacterium | reverse complement strand
GCGCAATCTAATAAGTCCTGGTCGGGGATTTTGAAGGCAGGGGCACAAAAGATTGAGCTGAGATTACACCTAACTCAAAATGCAGATAAAACCTGGCAGTCCAAATGGGACGTCCCGGCGCAGAAAGCATTGGGCATTTCTTCTTCCAAAACAGATTGGTCAGGGTCTCAGGTGTCCATTGAAATTAAAGCGATTGGGGCTTCTTTTAGTGGAAATTTGACTGCGGAGGGAAATAAACTGGAGGGAAACTGGATGCAGTCAGGCGGTACCTTCCCTTTGGTATTGGAACCATTTTCCGACACCATTCCTGCTAAAATAGTTATTAAGCCGCAAACTCCACAGCCTCCATTTAGCTATATTTCAAAAGATTACGTTTATGAGGGTTCAGATACAAAGCTTACTTATGGCGCAACCTTAACATTCCCAAATGAATCTTCTACTTTTCCTGTCCTTATTTTAATAACGGGAAGCGGAAAACAAGACAGAGATGAATCTATTTTAAATCATAAACCTTTTCATGTCCTGGCTGATTTTTTAACCAAAAATGGCTATGCCGTCTTAAGGGTTGACGATAGGGGTTTTGGAAAATCAACAGGTGATTTTCAGCAAAGCAGTTCAGAGGATTTTGCGATGGATGTAGAAGAACATGTCCGATTTGTAAAATCATTACCCATGGTTAATCAAAAAAAGATTGGATTATTAGGTCATAGTGAAGGAGGATTAATAGCCCCAATGGTAGCTGCCAGAAATAAATCTGTTTCTTTTATTATGCTCCTCGCCGGACCTGGCATACCCATTTCAGACCTTATGGGACAACAAAATGAAGCCGTATTTAAATCTGTTGGCATGCCTCAACAGGTGATTGACACTTATATTCCATTATATAAAAATTTGTTAAAAACATTAAGTCAGGCAGACGATGTTACGGTGGGCATCCAACAGGCAAAGGAAATTACATTGAATTGGTTTAATGCATCTGATAAGGAAATGGTGAGGTTAACGACAGGTATAAACACGGAAAACGATATAGATGCTTTTGTTAAAAACATGTCCAAAGAGCTTTCTTCAAAATGGTGGAGGTTTTTTGCAAATTATAATCCGGAACCCATTTTGCAAAAAGTAAAATGTCCCGTTTTGGCCATAAACGGTGGTTCAGATATTCAGGTAGTTGCCGATGAAAATCTGAATGGTATAGAAAAAGCACTGGAAAAGGGGGGAAATAAGCGAGTGACGATCAAAAAATTTGATTCCATGAACCACTTGTTTCAAAAGTGCAGCACTTGTACGGTCACGGAATATGGTGAGCTGGAAACAACCATAGAACCTGAAGTGCTTACCTTTTTACTGGAATGGTTGAGAATGGAAAAAATATAGGGTTAGGGTATCAAAAGGATATAAAATAATTATTATTTGATTTGTAGGTTTACATTTCATAAAAAAAATGTAATATTGTAAACTAACATAAAATAATGAAAATCCTATTTGGTCAACGGATAAAATCTGCCAGAATAATGGCTGGCTTATCTCTTCGTGAACTTTCTAATTTATTGGAAGGCCAGGTAAGCCATAATGCTATTAGCAAATATGAACGGGGTGAGATGCTACCAGATAGTAAAATCCTAATTGCATTAGCAAAGGTATTGAATGTAAAAACGGATTATTTTCTGCGATCATCAAAGGTTGAAATAACAAATATAGCGTTTCGGAAAAAGGCAGGACTAACCGTAAGGAATTGTAGCTCAATTAAGGAAATAGTCAAAGATTGTATGGAAAGATATTTGGAGATTGAATCCTTCTTGCTTTTTGAGCATTCTTTTTTTAATCCCCTGGTGGCTATTATTAATTCGGTGGAAGAGGTAGAGGATGCAGTTGATAGGCTGTTGTTAAAATGGAATTTAGGCACGAATGCTTTGCCAAATGTATTGGAAATGCTGGAAGATAACGATATCAAGGTAGTTGAAATTGAGGTGGACGAAAAATTTGATGGTTTATCAGGCTGGGCAAATCAAATTGTTCCCTTTATTGTAGTAAACAAAAATCACTCTGTTGAACGAAAGCGTTTTACTGCATTACATGAATTAGGGCATCTACTTCTAAATATAAATAGTGATTTAAACCAGAAGGAGAAAGAGTTATTATGTCATCGTTTCGCCGGGGCAATGCTTTTACCCAAAAAAACAATTTTTCAAGAGCTTGGGAATAAAAGAAGTTCCATTTCTATAAATGAGCTTATTTTTATCAAAGAAACTTATGGTATATCCATTCAAGCCATTATGGCGCGTGCAAAAGATTTGACTATTATTTCTAATGACCAATATGTAAAGTTTAGGATAAAGGTGAACCAAAATAGTAAGCTGAAAAGTGAAATAGGTTTTGGTCATTACAACGGGATGGAATACACCTCCAGATTCATGCAGCTAATTTATAGAGCCACGGCGGAAGAAATTATAACCATGAGTAAGGCTGCGAGTTTATCTAACATGAAACTAGCGCAGTTTAGGGACACTTTTATGTCAATATGATCATTGTTGTCAATGATGCTAATATTTTGATTGACCTTGTAAAACTTCAATTGGTTGAACCTTTTTTCCGCATTCCCTGGGAATTTCACTCCACCAGCCTTATTCTGGAAAATGAATTATATGACCATCAAAAGTTAATATACCTACCGTTTATAGAAAATAGAAAATTCATTATTCATGATTTAAACGTCGTAGATATGCAAGCTGTTATGAAAATGCAGTTACAAAAACCTCAATTGTCTGACAAGGATTGTTCTGCGCTATACTGCGCACAAAAATTGAATGCTACTTTAATTACCTCTGATAATACCCTCAGAAAATTCGCTAAGCATCAAAATATAATTGTTCATGGACATCTTTGGGTATTTGATGCCTTACTTGAACACCATTGCATTACGCCACAAATAGCTATAGACAAACTAATTGAACTTCAAATGATTAATTCAAAACTTAGTTTACCTAAAAAAGAGTGTGATCTTAAAATAAAATATTGGAGACAACCATAGAACCTGAAGTGCTTACCTTTTTACTGGAATGGTTGAGAATGGAAAAAATATAGGGTTAGGTTCTCCCCATTGTTTTCTATAATGCCATGGTAATGAAGGCCTAGTTTTTCTAAAAGCTGAATGGATCTGATATTATCCAATTGGGTGACAGCAGCTATATTGTCCATTTTTATATCGTTCAATGCATAGTTGATAATCCTTTCCGCGGCTTCAAAGGCATATCCCTTCCCCTGGTATTTTTCCAAAAAAGCAAATCCAATATCATGAAAGGGGAGATAATCTTTTTTAATAATGGTAACGACACCTATGGGTATTTTCTCCTTTTTTAAATGCACCACCCAATAGTTTATGTTTGCATTATCCAACAGATTTTGAACATATATTCTACTAAGACCGACATTCAATATTTTTCTATCTCCAATAAATTGAATCCAACCTTTTGTATTCACTAAGTGGAAAATGAAAGTAGCATCATCAACATTCAGCGGAATGAGAGTGAGCCGTTCTGTATGAAATTGTTTAGTCATACTGAATTGTTAATAGGCTGATGACCATTTCATATCAACTTTTAAAGGCAAATTTAACCAGTTCTTCCAGAGTAATATATTCTAATGTCTTCTCATTAGTTGCTTCGAGAAAAACCATTGGCGCCACATTTTCCCTGTAAGCTTCCATCCATCTTGAGGCACACAGACACCATTTATCGCCCGGATTTAGTCCTGGAAAGTTCCATTCTGGTCTGGGTGTTGACAAATCGTTTCCTTTACTTTTGCTAAAAGTTAAAAATTCCTCGGTCATCACGGCACAAACCGTATGCGTACCACGATCATCTTCGCCCGTTTCACAACATCCATTCCTGTAATATCCCGTCATCGGTGAGCTGCTGCAAAGCATTAAATTTTCGCCAAATACATTTTTCGCCATTTTCATTTATTTTTTACCTGAAAGCTTTCAAAAGAATTTCCATTAAATTTAAAAATACCATCTTTATCAGTACCGAACCAAAGTTCCCCGTTTTGATCCCGGTAAATGCTATTAACTGCATTACCCGTGAGCCCATTCTTATCTGTAAAATGGGTCAGCTTTCCGGCACCATAACGCCATACTCCATTATCAACGGTTCCAATCCATAAATTACCTATATGATCTTCATTTATGGTGTAAATTCGTGATAAGCCTCCAACGGAAGATTGACCAGAAAGGTTCAATGAAGGATTGTTCCGCTTGATTTCCTCACTAACATGAGTCATTGATTTTCCATCATACCGGAATAATCCAGAACCGTTATTTCCAAACCAGATATTCCCTTTACTGTCCTCAAAAATACCAAGAACAGCTGGACCACGCAATCCTTTCTCCGTAAACCAGACAAATGATTTTCCATCGTACCTACAAACACCTTCGGCTTGTGTTCCAAACCAGACGAATCCATTTTTGTCTTTTAGGATACTATAAACGGCATATCTACTCAAATTAAAGGGAGAGTGAAGGGGTACCTTATCCGTTACCTCTGTATTTATAAGGGGTAAATAGTCCAGAGAATCCTGGTGAAATCGAAAAACGCCACCTCCTCCATAAAACCATAAATCTTCCATTCCCATTTTCCACTCTTTATCAGAAATGGGATTATTTTCCATTTTTGACCACGATGTAATTTTTTTTCCGTCATACTTACTAACACCAAACAAACCTGTTCCGAACCAAATATTACCAAATTTATCTTCCTGAATATGTTGAATCTGGTTATTTGAAAGCCCATCCTTAATGGTAAACTGTAGTAACTTTTCCCCGTCATAGCGATAGACGCCAGAGCCATTAGTTCCAAACCAGAAGTGACCTTTCTTGTCTTGAAAAATGCTTCTGATATTTTTGTCCAACATAACCAGGGAAGGGGTATTAAAAAAAGGAAGTCCATTATTTTCCATCGGAAACTGAGCCTGATTCCTGGTAGGATGTGGTTCAGGTTTTGTTTGTCCATAACAGAGTATAAAGGACAAGAGAAATGCCCCCAGTAGTAGTTTTTTCAATGGCCTAAGGTATTTTTAGCATAGAGGAAATGGAATGCGAGGGGAAATGATACTTTTTAGTTTTTAGTTCTATTCTTGAGTGTTCCGGCATACCAATTTCATCATGAGGTCTATTTGCCTGTCTTCACCTACCATAAAAACATGCTGATCAAAGGTGATAAATCCATTTTTTTCATAAAATGCAATGGCTTTTTTATTTTCCTCCCAAACGCCTAACCAAATATATGGGGCATTCTTCTGGTTCGCAATATGTTTAGCCAAATTTAAAAGTTCGTTTCCAATGCCTTTTCCCTGGTATTCCTTTAAAACGTATATTCTCTCAATTTCAAGACTATCCTCCTCTTGATGCTCCGTTTGAGAGATACCCTCATTGATTTTCATGTATCCAATGACTTCTTGTCCGTCTTTTACGAAATAAAAGGTCGTATTTTCATCATTTAACTCCCGGGATAATTTGTCAATGGAAAACCCTTCTTCCAGATATCTGGCCATGTTTTCTTCGGTATTTCCCCAGGAAAATGACTCGAAGAAGGTCTGTTTGCTCAGTTTTTGTAAAATATCAATTTCGTCAGGCGATACTTTGTTTATAAGGTACATTTTTTTAGCTAGTGTAAGGATTCGTTTAAGAAATTAACTTTTTAATCAATACAATTTGGCCCAGGTGATAATAACTGTGCTCAATCAGGGTATTGATATTGAAGTGATAGGTACCATATTCCTTTTTAACAAAAATGGAATTCAATGTATCTTCTCCCATTTCTTCCAGTTTTTGAGTAAATGAAGCTGCATCTGTCCAAAAGACAGCTAAAAAGGAATGCCATTGTTCAATGGAATTTATTGGAGGAAAATCAAAACTATATATGTCTTTGATGTCAAGATTTCCTCCATTAAAAACGTTTAATATGCCGGCAATATAATAGTGAACATGTTGTGCCAATGCAGCAATGCTATGTAAAGACTGGTATTTAAAGAGAACGACTTCCAGCGGTAAATCAGTTAACTGGTTCTTATAACTGTTATTGGCAACCCAGGAATTATTTAAAATGACATCACTAAACCGTTTTGCCAGCTCACGATTATTCTCCATGCTGAATTATTTGAAAAGCAAATAAGCAACAATCAATGTGAAAAAGACATTAAACAACTGTGCCAATAAGAAAGCGTAAAGTGGTTTTTTTCCTTCATTATTGAATAGGTCGGAGAATTTTGTTTCCAATCCGATGCTGGTGAATGCCAGGGAAAACCAAAGTCCTTGCAGTGCTTTCAAATCGCCTTTAATTACATCGACCGTTTGTGAGGAAATAACAAAAGAAAAAAGTAGGGAGGCACCGATAAATCCGAGGACAAATTTTGGGAATCTTTCCCATATTATACTCAGGGTTGGTTTTGATTCCAACACGGTTGCAGACTTATTATTCGTATATGTCCAGTAAATGGAAATAAAAAAGGCAGCTAATCCCAATAATACATTTTGAGAAAATTTAACAATGGTACTTATTTTTAAAGCCTCCTCCCCAATCAGACTTCCCGACGCAATAACAGCTCCTGTAGTGTCGATGGTACCTCCAAGCCAGGCCCCTGAAACTGCTTGTGACAGACCTAACATATTGGCTATGAATGGCATGAATATAATCATGGGAATGGCCGTTATAAGAACAACGGAAATGACATACGATAATTTTTTTGCATCTCCTTTGATGGCTCCTGCCGATGCTATGGCTGCAGAGACACCACAAATGGAAACAGCACTCGAAATAATGATGGATAATTCCTCGTCAATACCCATTTTTTTACAAAGCCAAAACGCAAAATACCACACAGCGACAACCACCAATAATGCCTGGATGAACCCCAGAGATCCAGCTTTTAATATGTCACCAAAAATGATACTACTACCCAATAACACTAAACCTATTTTGACATAAAGTTCCGTGGAAAGGGCATTTTTAAGCCATAAGGGGACAGTGAAAAAATTACTTATAGCCAGGCCTATCGATAAACTAAAGATGACCGCTTCAAGATTCCAGTTTTTCAAAAAGGTATTTCCCGCCAATATTAATGCGACGACCGTTAACATATAAACGACTGGAAACCCTTTGGCTACAGAACTTATTCCTTTTCCTAACGCGGCTGATGCAAGTATGGCTATCACATATACCAATAAAAATAAGGCAAAAATATTCGTTAAGTTATTGATGGTTAGTACTTTGCCAAATAAATCGGAGGTGTCACTCCACCCAAAGGATGGTGGTTGAATCTTAAATCCTAAGAGGTAAAGTCCGATAATCAGAAATCCAAAAACAACAACAGTCCAATCTTCAGAAAGTGAAAAAGTAGGTTTTTGATTGGTCATAAAGCGTAGATTTAATTTAATTACCCGTCAATTTATAAAAATTAAATGATTAACTTTAAGTAATTATAAACAACGTACATGAAAATTTCAAAATATAGCATTCCTGTATTCATTATCTGGCTGTTGGTTTTGCCACTTACGGCATTTAACCAGTCTATAATGGTTGGCGCTGCAAAACGAATCCTTACGCCCAATCCTCTTTTACCCATTTCGGGCGGTATTGGAACGCCAAATCCGGTAAAGGAAAATAAGGGAGATTTGTTTGTAAGGGCTATGGTCATTGAAAAAGGGGAGACTATATTTGCCATCGTTAGCGTCGATTTTTTGGGTTGGACTTCTATTCTTGGTAATCGGTCGCGTGCCCTAATAAAGGGCATTCCTCCGGAAAATATCCTCATCGGTGCTACTCATACGCATAGTGCACCTGATCCTTATGGCTTTCCTGATATGAATGGAAAAACTTTTGCCGATATTAAATATCTGGATGGGTGTGTACAGCAAATTGCCGATGCGGTTAATGAAGCCATAGCTAATAAGCAACCAGCTTCCTTGAAAATTGCGATGGATGAGGCGGTTGGGAAAATTGCTTATAATTATTACGCGCCAGCCTTATACGACCCAAGATGTGGCGTCATTCAGGCATTGGCTACTTCTGGCCCAAGAATGGGGCAACCGATAGTTACTCTTGTTAATTATGCCGTTCATCCTGAGGTGCTTGGAAATAAACAGGGAATATTAAGTCCAGATCTTTGCGGTCCTCTGTACAGTAAAATTGAAAAGGAAACCGGCGGTATGGCGCTTTTCATGAATGGGGCCATCGGTGGTATGGTCACCGCCGATACTCGCCTTGAATATGGAAAAGAAGGTCAGGGTCAAAAAGAAGATAATTCCTGGGAGGAATGTATTCGTATCGGAGAATTGCTTGCCAGCGAATCCCTTAGGATTATCCAAAAAGCTCCTGTTTTAGATAATCCTGCCGTTTTTATTGCCTCCCGTCCCCTAACTTTTCCCGTTGAATCTGATATCATGCGTTTTATTATTCAGAAATCTTCAATAAAATATGAATCGTTTTCAGATAATAAAGTGACTACCCAGCTTAATCTGATCAATATTGGCCCCGCGCAAATTCTTACCGTTCCAGGTGAAGCTATGCCCAATGTGGGCTATTATGTGAAACGTAATATGAACACGACTATGCCATTTCTTTTTGGTTTGACAAATGATGCTTTTGGTTACATGCTGGCAAAAGTGGATTACCAGAGTTTTAAACGATATGAATACGTCACTCGCACCAGTCTGGGCGAGATGACGGCTGAAATTTATATGGAACAAGCGTTAAAATTAGTGAAGGAAAGTCCTGCCGCAACGGCTAAATAAAATCTTTTTATTATGTTTTATTTTCGATTTTTATGCCTGATCTTACTGTTGACAAAGGTTTCCACTGGTTGGTCTCAGTTGGTTTCATCAGGATTAATATTTCCCGTACAAGAAAAGCATGTACACGGAAGTAGCCTGGTTTCTCTTCCTAATGGCGATTTTCTTTGCGTTTGGTTTTATGGTAACGGAGAAAGAACGTCTGATGATGTGAAATTAATGGGTGCCCGACTGGAAAAAGGCCGTTCTTCCTGGTCAGAGCCTTTCCTGATGGCTGACACACCGCATTTACCCGATTGTAATCCTGTATTGTTCCTAAATCAAGATGGAAAACTATTCCTGGTGTGGATTGCTGTTCAGGCAAATCTTTGGGAACAATCTATTTTAAAAGTACGCACTTCAGTCGATTTTTTGAAACCCGGTCCGCCCATTTGGCAATGGCAAGATAATATTCTGCTCAAGCCAACCGATGCTTTTGCTAAGGAAATTAAGGAAAAACTGGAAAGTTTGCCTTCTCACGGTATAGGTTGGGCTGGTTATGCACCAAAATATGATGAAATGATAGCCAATGCAGCCAAAGATGCGGCAAAAAGAAGTATTGGGTGGATGACAAGAATAAAACCGTTGCTATTAGGCGAAAATAGGATTTTGCTTCCTCTTTATTCCGATGGATTTAATCTCTCCATGTTGGCAATATCCGATGATAAAGGGGAGACCTGGAAGCCCAGTCTGCCTATTGTAGGTAGAGGTCCCATACAACCTGCATTGATCCAGAAAAAGAACGGCGATATTTTGGCCTATATGAGAGATAGCGGCGACGAACCTCCTATGGTTCATCAAAGTATTTCAACAGATAACGGTGAATCTTGGACAGCTACTCAAAAAACCTCTATTCCCAATACAGCCAGTGTAGAATTGTTGAGACTTAAGGACGGAAGAATGGCCTTTTTGGGAAATGATATTGTGGATGGTCGTTATCGTTTGAGACTTTACCTGTCGAAAGACGAAGGGGAAACCTGGTATTTTAAATTTCCAGTGGAAGAGGAAAGCCCCGGAAAAGGAAGTTTTTCTTACCCCTCTTTAATTCAATCCAATGACGGGCTCATCCGCTGTACCTATTCCTATAATAAAGGAAACAACGAAAAATCAATAAAGTATGTGGTATTGGATCCCAAAAAATGGCCATAACTTTATGTAATTTATTAAATGAAAATAATGTTTTTAACCGAATTTTTTGGCCGCCTTCACCCCTTATTGGTGCATTTACCTATCGGCATTTTGCTCTTTGCCTTTGCCCTTATTTTATTTCAACGTTTTCAAAAAGTTGAAGTGGAAGTCGCCATTTCTTTTGCCTTATTATTAGGTTCCATTTCAGCTGTGTTTGCCAGTGCGGCAGGATGGTTTTTAGCACAATCTGGAGAATATGATGCAGATCTGGTGTTCCAACATCAATGGATGGGTATTGGTACCGCCGTTTTTAGTTTTGCAGCCTATTTTATTAAACGTATCAGAGATATTTTAACTACCATTACTGTTTGTGCCTTAATGGTTACGGGACATTTTGGGGGTAATTTGACGCATGGTGAGGACTATCTTTTTCCGAAAAAGAAAAGTGCCCCTTTGCAAATGATTCCTACTGTAGATTCCACGCAACAGGAGGTTTCAAAGGTATCTCCGACGGATTTGGCTATAACTAATCAGAAATCTTCCGTCCAGATTCAACCAAATACGGAAAAGGCTGAAAAGGTGAAAACCAGTTTTATATTTAGAGATGCTGTCTTACCCATATTGGAAAAGAAGTGTTTCAGTTGTCATTCTGCAACAAAAAAGAAAGGTGGTTTGCGCCTCGATACAGAAGAATTTATTCTCTTAGGTGGCAAAAATGGGGCAGTTCTTACCGCAGGTAATCCTGAAAATAGTACGTTATACCTGTCCATGTTATTACCTGAAGACGATGATAATCACATGCCCCCTAAAGGTAAACCGCAACTTACCCCTCAAGAAATAGCTGTTTTCCATCAGTGGATTAAACAAGGTGCCTCTTTTCGGGAAGAAATGAAGGTTTTTCTTGAACAGCAGGAAGAAAAAAAAGAAGTGATTGAAACTAAACCGGTCAATGTTTCAGTACCCAAAACGTCTGTCCCACCTTCTTTTGTGCAAGATGTTGAAGGCAATATTTTGAAAAATAAGATGGAAGCGGTTCCTCCCTCCTTATTGAATCAATTAAAACAGCAAAATATCATTGTCAGTAATTTTGGAACGAATTCAAATTATTTGATGGTAAATTTTGTGAATGTGAGAGATTATCGCTCCACTTTGATAGATGATGTGCTGAAATTAGGTGATAAAGTGGTTAGATTGCGTTTGAGCCAACAACCTGTAAGTGATTCAGATATTAAAAAATTAAGTGGGCTGAAAAATATTACCCGCTTAAATCTTGAAAAAACACCTATTACTGATCTGGCGTTGAACCATATAAAAAATCTGCCAAATTTGGAGCAGATAAATCTATATGGTACCAATATTACCGATAATGGATTATTGGAATTGGCAAATTGTGCTCAGCTGAAGGTGGTTTTTCTTTGGCAAACTAAAACCACGGCAAAGGGAATTGAACAATTGAAGAGGTCATTGCCCAATGTGCAAGTGGAATTGGGTGGCGTTCAATTTGCAAAGCCCGATACCGCAAAAACAAAAAATTTAGATTAACTTAGAGCGTCTTCCTAATGTACTAAAATGAACTTTAATGAATATTTTTGAGGAATATAACCATAAAATGAACCGTCGGAACTTCCTTTCCGGAAGTGTTTTAGGTCTCGGTGCTACGGCCTTGAGTGGTTTAATGAATGATAATAATCTGTTTAACAATGATTTGCAATTGCCACATTTTGCACCAAAAGCAAAGCGAATCATTTACTTGTTTCAAAGTGGCGCCCCGTCACAACTCGATTTATTTGACTATAAACCTAAATTGAAAGAGATGTTCGGCCAGGAGTTACCTGCCTCCATTCGGGGGGAGCAAAGGGTAACGGGTATGACGGCGCATCAAAAATCTTTTCCATTAGCGGGAAGCAAATTTAATTTTGCACAATATGGTAAAGGAAGGATTTGGTTGAGCGAAATTTTACCTTATCACCAGCAAATTGCCGACGAAATGTGTGTGATAAAATCTATGCACACGGAAGCGATTAATCATGACCCCGCCGTTACGTTTCTTCAAACGGGTAGCCAACAAGGCGCACGTCCCAGTTTTGGCTCCTGGGTAAGTTATGGACTAGGTTCCGAGAATAAAAATTTACCCGCTTTTTGTGTGTTGCTCTCTCGTTCAAACAATGGCGACCAGCCGCTGTACGCTAAATTGTGGAATAATGCTTTTCTGCCTTCCGAACATCAAGGAGTATTATTTCGATCAGGTGATGATCCTATTTTATATTTAAAAGATCCTAAGGGAATCGATAAATTTTCCCGACGGGACATGCTGGATGCTCTGGCGAAGTTGCATAAACTTGAGATTGAACAAACGCTCGATGATGACCTGAATGGGAAAATAGCGCAGTACGAAATGGCTTATCGGATGCAAACCTCTGTGCCAGAAACACTTGATGTAAGTAAAGAACCTGATTGGGTATTTGATCTTTATGGAAAAGATGCGCGGAAACCTGGTTCTTATGCTGCTAATTGCTTGTTGGCCAGAAAGTTAATTGAAAATGATGTCCGTTTTGTTCAGCTCTATCATCAGGGATGGGATCAACATGGCAATCTGCCTTCCGAAATTTCAAAGCTGGCAAAAGATGTAGATCAACCTTCTGCTGCCCTGATTCTTGACCTAAAACAAAGAGGTTTGCTCGAAGATACTCTTGTTGTCTGGGGCGGAGAATTCGGACGCGGTTGTTATTCTCAAGGTAAACTCACCGTCGATAATTATGGCCGGGATCATCACCCGCGTTGCTACTCTATCTGGATGGCTGGTGCCGGTGTGAAAAAGGGATATACCTACGGGGAAACAGACGATTTTGGATATAATATAATAAATAATCCAGTGCATATACACGATTATCAAGCTACCGTCATGCATCTAATGGGTATCGATCACGAGCGTTTTACATTTAAAACGCAGGGAAGAAGGTACCGATTAACCGACGTGGCTGGAAAAGTAGTGAAATCTGTATTGGCCTAATCTATTATTTAAAAATATGCTGTCTATGTTCAAGCGCTACGATAATAAATTTTTTAGTGTGTCGGCCTTTCTGGTTTTTTTTATTTTGAATACGGCCTATTCAAAGAAAATAGATTTTAACAGGCAAATAAAGCCTATCCTATCCGATAGATGCTTCAAATGTCATGGGCCCGATAAATCAAAAGTAGATGCAGAGCTGCAATTAACTTCTTTTGAAGCAGCCACAGCGTTGTTGCCCTCGGGTAAAAGGGCTATCGTTCCTTTTAATACCAAAGAAAGTGAATTGGTCCGTCGGATCATGTCTGACGACCCTCATGAGGTAATGCCTTCGCCTAAGTCAAACTTGCAATTAACCGCAGAAGAGAAAAAAATATTGGTACAATGGATTGCGGAAGGTGCTGAATATCAAGAGCATTGGGCGTTTATTTCCCCCTTCAAATATCCTTCTCCTTTGGTCATTAATAAGGCTTGGTCTAAAACGACCATCGATGATTATATTCTTCAAAAATTAGAAGAAAAAGGCCTGAAACCTAATATTGAAGCAACAAAAGAGGTGATTATTCGCCGCTTATCTCTTGACCTCATTGGATTGCCGCCTACCGTTGAGGAGGTAAAAGATTTTATAAATGACACCTCGCCAACGGCTTATGAGAAATTGGTTGATCGGTTGCTTTCTTCACCCCATTTTGGGGAACGAATGGCTTTGGAATGGTTAGATGTAGCCCGATATGCCGATTCCCATGGTTATCAGGACGATGGCATGAGAAATACCTATCCTTATCGGGATTGGGTTATCAGGGCATTTAATCAGAATTTGTCTTATGATAAATTCACAATCTGGCAATTAGCTGGCGATTTATTGCCAAATCCAACCCTCGATCAGCTGATAGCTACCTGTTTTAATAGAAATCACCAACAGTCGCAAGAGGGTGGGGTGGTGCCGGAAGAATACCGGGTGGAATATGTGAGCGATCGCGTAGCTACCTTTGGCAAAGCTTTTTTAGGACTTTCAACCGAATGTGCAAAATGCCATACCCATAAATACGATCCTATCGAGGATAAAGATTATTATGCTTTATATGCCTTCTTTAATCAGAATAACGAATCTGGTATTGTTCCTTACAACGGTGAAGCTTCTCCAACAGTGCTTTTACCAACCCCCGCCGCTCAGAAAAGTCTGGACAGTTTGAGGGCTTTGATGGAACCGCATATTACGGCAACGAAGATGACGGATCAGTATAAAAATGATCTTGAAAAATGGCTGACAAAAATCAATGCATCCAATATTTCCTCCTTGAAAGAACCCGTTGGACGAGTTTTATATCTTGATTTTGAGAAAATAGATACCACGCTGATTGGGGATATGATTAACCCACCCACAAAGGCAGAATTAGAACGGCGGGCTAAGGAGTTGGAAAGAAGTAAAACAGATTCGACGATTAAAATAAAACCTCCCGGCAAATTCAGCGGCTTCCTGAATATGGAAAAGGTAGATTCTACGGTAAAAGCGGTCCGATTTTCTGGGGATAGAGACAAATATCCTTTCCTAGTTGCCGGTAAAAAGGGGCAGGGAATTTCCTTTAGGGGCGAAGCGAGTATTGAAGCGGGAAAAGCATTGAGTTATGACCGTTTTCAACCATTTTCAGTGAGTATTTGGGTGAAATTGAACAAACATGGTGAGGAAGGTCCCATTTTCAATAAAGCGAATAGTGAGGAGGAAGGATTTCGTGGATGGGCTTGTAAATTAAATAAAAATGGTACCCTGTCTTTTCAATTTGCCCATGTTTTGCCCGATAATGCCATCGATTTTGTTACCATCGATACCCTTAAAGTGGGAGAATGGACCCATATCGCTCTGACCTATGACGGAAGTAGCAAGGCTTCAGGTATCCGTTTCTGGCTTAATGGTAAAATTCCGGAATACAAATTACTGGTTGATAATTTGCAAAAAAGTATGGTATTCGCGCGCTTTAATGTCATTAGAGGAACAAGAAATTTTACATTGGGATCTAATTCGCCGCGTACTTTGCAAAATATGGATATGGACGAACTGGCCATTTATAAACGGGCATTATCGGAAATTGAAGTGTTAGATCTTTATGATACATCGCAAGATATTATTCCTCAGTTAATCAGTAAAAAATCAAGATCGGAGAAGGAACAAGAGCAACTTTTATCGTATTTCTTACTTCGAGGTTATCAACCAGATGTCAAAAGGAGCCAGGATTCCCTCCTTTCTTTGCGTAGTCAAGAAAATTATATCGCGACGAATGAAGAGGAGGTAATGATAATGACAGATAGGGCGGAATATCGGAAGACCTTTATCCTTGATCGGGGAGCTTACGACGCACCTACAAAAATTGAGGTTACGCCCAATACGATTCCTAAAATTTTCCCTTTTGATGAGGACAAATATCCAAAAAACCGATTGGGATTAGCTCAATGGCTCCTGGATGAGAAAAATCCATTGTTTGCCAGGGTGGCGGTGAATCGTTTTTGGCAAATGCTTTTCGGGAAGGGATTGGTTTTAACACAGGAAGACTTTGGAAATCAGGGCTCTTTTCCAACGCATCCGGAATTGTTAGATTATCTGGCGTTGAATTTTAGGGAGAAAAATTGGGATGTGAAGGCATTTTTAAAAGAAATAGTACTTTCTGCCACTTACAGGCAATCTTCATATACTTCAGAAATGGTTAAAGAAGTAGATTTTGCCAATGATTTATATAGTCGTTACCCGGCGCATCGTCTGCCAGCAGAACTGGTTCGCGATAACGCCTTAGCGGCCAGCGGACTTTTAGTGCCCCAGATTGGTGGTCCAAGTGTACATCCTTATCAGCCTGAAGGACTTTGGGAAGCATTAGCCACGCGAAATGCGACAAAGTATATACAAGACCATGGAGATAGTTTATATCGCCGCAGTCTTTATACGATATGGAAGCGAAGTTCACCACCCCCATCGATGCTCAATTTTGATGCGACCGATCGTTCCTATTGTGCGGTGAGGAGGCAAAAGACAGCCTCTCCGTTACAGGCACTTGTATTGATGAATGATCCCCAATTTGTGGAAGCTGCCAGGATATTAGCAGAAAAAATGCAGCGTATGCCAAATACCACAGGAAATAATATGTCGGAATCAGATCGATTGGTCTATGGTTTTCAAGCACTTACCAGCCGGAAACCGAGGAAGGAAGAACTTAGCATTTTAACTGAATTGTATGAGAATCAATGGGCTTATTTTAAGGAAAACAAGGAAAAGGCCATAGATTTACTAACGGTAGGCGAATATCAACGGGATAAGCAATTAGACCCTGTGGTTACCGCGGCCTATACGATAGTCGCGTCAACCATCATGAATTTCGACGAGTTTGCAGTGATTAGGTGATTGATTTCGACGACATCGCCTTAGTTTAGTATTTGAACTAAAGAATTTAATAAAAAATAGATGAGAGATATAAAAACTAAATATTTATTTTTCACAGGTAAGGGAGGGGTAGGTAAAACCTCCCTTGCCTGTGCAACAGCTATTAAAATGGCTGATGCTGGAAACGTAATTCTTCTTGTTAGCACTGATCCGGCATCTAACTTAAAAGACGTTTTAGACACTGAGGTAGATGAAGATATACGACCTGTAAGAGGGATAGACAGGCTTTTTGCCATCAATATCAATCCTGAAAAATCAGCGGAAGAATATCGGAATAGAGTTACACAGCCATTGGAGGGGATAGCTTCTAAAGAAGAAATTAAAAAAATCAGAGAGGACCTCTCAGGCGCCTGTACCACTGAAATTGCCTCCTTTGATGAATTTTCCCGTTTCGTCTCGGGGGAAACTGAGGGAGCAAATTTTGACGTTATTATTTTTGATACAGCACCAACGGGTCATACACTGAGACTACTTGAGCTACCTGCGGCCTGGTCAAGTTTTACAGAGGAAAATCCTGATGGGGCTTCATGCTTAGGTCCAACGTCGGCATTAAAAAGTGGGAAGGAAAGATATTTTAATGTGTCGGAAAGATTGAGAGATGCCTCTTTGACCAGTTATTATATCGTTGCAAGAGCTGATAAAGCCTCCTTAAAAGAAGCGTCTAGAACGAGTAATGAATTGATAGAGCTTGGCATGAATAACCAACTATTGTATATCAATGGGGTATTCAAAGCAATGGATAAAAATGACCAGCTCGCTATGAATATCGAGGCAATGGGGGATGAACAACTCGAAACCATTCCAGACAATTTAAAGAAATTACCCTTAAAAACTTTCCCGCTTTTGCCTTATAATGTGTTAGGTATCGAAAAACTTCGCTCTTTATTTGACACGGAACTTCAGATATTGATTTCTAATCGTGTTTTATCAACATCAGTCGGACCCACTCAAGTCTTAAAAGGAATACACACGTTGGTAGATGAGCTATGTTTTAGTCAACAACATGGACTGATAATGACGATGGGCAAAGGAGGTGTTGGTAAAACTATTGCCGCTTCGGTTATTGCCGTTTTGCTGGCAAAAAAAGGTTTTGACGTACTTTTAACTACTACCGATCCTGCAGCACATATTCAGGACTTCATAGAACAACTGGGTAGTTTGCCTGCGAACTTAACGGTGGAGCGTATAGATCCCAAAGTTGAAACCCAACGATATATTGATAAAATAATGGATCATAAAGGACAGGGACAATCAGAGGAAGCTAAAAAACTTATTCTTGAAGATTTAAAATCCCCCTGTACAGAAGAAGTGGCTGTTTTCCATGCTTTCTCTAAGGCCATCAGTATGGCAAAAAGGAAATTTGTAGTGATGGACACAGCACCGACCGGACACACTTTGTTATTATTGGACACAGCCGGGAGTTATCATCGTGATATCATGAGAAATAGTACCGATGCCGTTCGGTTTCGGACGCCTTACATGTCTTTACAAGACCAGACCTTATCAAAAATTATATTGGTTACTCTCCCGGAAACAACGCCAATGCGAGAGGCGGGTTCTTTACAAGACGATTTAAAAAGGGCGGGCATCAAGCCTTACGCGTGGCTTATAAATCAAAGCCTTTCCATGCTTTCCGGCATTTCAGATCCTTTGCTTAAAAGTCGGGCAAATGCTGAAATAGAAGTTATTGACACAATTAAGGAAATTTATTCAGAAAAGACCTTTGGTATTCCATTTGTGGCAGAAAAAAAATTGTTACCGCACTTACTGTGA
>JBMLQR010000196.1:11453-13887 GCA_049241465.1 Saprospiraceae bacterium | reverse complement strand
GTAAATGCCGTTGCCCCTGGATTTATTGAGACAGACATGACCGCTATTTTAGGAACGGACTTTATGGGAGAATTAATACATAGGACGCCCGTTCGACGTGTAGGGCAACCACAGGATATTGCCAATGCCTACCTTTTTCTGGCTTCCGAAAAGGCGAGCTTTATTACAGGTACTTGTATAAATGTCGATGGCGGACTCACTTTATAAGATATTTTATTTTCTAAAATCAATGTCAAAATAGGCACCAACCAAAAAAAATGTGCGTCCGATTTCATCATTGATTTTGTAATCAAATTGCCTCAAATAGCCCAATTGAGTGGAAAACAAGGATGAAATCCTATAATTAGCGGATATAAAAAATCGGTTTCTTTCAAAATAAGGTTCATTGTCCGAAAAGAAAACTTCATTACTTACGGATAACTGAAAGGGTTTAAAACCTTTACTTTTCTTTCCAAAAGGATAGTTTAAACCTAATCTGTACCTAAACCTGTTTCTATAGCCATTGGTAGAAAATCTCATTTCAACCCTACCCCGCTGTTCTATGATAAATTTTCCAAGGGGTTGAACCAGAAATAATTGAGGCCATATTCTGAATTCATCGTTATTTTTAGGTAGCACAAAATCACCCCCTTCTTTATAGGTATCATATTTTCCAGTAGCCAGAGATACCCTAAAAAATTTATTAACCTCGAAAGTTAACCCACCTTTAAATTCATGGTAATGAAAATCGTCATAATACTTTAAGGAACGTACTTGACCCTCTGCAAAAAAACTCCACTTATCTGTTAAAGTGCCTTTTACATTAATAATATTCCAGGAACCTAAAGATTCATATTGAGCGAAAATAATTACAGCCCTTATGGTAAATAAGAGAAAAAGAATACCTTTTTTCATTTATATGGAATGGGTTGTTTTTATTTTGAGGTGAATAAATCTTTCAAGGTAGATTGCAAAGCTTCTCCTCTCAGGTTTTTTCCAATAATTTTACCCTCTTTATCAATCAGATAATTTTGTGGAATAGCCTGAATTCCGTAGGCTTTCGCCACTTCATTATTCCAGAATTTTAAATCTGACACGTGTGTCCATGTAAGATTATCATCATAAATGGCCTTCATCCATTTATCTTTTGCATTAGGCTGATCTAAAGAAATTCCGAGCACAGTAAAACCATTTTCGTTATATTTTTGGAAAGCATTTACCACATTAGGATTTTCCTGACGGCAAGGACCACACCAGCTCGCCCAAAAATCAATGAGCACATATTTTCCTTTAAACGAAGACAGGCTCACGTCAATACCTGAAGTATCTTTTTGAGTAAAAGGGATAGCAAATTGACCTATATCCGTCATTTTAGCCTTATCAATTCTGTCTTTCATCATTTTTGCCGATGGCAAATTTTTGATATTCTCAGGTAATTGATTGAATAATGGCTCTGTTTTTGAAGCCTCAATGGCATAACCTGCATATTGATTCAAGGCATAAATAGTAACTGCCGATTTATTCATTGGTGAAGTTAGAAATGGCAGATAAATACTTTCCTTTACGATATTATCCAAAGAATCCATAGAAAGCTCCAATTTATCCATCGTCGGTGTATCTTTTGCCTTTCTGGCCACCATATAAGCTTCATTTAGCGCTTTGAAACCCGGGTCATACGTTGAAACTTTAGCTCTTAAGGCCATATACTCCCCGTGCGTCCCGGAACCAGTCACTGTGCTATTTCCAATAGAATCAATAGCAGTAACCGATATTTTGCCTTCCTCCAGATATACGCTGAATATATCCCGGGCATAATTAATCATTTGCACCTTTGCAGTATCTGAACTTTTTGCATAAACTACACGTAATTGGGAAAGAACAGGCTCATCTAATTTCATTTCAAATTGAGCAACTTTTCCCTCTGAAACCAGGGCACTATCTGTAAAACGCTGGCTTGTCGCATAGTTATAATAGGTAACAAACACCTTTTCTACTGGTTTTTGTATGGTCTTGACATCTACTTTCAAGGTTAGATTAGGGGCTGGTTTAACCGTTTCCTGACCAATGGCCAAATAGGAATAAAAGGTTAGAAAAAGTAAGCAGATGGTTCTCATTTTCAATAATTTTTAGGATATGTTTCAAATATACTTATTAAAATCTATTTTTGTTAAATAAATAAAATCAACCAATTCATTATGGAAAATACGAATTCAAATATTAACGGACTTTTAGGTCTTGCCGTTTTCATCTTGTTTATAGGTGTTTTTTATGCGGGAGCTGCAAAAAAGGTGGTCATTTATTACGACACAAAAGATTTATTTATCTCTGTTGGAGCATTGATAACTCCACTAATGATTTACGTGTTTTTACATGAAGAAAAAATCGAATCAGAGACTGTAAAGGCTATTATTTATTATGTTATAGCACCAACATTAGGACTATTATCACTATATCT
>JBMLQR010000196.1:0-11353 GCA_049241465.1 Saprospiraceae bacterium | reverse complement strand
TGAACTTCCTCTGCCGTTTTAATAAAATCATTATGATTTTGCATGCCAATAATAACGCCATATTTTTGACCAAAGTCGGCACATTCCTTTAAATCTTCAGCCATCCAGGTAGCAATTTCCAACCAGGAATAATCTTTAGGAATAATTACCCCGGAAAAAACACGTAGAACGGGAGCACCCATTTTTGCGGCAACGATAATCCAGTTTTTCACCCTTTCAACCTCTAATCGCCTTAAATCTCTATTGGGCTGAGTAAAATCATTTCTTACGCCCATTCCGCTTACAGACAAACCCAATAAATGAGCTTTTCTTTTAATATGATATATAAATTCATCAGAAGGTACCGATGGATAACCCGGAAAATAATAACCTGTTAAATCAATGCCATCAAAATGATGCAGCGACGCAAAGACCAGCAGATCCTCTAAACTCATGGTTTTATTCATGAGCGGTTCATTAAAAGAATAAGCATTCAAACTCGTTTTTAATAATTGTCCCTCCGTGGCTTCACCTTTAGCAAATGAAAAAGAGGGAGCTATTAACCCCGCGAAGGGAAGAACACCGCACATTTTCAGCCATTGTCTTCTTTGTTCTCTTAATTGCATTTGAATAGATTGACGTAATAAAATCAATATTTAAATATAACTCATCTTATTCAATAAATGATTATATTGGTACACATTAACTCCACACCGAAAAAACACAACATGCATCGCTTTATTTTAATCCTGTTATTTTGCCCTTTTTTGATTTTAGCTCAAGACGGCCCTACTGATTTATTACCCCCAACTTTTCATAAATCAAGAAGAGAGGCATTACGAAAATTAATGCCGCCAAAAAGTGTTGCTGTATTTTTTGCATCACCCATAAGAAATAGGGCTAATGATGTGGATTATATCTACCATCAGGATCCAGATTTTTATTATTTGACCGGCTATACGGAACCCAATGCAGTTTTTGTATTATTCTCTGAAAATCAAAAAGATTCGCTTGGCAAAGACTTTAATGAACTGTTTTATGCTCAAAGCAGGGATCCCCAGAGAGAGCAATGGGATGGAAAAAGAATGGGTGCTGAAGGGGTAAAAACTACCTTAGGCATTGAACAAGCCTTTGATCATAAGGAATTTAAAAATAAGGAAATTCCATTTAATCAATTTTCAAAAGTATTCTTTTTTGATTTTAAAAATGACGTGCGTAATACCAGTGATGCATCAGATCTATTTGACCTAATAGAAACATTTAAAATTAAGGCGGGCATTCCTTCCAATTACAATGCCGCTAAAGAAGCATTATACAAGCAACTCAGAGAAGTTACTGAGGATAATTATCTTCTGCTGGCAGAAGGTTTATTTGCAAAGTATGGGAGAAACCCTGGCCTTAGAAGTGACGCTTTTTTCCAGGCCTTTATCAAAGCTGGAAATGGATTGGAAGCAATTAAAGTAGTTAAAAGCATACCGATACTACCTGAAAATCTGGACGCTACCAGTCTGAATCAATTTTTAGGTCAATTGCGGATGATTAAAACGCCTGAAGAGTTAAAGTTACTCCGAAAGGCGATTGATGTGTCCTGCATTGGACAAAATGAGGTCATGAAAGCCATGCATCCCAATATGTCGGAAATGGAAATTAAAGGTATTCACGAATTTGTTTACCGGAAATATGGCTCTGAATTTGAGGGTTATCCCTCCATTGTTGGTTCAGGACATAATGCCTGTGTTTTGCATTACATTGAAAATAACAGGCAAACTGTTAGCTCAGATTTAGTATTAATGGATTTAGGTGCTGAATATCATGGTTATACCGCCGATATTACCCGAACCATTCCGGGTGATGGAACTTTTTCTACGGAGCAGGCTGCCATTTATGATTTAGTTTATCAAGCGCAGGAAGCGGCATTCAAAATATGTAAACCGGGAACAGCCATTCGGGAAACCACCCGGGTGAGTCGGGAAATCATAGACAAAGGGCTTGCAAAATTAGGTATTATCAAGGAAGGTGAGCAACACCCCTATTTTCCGCATGGTGTTTCCCACCATATCGGATTGGATGTACATGACCGGAGTGCAAGTCCAAATCTGGCAGAAAACATGGTCATTACAGTTGAACCTGGCATTTACATTCCCGCCAATAGCCCTTGCGACCCTAAATGGTGGCGGATTGGTGTCCGGATTGAAGATGATATCCTTATTACCAAAACTGGATATGAGTTATTGTCCACAAAAACGCCAAGAAAAATGCAAGACATTGAAAAACTGATGAAAGAAAAAAGCGTACTGGATACCTTTATATTGCCAGATTTGAATAAACAAAATTAAAACAACGCATTCATATCGACAACGTTATCAATTAATCCCAATGATTTTTTGTTTTGATTATTAGGTTTTGGTCTTCGTTGAATCGACAGATATGTCCAGTTTGATATACTTAATTCTGAGTATTAATAGAAATTAAACGTTTTACACATCGCTGGTTTTTGGAAAATTTATGAGCAATTTTAATTATTTTTGTATGGCATGTATATGATAGTGTGACCATTCTTAGACTAATCACCATCCATAATTAAATTGCTTAAAAATTAATTTTAGTTGAATTTTTGAATCAAACCAATTCCAAAAATGAACAAAACTGTGTCCATACATTCTTTAAGCCGCAGAGATACGCATATTTCTATCTTGATTATCGGTATGATGTTCTTTATTTTTGGATTTGTATCCTGGGCAAATGCCATATTAATTCCTTACTTTAAGATTGCCTGTGAATTGACTAATTTCAAAGCCTACTTAGTCACTTTTGCCTTTTATATCTCTTATTTTATTATGTCTGTCCCAGCATCCTTTATCCTTTCCTCCATTGGATTCAAAAAAGGGATGATGCTTGGATTTTGGATCATGTCACTGGGTGCTTTTATCTTTATTCCGGCGGCAATGATGCGAACCTATGAAATATTCTTACTTGGTTTATTTACGCTTGGAACAGGCCTCGCCATTTTACAAACTGCTGCAAATCCATATATTACGTTATTAGGCCCCAAAGAGCGTGCTGCCCAGCGAATCAGCATCATGGGTATTTGTAATAAAGGTGCGGGTATATTGGCTCCATTGGTTTTTGCTGCCGTTATTCTAAAAGCAACAGATAGTGAATTATTTAAAAATCTGGCCTTTATGTCCGGGTCTGAAAAGGAAGCAGCCTTAGACGAACTCATTTCCCGGGTTATCCTGCCTTATTTATTTGTAGGTACTATTTTATTTTTACTTGGATTAGGTATTCGATTTTCACCCTTGCCTGAAATCGATACAGATGGAGAAGTAAATACAGATGAAAATTCCCAACATTCAAAAAACAGCATCTTCCAGTTTCCCCATTTAATTTTAGGAACACTGGCTATTTTTCTACATGTTGGGACCCAGGTCATTGCCATTGATACGGTTATTGGATATGCGGGTTCCATGAATATTCAACTTTTAGATGCCAAAATATTTCCATCCTTTACTCTGGCGACCACTATTATAGGTTACCTTTTGGGTATTATAAGTATTCCAAAATGGATTAGTCAGGTAACGGCACTCCGTATATGTACTTTATTAGGTCTGATATTTACTATGGGAATTTTGTTTGCATCTGGTCCTGTAAAATTAGCTGGCTTACAAGCAGACTGGAGTATCTGGTTTGTTGTATTATTGGGATTAGCAAATTCATTAATTTGGGCAGGAATATGGCCTTTAGCCATAGATGGCTTAGGGAAATTCACCAAATTAGGAGCATCCATTCTCATTATGGGTTTATGTGGCAATGCCATTCTTCCTCTTTTTTATGGGTATTTTGCAGACCTTTATGATCTGAGAACAGCCTACGTTGTTCTCGTTCCTTGTTATCTTTATTTAATCTTTTATGCCTTTAAAGGACATCAGATTCGTTATTGGACAAAAAAAATATAAAATGAACGCTAATCCATTTACCAGAAGGGATTTTATAAAATCAATGGCCATTTCAGGGATTATTCTGCCTTTTATTCCAAAAAATTTTATGATCCAGTCTGAAATGGGTAAACGAATTGGAATAATTGGCTTAGATACCTCTCATAGTGTCGCATTTACCAAATCATTAAATCTGGATACCCAAAATACCACCTTCGACGGATTTAAAATAGTCGCAGCGTATCCGTATGGAAGCAGAGATATCCTATCCAGTACAGAGAGGATTCCTGGTTATACGGAAGATGTCAGAAAATTAGGTGTAGAAATTGTGGGATCCATCCAGGAACTTTTAAAAAAGGTAGATTATGTCCTTTTAGAGACAAATGATGGTCGCTTGCATCTTGAACAAGCCATTGAGGTCTTTACATCGGGCAAAACGACCTTTATTGACAAACCCATTGCTGCCTCTTTAGCGGACACAAAAGCCATTTTCCGTGAAGCAGAAAAATATCAGGTTCCCATTTTTTCATCTTCTTCCCTGCGTTTTGCTACAGGCATGTCTGCAGTAAAGGAAGGTAAGATAGGACAGATTCTTGGAGCAGAAACTTACAGCCCAATGAAATTTGAAAAAACCCATCCCGATTTATTTTGGTATGGTATACATGGCGTCGAAATGTTATTTTCGGTTATGGGAACAGGCTGTGTTTCAGTACAAAGAACCATTTCGGAGCATGAGGAATTATGCACTGGTATCTGGAAAGACGGAAGAATTGGAACTTTTCGAGGCCTTAAATCAGGTAAACAAGATTATGGTGGGACTGCATTTGGAAAAACGGGCATTCTTACTTTAGGACCATATAATGGATATGACCCTCTGTTACTTCAAATTATTAAATTCTTTAAAACAGGTATTCCACCCGTTCAAAAAGCTGAAACACTGGAAATTGTTGCTTTTATGGAGGCTGCCGATGTAAGCAAGCAAAAGAAAGGAGCCATGGTAAAGATTTCTAACCCTTAGTAATTGTTTACTTTTACGTTTTCTGGAAAATGGATTTTCCCATGACAAAGGTTTGTTGAACCTCAATTTGAGCATTAAAAATAACGATATCTGCGTCTTTTCCAGGAGCTAAAGTGCCTTTTTTATCCTGGATATTCATAATACGGGCAGGTGTTTCAGAAATCATTCTAATGCATTCAATTAAAGGGACTTCTGCCATTTCCAGCATCGTTCTAATCAATCGGTCTGCCGTAGCCACACTGCCCGCAAAAGCAGTACGATCAGGTAACTTAGCTACCCCATCCTCAACCAAGACAGGCAAACCATTTTTCAACGAACCCAGAACAGAATCTCCTGGTGGCATATCGGCAGCCCGCATAGCATCGGTTATTAAGGCAATCCTTCCAGGACCCTTCAATTTATAAACTAATTTTAATAAGGGTGCAGGTAAATGAACGCCATCAGCGATAATTTCAACGTCCATTTCATCTAATAGATAAGCTGACTCAATAACACCAGCATAGCGAAATGCATTTCGACGGGTTACGCCCGACATAGCCGAATAAAAATGGGTTGCCAAAGTGTACCCACCCTGTTGAAATGCTTCCAACACTTCTTCATAAATGGCATCGGTATGGGCAATCGCTGCTAAAACACCTTTTGAACTAATATATTTACCAAATTCAACCGCTCCTTTCAATTCAGGTGCCGCACTCCAGCGTTTGATAAAGGGATAAGATTCAATTATTTCTTTATATTCCTTTGGATCAGGATCACGTATGTATTTGGGATCCTGAGCCCCTCTTTGAGATAACGCAAAATAAGGTCCTTCCAAATGCATGCCAACAAAATGTGCTCCATGTGTATTTTGCAAACAAGCCTGAGAATACGCTTCCAACGTTTGAATTAAATCCTCCTTTTCACAGGTAAGCGTGGTAGGCAGCATAGAAGTTGTCCCATGTTTTGCATGGATTTGAGCAATATTTAAAAATGCCTCCCTTGTTCCATCCATAAAATCAAATCCGCCACCCCCATGTAAATGGATATCCATAAATCCAGGAGAAATATAATATCCTTGAGCATCAATCAGTTGAGAGTCTGGAAAGGAGGTATCCACAGGTTCAATAGCTAAAATTTTCCCGTTTTCAACTAATAAGCATGAACCAGATAAAATTTTATCCTGTGTGATAATCGGACCATTGCCTATTTTAAGTCGTCCAACCATGTTATTTATATTCCGATGGTAGCAGCAAAGCAGCCTGGGTGTCTAAATATAAATGGCAATCAGCATGATTTTGTAAAATACTGGCTGGGAAAAGATTAGAAATATTTAAAGTCAAACAATCCCGAACAGCTTTTGCTTTGCGCTCATCTGGAACAGAGCAAATAATATGACTCGATTTCATAATCTGACGGATGGACATACTAATGGCATATTGGGGAACCTCTTCCAGGGTTTCAAACCAGCCTTCTCCCCATTGTTGGGCGCGACATGCCTGATCTAAAGCCACCACAATGTATGGATTTTCAGTATCGAAATCAGCAGGGGGATCATTAAAAGCGAGATGTCCGTTTTCGCCAATTCCAACAAAAGCCACATCAATTGGATTTTCAAGAATAAGTACACCCAAACGCTTACATTCCAAGGCAGCATCTACTTCACCATCAATTAAATAAGCCTTTTTTAGTTTTGGCACCCATTGTATAAAACGCCCTTTCAAATAATTCCGAAAGCTGGCTTTATGTTGATCAGACAGACCTATATATTCATCTAAATGAAACATTTGAACATTCTCCCATTTAATTTCCTCGTCGGAAATTAAATATTGAATCGTTTCAAACTGGCTGGTCCCAGTAGCCAGAATAATATTGGCAAAGCCTTTTTCTTGAATGGCTTTTTTTATGAGCGAGGCGCCCATTTTACCAGCAGCCTGTCCCAGTTCTTTGGGCGTATTAAAAAGGTGTAAATTCAAAATAGTAAGAGTTAAATGCGTAAAAATATTTTATAATGATACAGAATTCGAAGAAATAACCATTTGATGATTAAAATAGACAGTGGAATCATTAGCATAGACCAGGAATCTCCGACCCATTGATAGGCCCATTCAAAAAACTTACGCGCTGTAAAACTCCAGTCTATAAATTTCACAGACATATAAATTAAAATGGCATTCACACCAATAACCCGAAAGAATACAGCCCATTTTTGGTAGCCTAAAACATCTATGATATAATAAAACAGAGAGAAAAGGAGAAGACTGAGTCCTACTGTTTGTAATACAAAGGAGCTTGACCACAAATTTTTATTAATGGGAAAATCTACATTCCATAATTGAGCCAAAAGCAAAGATAACAGTCCCAAACCAGTGAGATATAGCGTCTTTTTTATACCTGAAAATTCATTTCTTTTTATGAAAATCCCTACCATAATTCCAGCCAGGGAATTACTAATAGCAGGAATGTTGTTGAAAAAACCGACGGTATCATGAATCTTTAAACTTAACTTTCCCGGTAATAATAATCGGTCTATATAAGAGGCGAAATTTCCTTCTATCGTCAAATCCCCTGCTTCAAAATTAGGTGCAGAAAAGAATTTTAATAAGAAATAATAGCTCAGTAAAAGACCAGCAAACCAGGATAAAAACCAACGAGGTTTTACGTATAAATAGATGATATTTGCAAAAATATAAGTAATTCCAATTCTTCCTAAAACACTGGAAAAACGGATTTCCTCCAAAGGTTTTAAGGTTAATCCATTATTATAAATGATACCCAATATTATTAAGATGATACCACGTTGAAAAACACGAATTAATAATTTTTCTTTTGAATTTCCCTCCTCCAATGCTTTTCCAATAGAAAATGGAGTTGAAACACCTGCCAGAAAAATAAAAAGAGGAAATATTAAGTCGTACATCGTGAAACCATTCCACTGAGGATGACGCAACTGGGAGGAGAAATTTTCCCAAAATGAAGTTTTCGTCATTTTGGCCATTCCGTGGACAATATCATCTGCACCAATGATCCAGAACATATCAAAACCACGCAACACATCAAGTGAAACCAAGCGGTTATTCAGAAAGGAAGCATTTGTTTTGTTAGCATTACTTAAACCTTGCATCCCTTATAATTTAGGCTCCCAACCAGGCTGATATTCTCTTGTCCAATAGGACATGGCTTGTTTATCGTTTAAAATATGACCATTTTTAGGATTAATATCTAAGGTTCTGCCTACACGTTGAGAAATATTACCTAATTGCACCAAAAGCGTACTTTGATGTCCACTTAGAATATCTGAATTTAGTTTTCCACCTAAACGGATACCATCGAAAAAATTTAGAATATGCAAAGCGTCCAGATTTTGGGAGGGATCAGCAATATTTCGGGCATCAACGGCAAAATTATTTTTAACCTCCTTCACCAGATTATTTTTTAGGTCATAAATCTTATAGGAATTCCCACTTTCGATGACCATACTTCCATTTTCTGCATAAAAAATAACCCCCACACTATTTGCTTCCAGCGCTTTCCCATTGCAACTTCTTCCTTCCCAGGAGATCATAGACTTATTATCAAATTCCAAATTGATAATTTGGGTATCGGGCGTTTCCCAATCATCTTTATACATATATCTGCCACCTGAAGAACTCACTTTTGTAGGATATTCCACATTAAGACCCCAACGAGCCAGATCGACCATGTGTGTTCCATTATTTAGCGCTTCACCTGTTCCCCAATGCCAAAACCAATGCCAGTTATAGTGAATAAGATTATCCTTAAACTTTTTCCTGGGAGCAGGGCCTTGCCATAAGTCATAATTTAGCCAGGAAGGCACCTCTGTTTCCTTTCCAACACCTATAGATGCGCGATTATTTGTGTACCAGGTTTTGGCAAAATAAGGGCGACCAATCACCCCTGCATGTAATTCTGCAATGGCAGCGGCAACATTTGGCCAGGAACGACGCTGATTACCCATTTGTAACACCCGTTTATGTTTTTCAGCCGATTTAATCAGCATTTCACCTTCCCAAGGATTATGACTACAAGGTTTCTCCAAATAGACATGCTTTCCAGCTGAACAAGCCAATAAAGTGGCAGGTGCATGCCAATGATCGGGAGCGGTGACAATGAGTGCATCCAAATTTTTATCTTCCAGAGCAACTCTGAAATCGGGTGTTGCCTGGGGCATAAAAGACTGAATTTTACCCAATGCATTGATACAGTTTTCAGCAGCACGAGAATCAACATCACAGACATGTATCACTTCACAGTTCTTCTGATTTGCAAAATTTTTACTAACTGCCAGGCCTCTACTATTCACCCCCATAACAGCCACACGAATTTTTTCATTGGCTCCCACAATTTGGCGATAGCTTTTAGCCGAAAAGGCGGGTACCAAACCACCTATTCCTAAGACAATACCTCCAGAGATGGCATTTTTAATAAAGGTTCTGCGTGTATTTTTCATTCTCATCCTGATAATTAACTATATTTCAAATATAACTTTTTCAAAATGAAATTTTCAAGGAAAAGGATAATTATATTTTGGTAATTGGTTATTGGTGATTGATGATTGGTTGTGGTACTTTCAAAATTACATCTATTACTGTTGCCATTGTTCTTTCATTGACAGCTTTTTAGATATCCAGGTAAAAGGTAAAATGATTGACTAGTATATTATGAATAAATAACTGATTTTCAGTTAATTATATTAAACGGAAATCAAAAACTTATCTAGTGTTTAGGAAACACCTATTTATATTCCAGCTAATAGCCCTTACGACCCTAAATGGTGGCGGATTGGCGTTCGGATTGAAGTTGATACTCTTATTACTAAAACAGGATATGAGTTATTGTACACAAAATCGCCAAGAAAAATGCGGGACATTGAAAAACTGATAAAAGAAAAAAGCGTACTGGATTCCTTTATATTGCCAGATTTGGATAAACAAAATTAAAACAACGCATTCATGTCTAGCACATTATCAATTAATCCCAGTGATTCTTTGTTTTGAACCAGACCGAAAGTGGTAACCAAAACAATAAATATCTGTTTTTTGGTTTTAGTTGCATGTACAAAAATGCTTTTTTTGCGTCGCAAATTTTCTCCGTCTATTTTTGATAACTGAAAATAATCGTTGTAAAATTTCATTTCACAAAGAGAAATAACCTGATCTTGTCTGTCTATGATGAGGTCAATTTGAGTTCCAGCAGTTATATCTGTAGCTTTTACAATAAATCCATATTGGTTTGTTATTACACCACTGATACCAAGCGACATTTTAATTTTATCAATATGATTTAAACAAATATTTTCAAAGGCATAGCCACTCCAGGTTATCCATTTTTGAGTTTGACTTAAAGCCACCCAAGAAGTAATAGCATTATTTGATAAATCTTTTATGAATTGTAAATAAAAAAGAGAATAAAAGTCAGTCAATCTGTATAGCGTATCTTTTTTCTTTTTTCCAAAAGGAATATAAGATGAAATAAAGCCTGACTGTTCCAATTCTTGTAACATAAGGGTAATTCCTCCCCCATCGTTCAATTTTGTTTTTAGCAGAATTTCTCCCCTTCCCAGCCCTTTCCAAGAGGTGGAAAGGGCAATAATTAGTTTTTCATATCGATCTGGATTATCAAATAGCGAGCGATAAAGATTATCAAACTCATTTCTTAATAATCCATCTGGTTGAAAACAAATTTTATCGATATTTTGAGCCGCACTTTTACCCCTCTCAACTTGTTCAAGATAAAGTGGGATTCCACCCATTGCCATGTATATTAACAAAATTTGATATCTATCAAAAGTAATAGCTTTTGACAGAAAAAAGGTTTCAACTTCAGACAGGGTAAAAGGTTGCAGATGAATCCTTTGAGTTACCCTATTATGTAAACCTCCTTTATCATTGATTATTTTTTGAATCATCCAGGCGGTTGCAGACCCACAAATTATTATAAGAATATTTGATTTAGAGGCATAGGAATTCCAAAAATAACTAAATCCAGCTATGAAATCTGATTTTCCACTTGCCAGCCAGGGTACTTCATCCAAAAACACAACCATTCTTCTATCTTGTTTTTCCAAAGATTCAAAGAATAATTTTAACTGATAAAAGGCATCTAACCAATCCTTTGGAGGTTTAGGTAGCTCATCTGATTTTTGAGCATCTTTCAAACTAAAAGAGAAATTTCTTAATTGTTGTCCCTTTGAAATATTTTTCAACCCTGACAATTCAAAATCTATTTTTCCCTTAAAAAAAGAGCGAATTAGAAATGTTTTTCCTACCCTTCTTCTTCCAAATACGGCGAGAAGTTCAGGCTTATCTGACGAATAAATTTTCGATAATAATTCAATTTCCTTTTCTCGACCTACCATAATATTGCTTTAATCCGCGGAATGTAGGTAAAAATACATAGATTCCGCGGACAATGCTATTTATTT
>JBMLQR010000195.1:3767-5976 GCA_049241465.1 Saprospiraceae bacterium | reverse complement strand
ACAATCAAAGCCCTTCAGAATATAAGGCAAATTTCCAATAAAACTTTTTTACCCTATTTTATAGATTTTCCTTTCATTAATAATGCTTACATAGCATTTTCAAAGCCATTTAATCCTGAAAAATGATTACAATACTCAAGTATCTGTTTCTTTTTGTGCCTACTGTGCTTTTAGGTCAAACATATTATTCAAGCATTATCTATCCGGATTCCTCCGGACAATTGATGTATCATGCAGATAAGGAAAACAACTATATTCCAAATTTCAGCCACGCAGGTTATCGGGGTGGCGGAGTTCCTCTTCCCGAGGTAAGTATTAAAAAAACAATACAACCTGTTTCAGGGGACAATACCCAGCATATTCAAAAAGCATTAGATGAAATAGCTGCTCTGCCGTTGGACCAAAAAGGAATTAGAGGAGCTTTGTTATTGAAGGCGGGAAAATATCTGATTTCAGGAACCATAAGAATAAAGGCAAGTGGCATTGTGCTTAGAGGAGAGGGTGATGGAGAGGATACCTTGAAAAATACGGTTTTAGTGGCAACGGGAAATGTACCCGCTTTACGGAATGTTATTGAAGTAGGTTTCAGTTCGACTGGTACTGACTGGAGACAAGCGGTTGGTGGGGTCAAGACAAAAATAACCAGTCCTTTTTTGCCCTCTGGAACCAAAACTATTCAAGTTGAAAATAGTCAAAATTATAAGATAGGTGATATGATAGGTCTATATCACCCAAGTACTTATTTCTGGTTAAAAAGAATTGATTTTGGCGGACCTGATACAGATGAACCCTGGACTGTAACGGCAGTTGATATGTATTACTTAAGACATATTGTCGATATTGACAGAAATCAGCATAAAATTAAACTTGACGTACCCATCTTTGATCATTTTGATAGGGAATTTGTTCAAACAGAAATATATAAAGTGGCCTTACCAGGCAATGTAACGGAAGTTGGCGTTGAAAATTTAAGGGTGGATATTGAGACCAAAGGTGTTTTTGATGAGGCACACGCCAAGTCCGCGCTTGCTTTTTATGGAGCTGAAAATGTGTGGGTTAAGCAATTTACTGGTCTTCATTTTTATTATGCTGCCGTCGATTTCACGCGCACTAATTTTGCAACGGTCATTCAATCTAAAGGATTGGAGCCACATTCCCTGATTGATGGAGAGAGAAGGTACAATTTCAATGTGGGTGCATTCACAAGTAATATTTTATTTACGCAGTGTCATACCACAGAGGGAAGGCATTCTTATGTTTCGAACGGGGCCAGTACAGCATCGGGTATTGTTTTTCACCGTAGCAGCAGCATGGGCGATCATAATTCAAGTGAAGGTCACAGGCGTTGGAGTCAAGGTTTGTTGTATGACAACATCGCCTTTTCAAAAGTAAATAATCAGATATTGATTGGATTATATAATAGAGGGAGTTATGGAACGGCACATGGTTGGTCCACTACGTCAGGCGTTGCCTGGAACATTACCTCAGATCAGCCAAATTATAATCAGGCAGTCATACAAAAACCTCCTTTTCATCAGAATTTTGCCATTGGCGGAAATATTACGCTAACAGGCAAGCACAGGTTTAATCAACCACCCGGGTACATGGAGCATGCCTTCAGGCAAGTAACTCCTGTATCTCTTTATGATACGCAATTGGCCATTCGTCTTTCTGGGAGGGAAACACCCGACGCACCTGCTCAGTGGAAGGTAAGCAGAGAGGTGAGCAAAGGGATAATAAGTATGGAGTGGCTTGATATTGCCATGGATGAAACGGGATACCAGATCGAATACTCGATAGATGGTGGTAAATCTTATCAGGTTTTAAAAAATTTACCTTCTAATACGACTCAATATACTATTCCTGAGGCAGGATTTAATGCTAATACCTTATTCAGAGTAGTTGCAAAGGGTGAAAAAGGATGGTCGCCTTATACGTATTCAACAACGGCGTTGGTTACAACAGGTACGTCGAGTACCTTAGCCCAAATGGGTATTACGCTTTATCCTAATCCTTCCGGGGACATTCTAAAGATTTCAAGTTCAACACCATTGAAAAATGGGGTGATATATCATTTGAATGGTACAAAACTTAAAGAATGGCAATGGGAAAATGGCATGGAATTATCTATCTCTTTGATTGAATTACCTCAAGGGCAATATTTCATTTCCCTGAGTTCAGATAATCAAAAGACGGCCATCGGTTCATT
>JBMLQR010000195.1:0-3667 GCA_049241465.1 Saprospiraceae bacterium | reverse complement strand
GTTTTGTCCATCTCAACAACTAACCAGGCAGGATGCCCGTTGGCGGCTTTTATGATTTTTGAATAATCCATTGTTCCTTTTCCAACGGCCGTCATTGGGTCAGGATTATCAACGGCTAATTGGTCATTCCATTTGGCGGGACCATCTTTTACATGGATAAATTTCAATCTTTCTCCTATCTTTTTAGCTATTTTTTCCGGATCCTGGCCTGCCACTTTTACCCAATAGGCATCCATCTCAAAGAAAATAGATGGATTAAGTTCGTTGAGCAGGATTTCGTAAATATATTGTCCTTCATTTTTAATCATATACTCCCACCAGTGATTGTGTAATCCAAAATGAAGTCCGTTTCGTTCCGCTATTTCAGCTGCTTGATTATACCTGGCAATGAGTGATTTTGTACCAGCTAAAGACTGATAAAGATTGTCTTCCGGCCAACCATGCCAGATGAGATATTTACAATTATAGGCAGCGGCCGTTTCGACCATTAGTTTTTCAAGGTTATCAGTTGTTAGCTCAATATGCGCAGATGAAACTTTCAAGCCAGCATCTTTTAACCATTTTCCACCTTCAGCCAGGGTAATACCTTCCGGCCAAAAAGCGGTTTCCACCCATTCATAGCCAATCTCTCTTAATTGTTGCAGCGCCTTGGTAGGATTTTTACTTATTTCCTCCCTAATCGTATATAATTGAACAGAAAGTTGAGGCATTGATTTGTTTTTTTCAAACAGGTATGACATTTCAGAGGGCTTAATTGAAGAGGCCAGAAAAGCAGCTCCAGCCGTTTTAAAAAAATTTCTTCTCGAATTCATAAAAAAAGTCTTTAAGCATTTTTAAATATACTAATTTGTTCCCTAATACCTATACATTCCCTTAGGTTTAATCTTTTAATGAATTGGGTTATGCGTTACATGATGTTCATTTGTCTTTTATTGCCTTTGTTGTTAAAAAGCCAGGATGCTACACCAGTATTTGTATCTGGACAAGAAGGTCATAAAGTATATAGAATTCCAGCTGTCGTAGGTCTTCCAAATGGTAACCTATTGGCTTTCGCCGAAGGAAGGGTTCAGAATAGTGCCGATTTTGGAGATATAAATCTGGTGATGAAAAAAAGTATAGATCAGGGCAAAACCTGGTCTGCATTGCAAATATTGGTAGATGTTGATAAACTTCAGGCGGGAAATCCTGCGCCGGTGGTCGATCTTTTTGACCCAGCTTATCCCAATGGGGTTATTTATCTGTTTTACAATACGGGGAATAATCATGAGAATGAAATCAGGAAGGGGCATGGCATCAGAGAGGTTTGGTTCATCCGTTCTCTTGATATGGGCATAACCTGGACTGATCCTGTTAACATTACGTCTCAGGTACACCGCCCATTCCACCTTTCCTACAACTTTAAGGAAGACTGGCGAAGCTATGCAAATACGCCAGGTCATGGTTTTCAATTTACAGAAGGAAAATATAAAGGAAGAATTTTTATTGCGGCAAATCATTCTCAGGGGGAACCCCAAAATGAATTCAGAGATTATCATGCACATGGTTATTATACAGATGATCATGGAAAAACCTTTCATTTAAGCGAAAATATTCCATTAAAGGGTTCCAATGAAGCGATAGGTGCTGCGTTGAGCGGAGACAAGATGTTGCTTAATATCAGAAATCAAGCTGGAGATATACGAAACAGGATCATAGCCTATTCCAGTGATGGCGGTGAAAAATGGGATACTGTTTTCTTTAATAACGATTTAATTGACCCTGTTTGTCAGGGATCAATCATAAGTATTGGAGAAAAAAGGGGGAAAACGGTGTTGGCTTTCTCTAATCCGGCGGATGCGTTGAAACGAGATAATCTGATGGTAAAAATCAGCTATGATGAGGGCATAACCTGGCCAAAATCAATGCTCGTAGATAAATCCTCACCAGGTTATAAAGGGGATTGGAGTGCATATTCAGATTTAGTCCTATTGAATAAAAAAACAATAGGTATCTTGTACGAGCGGAATAATTATAGTGAGATTATTTTTAAAAGTATTAAGATTAAGTAAATTGAACCTACGGGTTTTTAAATGTGTAAAATGAAAAAGGGGTTTTTGGTTTCTGTATTTATTGTTTTAATTGTAAATATTTACAAGGCTCAGGTTAATTTCACCGAGTCTAATCTACCTATTTTTATTATTGAGACAGGTAATAAAACGATAGTGGATGAACCTAAAATTGTTGCTCAATTAAAAATTATTGACAATGGTTCCGGAAAACGTAATCGCATCACAGATTTACCGACGGGCTATGCTGGAAAAATAGGCATTGAAATAAGAGGTTCCAGTTCCCAGATGTTCCCAAAGAAACAATATGGCTTTGAGATTTACAATGATGCTGAGGAAGGGATTAATGTCTCCTTATTGGGGTTACCAAAAGAGGAAGATTGGATTTTAAATGCACCTTATACCGACAAATCATTGATTAGAAATGCGTTGGCTTATAAATGGGGTTCAGCTTTGGGGAATTATGCGCCCAGGACAAAATTTTGTGAAGTGGTTATTAATGGAGCATATAAAGGGGTATTTAGCCTAATAGAAAAAATAAAACGGGATAATAACAGGGTTAATATCAGTAAGTTGGATGCAACCACAACTACGGGAAATGCATTGACGGGCGGGTATATCATTAAAATAGATAAACAAACGGGTTCGGGAGGAACGGGCTGGCATTCACCCTATTTTCCAATCAACAGGAAAGGAGCACAAACTATTTTTTATCAGTATGAATATCCTGATTCTGATGATATCAACGCAAAACAAAAGGAATACATTCAGGGATATGTCACCGATTTTGAAAAATCCCTTTTGCAATCCAATTTTAATGATCCGTTAAAGGGATTCAGAAAATATATCGATGAAAATGCATTTATAGATTATCTGATTGTAAATGAATTGACAAAAAATCCGGATGCTTATAGGTTAAGCACTTTTTTATATAAAAAAAGAGACGATTTAGGTGGTAAGTTATTTATGGGGCCAATATGGGATTTTGATCTGGCGCTGGGAAATGTGAATTATTGTACCAATGGCAATCCGGAGGGATTTGTTTTTGAATATAACAGCATTTGTCCGGAAGATTACTGGTTAATTCCATTTTGGTGGAAAAGGATGTTGGAAGATCCATTATTTGTGCAAAGGTTGAATGACCGTTGGAAAGCATTGAGAAAAACAGTCTATTCGACTGAAAAGTTATGGTCAGATATAGATAGTATGTCAAATTTATTATCAGAATCACAAGTAAGAAATTTTAAGGAATGGCCTGTCCTGGGCAGTTATATCTGGCCGAACTTTTATGTCAGCAAGACTTACAATGAGGAAATTGTATGGCTTAAAAATTGGGTTAAATTAAGAACAGCCTGGTTAGATAATCAATTTCAATCTAAGTTTGAAGAATTTAAAGTACGGGAATCAGGAATAAATAATGTGTATCCCAATCCGGTTTCTGATTTTCTGACCATTCAAACTACGATATACAAACCAGGGCCCTTCCAGTTTAAGATAGTAGATCAGCAAGGAAGACTTTGTTATACGAATAATTCGGTCGAAACGAATATTGGCTACCTGGAAAAAAAGATTGACATGACCAATTTCGGTACTGGCATATATTATTTAATCATTGAGAATGG
>JBMLQR010000194.1:0-1085 GCA_049241465.1 Saprospiraceae bacterium | reverse complement strand
AAACATCATCCGGGAAGACAAAAAACCAATATTTCCGATGTATTATAGAATATGGAAAAAGCCCTAAAATATATTGGGGGAATTTGTGCCGCCAGGGGCATAAGGGTATATAGGGGAAATTTGTGCCGCCAGGGGCTAAAAGGTAATTTGAGCCCATTTGTGCCGCCAAGGGCATGATAGTCTATAGACGTGTGACCCCGAGGGGTCAGGCATGAAAAGTGTAAACTTTTTTTAGGATAGGTCAATGCTGGCATGGTGCAAAATATCTATCATTAATTTTATATTATCTTCATCAATATCATGATTAAAATCCTTCATTAATTTTCCGCCATCTAAGAAATTAGATTGCTCAAAGATACTTAAAAGCTTATCAAGGCTCGTTTCAAACCTTTCTGTTATTCTATTTACCTGAACTATGTAACAATCTTGGGACAACTTTTCAATAAAATCAATTTTGTGATTGATCCTTTTATTTGAAATAAGGTCTTCATAAGTATTCTCCAATTTAATGCAGGCTGATTGAATTTCAGGCAGATTAAAACCTAAAATATAAATAGTGATAGAAGGTAATTTACGTTTTTCATAATCGAAGGTACCTTTCCTATTATAATGCACAGCCTGAAAATTACTAAGCATCCTCGGCTCAATAAAATTCTTAATTTTTTGAATTTCGACATGGACTTTCTCTGGTTCACCCGTATCTGTTAAAATCGTGGCGATAAAGTCTAATTGAAAGAAATTTTTAGACGATACCTCCTGACTTTGTTGCTCTTTAGAACCAATAGTTACAGAACTACTTTTATCGACATCCTTTGGGTTGGGAAATTCCTGAGTTATAACTTGTAGGGCATGGATATTTTGCTCTAAAAGGGTACCAATAAAGAACTTAGCCACCCTATCATTCTCCATTAATTTTTTAAAAATAGTATCATATAAAGGATTCGCGATAGTCATGGTATTATTTATTTAGCTAAAGATAAGCTATTATGACAACATAAACCGAGACTTGAAATTTAATAGCTTTAAATTGAAAATAAATAGAACTTTCTCCCACTGAAACAGTTTGTTTGATACCGAAAAAATAA
>JBMLQR010000193.1:0-2000 GCA_049241465.1 Saprospiraceae bacterium | reverse complement strand
GAATCAATCATAATATCGATTCTAAAATCTTCCATTGCAGAATACAAATATTCTTCAACTACGGTATTTAGACGGTGAATTTCGTCAATAAAAAGAACATCATTAGGTTCCAGGTTAGTAAGGATACCCGCCAGATCACCAGGTCTTTCCAACACGGGTCCGGAGGTCATTTTAAGACCACATTTCAATTCATTTGAAATAATATGTGACAATGTTGTTTTACCCAAACCTGGAGGTCCATGTAATAAAACATGGTCCAGGGCTTCGCCTCTAAGCTTGGCAGCCTCTATAAAAACCATCAAATTTTCAACGATATCAGGCTGCCCGTTAAAGTCATTTAAAGCTTTAGGTCTCAATGCCTTCTCCAGGGTTTTTTCCTCTTTAGACAAAGTTGAATGGTCTGGATTCAACATAGGGTTATTCATAGATTATTTCTTTACTTGACGGTGCTAATTTACCCCATTTTTCCATAAAAAATATTACTTTTGCGGCAAACAAAACATAGTATTATGTCAGGATCCAAAATAAGTATGATTAACGGTAAGTTAACCGTTCCGAACGACCCAATTATTCCTTTTATCGAAGGAGACGGCACGGGTGAAGATATCTGGGCATCTTCAGTACGCGTAATTGATGCAGCGGTTCAAAAGGCCTATAACGGAGAAAAAAAGATTCATTGGCTAGAAGTTTTAGCTGGTGAAAAAGCTTTTAATTTAACTGGAAATTGGTTGCCGGAAGAGACCATTTCAGATATTGACAATTACATGGTTGCCATCAAGGGGCCATTGACTACGCCTGTAGGTGGAGGTATCCGTTCTTTAAATGTTGCTTTAAGACAACAATTAGACTTATATGCATGTGTAAGACCTGTTCAATATTTCACGGGCGTTCCTTCCCCTGTAAAAGAACCGCATTTAGTTGATATGGTTATTTTCAGAGAAAATACAGAAGACATCTACGCGGGTATTGAATATTTACATGGTACGCCGGAACTTGAAAAATTAAAAAAATTCCTTATTGAAGAAATGGGAGTTAATAAAATCAGATTCCCGGATACTGTTTCTTTAGGTATCAAGCCTGTATCTATTGAAGGAACAGAAAGATTGGTTCGCGCGGCTATTGAATTTGCTATTGACAATAAAAAACCATCCGTTACTTTAGTACACAAAGGTAACATCATGAAATTTACAGAAGGTAAATTTAAGGATTGGGGTTATGAATTAGCTGAAAGAGAATTTGGCGATAAAGTTTTCACCTGGGTTCAATATGATAAAATATTGGCAAAGGAAGGCAAAGCCGCGGCTGATAAAGCACAAAGTGATGCAGAAGCAAAAGGATTAGTGATCGTAAAGGACGTTATTGCTGATGCATTTTTACAACAAATTTTACTACGTCCTTCTGAGTACTCAGTAATAGCTACCTTAAATCTAAATGGAGATTATATTTCTGATGCTTTGGCTGCAGAGGTAGGTGGTATTGGTATTGCACCAGGTGCGAATATTAATTACATCAATGGAAAAGCTATTTTTGAAGCTACCCATGGAACGGCACCTAAATATGCTGGCTTAGATAAAGTTAACCCAAGTTCAGTCATTCTTTCAGGAGAAATGATGTTGCGTTATATGGGATGGAAAGAAGCGGCAGATTTGATTCTCTCTTCTATGGAAAAAACCATTGCAAAAAAACAAGTTACTTATGACTTTCACCGTTTAATGGAAGGAGCAACGCTTTTAAAATGTTCAGAATTTGGAGATGCCCTTATTTCCAATATGTAAATAAAAAAGAAGGCTATCTATAAAGTAGCTGGATTAAAAAAAAGAATCCCTGATACAAAAGTGTCGGGGATTTTTTTTATCCTCTGAAAAATGCCGTTTATTGTAATTCGTAGGGTGTAGTGAGACCTGATGGTGTTGGTTAACCAAACAGTGGGATAGATTATTCCGTTGATAGGGAAATTTACCTGTATCATGGGAGGGCGAATGCCATTCGCCCCTACAATA
>JBMLQR010000192.1:0-3436 GCA_049241465.1 Saprospiraceae bacterium | reverse complement strand
GTAGGAAGAAAAAAGGCATTAAACAATGTGCCACGCATGAAATGGGGATTGGGTATGGAAAATGAGACCTTAGGTGATTACGCATCGTCGGGAATATTTGCCAATTATGCCTATCTTTTCAATATAAGCAACACCACTTTTATATCTGCTGGATTAAGCTTTTCCTTTTTAAATAATCGTTATCGGTTAGATCCCTTAACATTCAAAGAATGGGGAAAGGATATTCCCTCTCAATTATTGGAAAATGAGGTTAGGTGGCTTGGAAAGGCAGATGCGGGCGTATTTCTCAAACATAAGTCTCAGGGAAGGTATTCCAAGATAGATCACTGGTATATAGGACTTTCCACTATACAGATGGCATCGGTTGACGTAGCAGGAAGAGGTGGCGTGTTAGACGTAGTTAAAAAGCCACACTTCAATTTTTTAGCAGGCATGTTGTTAGGAGAATCAAACAAAGGGGGAAGTTTAGGGACGTATTGGGAACCAACCATCTGGATTCGCTATTTACCCGGTGCAACCTATCGGGCCCTTGATTTAAAGTCACCCATAAGTACGGATGTATCTTTGCGCTTTTTTGTGAAAGAGAAAATCTGGGGAGGCGGTGGCTTTGGAACGTCGGGGAATATCAGTTTGGAAACGGGGTATATTTTCTACAATGCAAGAAAGAGCAGGAACATGATGGTTCCAAAAATTAAGACAGGCGTTTTATGCAATATCCCTGTTTTGGGAACTACGTTTGGATATTCGGTGGAAGCATTTATGGGCATTGGTCTTGCTTCCTATTAAACAAGAAAAAATGAAAGGAATACATCTAATATTTATTTTTAGTATCATCAGTCAAACGCTTCTATTTTCACAGGTTGTGGTCAAAAGGAATAATCAGGTAAGCAAAGAATTGGCCAATGTGAACTGGAGCAAGGAATACACCCTTTTTGACTACACTACAGACGAACCAATATTTCCATTGCTTCGAAACGGGCAGTCTGTTTATAAGATATATTATGCCAGCATAGAGGATTTAAGACCAAATTATGGAGAATTTAGTATAGCGCAAATGGAAGGCCTGAAGTATTATAAATTCAAAAATCGGGAGACCTGCTTTAAGTTTTGTCTGGCAAATAAATTGAATGCCGTTCCAACGTTAACCACATCTAGTATATCCGGAATAACTACCACCACCGCCACTTCAGGAGGAATTATCACATCTGACGGTGGAACATCCATATCAGCCAGAGGGGTAGTTTGGTCAACAACTACTAACCCAACAATCGCACTAACCACCAAAACAACAGATGGCACCGGCGCTAGTTCATTTACATCATCTTTAACCAACTTAGCACCAAAAACCACCTATTACGTTCGTGCTTATGCTACAAATAGCTCTAGAACAGGTTATGGGAATGAAATAACCTTTACAACAAAGGATTCTTCCAGTGTGATGGGAATTCCTTGTCCGGGAACTCCAACTGTAAAAGATATTGATGGAAATACTTACAACACGGTGCAGATAGGTACCCAATGTTGGACAAAGGAGAATCTTAAGGTAAGTAGGTATCGTAATGGTGATAACATAATAACTGGTTTAAACGACGCCATATGGGGAACTACCACAAGTGGAGCCTATACAATCTATGACAACAATAATTCCAATGAAATCATATATGGCAAACTTTATAATTGGCATGCTATTAGGAATAAAAGAGGTATATGCCCAACTGGTTGGAATGTGCCTAATGAAGAAAATTTTTGGACACTCTTGGTCCATCTTGGGGACATTCTTGAGGTAGGCGGTAAAATGAAGAAAATTGGTACCGTACATTGGTCTGTCCCTAATAAAGGAGCTTCTAACGAGAGTGGGTTTTCGGCACTACCAGGGGGCATCCGCGATATTTTTGGTATATACAGAGATTTGGGAAATCAAGGTTACTTTTGGGTGGCTCCCAAGAATGATTCTGAATTTGACTCCGGCTTTGCTCTTAATACAGATAATAGTAGTATTAGCTTTTTAGGTTCGTGGGGAAATGCCGGATTTTCTGTCCGTTGTATGAAGGATACCACAATGACCTCTATTATATCACCCAACATAACCACAACAAAAGTCAATACCATAAGCACCACAACAGCAACCTGTGGTGGAATCATCATGTCAGATGAAGGTGGACCCATTACAGCACGTGGAGTTGTCTGGTCCAAAGCAACCAATCCCACCATTTCATTATCTACCAAAACGATAGATGGAATTGGAATTGGAACATTCATTTCAAAACTTTCTAATCTTTTGCCAAATACAACTTATTATATTAGAGCTTATGCTACCAAAAGTGTAGGAACGGTTTATGGCAATGAACTTAGTTTTACAACAACCAATGTAAGCATGGGTATTCCATGCCCAGATATTCCAACAGTTAAAGATATTGATGGAAATATTTATAATACAGTTCAGATTGGCACCCAATGTTGGATGAAGGATAATCTAAGAGTAAGTAAATACCGTGATGGATCATTAGTTCCTTTGGATGAATCAGGTGGTGCTATTGGAAGTGAAATAGGACAAACTTGGAGCTCAAAAATAGTAGGGGCCAGAACTGTTTATGGACATGATGCGAAAAATTATACAATTTATGGTTATTTGTATAATTGGGATGCAGCAGTTGATTCAAAAGGGCTTTGTCCGCTAGGTTGGCATGTACCAGCAGATCAAGAATGGACGATATTAACTAATAATTTGGGAGGGGAAATTGGGGTCGGTGGAAAGATGAAATCACAGGGATTAGAATATTGGACTATTCCAAATACAGGAGCCAGTAATGAGAGTGGATTCACTACATTGCCAAGTGGTTATCGTAACAATGATGGTCTTTTTAGCGGTATTGGTTACGGAAATTTTTTTTGGAGTACTACGGAATATAATAATGCGAATGCCTGGTACATAGGTCTGTCAAGTGCCAATTTTTATGTTTACAGATACTATAGGTTTAAAAAAATTGGAGCTTCCGTTCGCTGCCTTAAAGATACTACTTCCATTGTTTCAATACCTAAACTTATCACTAATACCATTACAACTATAACTGCTAATTCCGCTTCATCAGGAGGTAATATCACGGCTGACGGAGGTGCTCCAATAACAACCAGAGGAATTGTCTGGTCAACAAATATTAATCCAACTATTGATTTATCCACCAAAACTTCAAATGGCACCGGTACTGGGTCTTTCACATCCTCTTTAACCAACTTAACACCCAAGACTACATATTACATTCGTGCTTACGCTACAAACAGCGCTGGAACAGGCTATGGGAATGAAATAACTTTTACCACCTCTGATTCTTCTAATGTGATGGGAATTCCATGCCCAGGAACACCCACAGTGAAGGATATAGATGGAAATACTTACAACACGGTGCAGATAGGAACACAATGTTGGACAAAGGAGAAT
>JBMLQR010000191.1:0-1021 GCA_049241465.1 Saprospiraceae bacterium | reverse complement strand
AGAATTTATTTCAGTGGTCAAAATTTATTGACGCTGACAAAATATTCCGGGTTAGATCCTGAAATTGGAACTGTGGGTGGTTCTCTGGAATTAGGAATTGACCAAGGTTTCTATCCGCAGGCAAGAATGGCCTCAATGGGTTTACAACTTGGATTTTAAAAATTAAGCAAATGAAGAATCTTAGTATTAATAAATGGTTTGTACTTCTGTTTTTATTTTCTCTCAGCAGTTGTGAAGAACTATTGTTAGATAAAAAACCGCTGGTTGGTACAACCCTTGACAATTTCTATCAGACAGAAGCCGACGCAGTTTCCGCTATTCATGCAGCTTATGCTACTTTACAATTTGAAATGTCGCCTGAAGGGCATTTTCGATGGTTTTGGGGCGATATTATGTCTGATGACGCGGTAAAAGGTGGTTCAGGTGATAATGATCAGCCTCTTTTGGCTGCGTTAGAACAATTTCAAGGTCCTGTCAATACTGGCTATCTGGCAGCCGAATGGGCTGCTGATTACGAGGGAATTAACAGGGCAAATATTGTGCTGGAGAAAGTTCCCGCCATTGTCATGGACGAAAAATTAAAGAAAAGGATATTGGGCGAAGCCTATTTTCTCAGAGCCTGGTTTTTTTATAATCTGGTTACTATTTTCGGCGACGTCCCTAAGGTGGATCGCCTTTTGTCTCCCTCAGAATATAAGATGCCCCGTTCTTCCGCTGAAAGTATCTGGAATTTAATTGAAAGTGATTTGACCATTGCTGTTTCAAATCTTCCCCTTCGAAGCCAATATACACAAGCTGATTTGGGGAGAATTACAAAAGGAGCAGCTCAGGGCTTACTTTTAAAATCGTTGGTGTGGCGTAAAAAGTGGGCGGAAGCTAAAAAGGTGGGTGAAGCCTTAATTTCGTCCGGAGAGTACAAATTAGAGCCCGATTTCAATCGTATTTTTACAAAAGCAGGTGAAAATGGCGTGGAATCGGTATTTGAAATTCAATATATGACCGAATCAGGGGGAAATTGGGG
>JBMLQR010000190.1:37734-60836 GCA_049241465.1 Saprospiraceae bacterium | reverse complement strand
AACGTTTCTCTCCTAAATTAAAGGTTAAGAAGGGTGATAAAGTGGTGGTTATTTCTGGTTCTTCTAAAGATAGAACTAAAATACATGAAATAATGGAGGTTTTCCCTGAAAAACAACGTGTGTTAATTGATCAGGTTAATATGGTCAAAAAGCATACTAAAGCTACGCAGGAAAATGCTGGCGGTATTATTGAAAAACCAGCATCTATTCATATTTCTAATATAATGGTTGTCGATCCACAAACAAATAAGCCAACACGGGTAGGACGTCGTCTTGACAGTGAAGGTAACATGGAAAGATATGCTAAAAAATCAGGCCAAACGATTAAGTGATGAAATATACACCAAGACTTCGCGACAAATATTTTAAAGATGTCGTTCCTGCTTTAATGGAGCAGTTCCAATACACTTCAGTTATGCAAGTTCCTCGCTTAACTAAAATTTGTATTAACCAAGGAGTGGGCGCAGCTACTCAAGATAAGAAAATGGTCGATGCAGCTCTTCAAGAGTTATCTACCATTGCTGGACAAAAGGCTGTTTCTACAAAAGCTAAAACTTCAATCTCTAACTTCAAGTTAAGAGAGAAAATGCCAATCGGCGTTAAAGTTACTCTTCGTCATCATCACATGTATGAGTTTCTTGACCGTTTGGTTGGTGTAGCTCTTCCAAGAGTAAGAGATTTCAGAGGTATTAATGATAAAAGTTTTGACGGACGTGGTAATTACAGTTTGGGAATCACAGAGCAACTTATTTTCCCTGAAATTGATATTGATAAGATTACACGTGTTTCAGGTATGGATATAACTTTTGTATCAACCGCTAAAACAGACGCTGAGGCTCTGGCTTTGTTGAAAGCCTTAGGTTTACCATTCAAAAATCAGAAAAAAGAAGAAGTATAATGGCAAGGAAATCATTAATAGCCAGGGAAAAAAAACGTAAGCGTTTAGTTGAAAAATTTGCTGAAAAAAGAAAGCAATTAAAGGACGAAGGTCGTTGGGATGAGTTGGATTTACTTCCAAGAAATTCTAGTCCTATTCGTTTACATAACAGGTGCCAGTTAACTGGCAGACCAAAAGGTTATATAAGACAATTTGGTTTGTGTAGAGTTAAGTTTAGAGAGATGGCTTTGGATGGCAAAATTCCGGGTATCACTAAAGCTAGTTGGTAATTTCTTAACAACTGTGTAGGTTTCTTTAGAAATACCGCACGGTAAATATATATACAATGGCAGTAACAGATCCAATAGCCGATTATTTAACGCGCATTAGAAATGCGCAAATGGCGGGTCACAGATTGGTGGATATTCCAGCCTCCGGTCTTAAAAAAGCTATCACCGAAATTTTGTATGACCAGGGTTTTATACTCAAGTACAAATTTGAAGATGGTGGTAAGGGTAATCAAGGCCTTATTCGTATAGCGTTAAAATATGACGTACTTACGCGTAAGCCTATTATTCGTAAATTGGGAAGGGTTAGTAAGCCTGGTCTTCGTCAGTATGCAAAAACAGACGAAATACCTCGTATTATTAATGGCCTCGGCGTGTCTATTGTCTCCACTTCTAAAGGAGTTATGACAGATAAAAAAGCTCGTCAAATGAACGTTGGTGGTGAAATACTACTTTATATTTACTAATTTACTCACTTCTAAATTTATTAAACATGTCTAGAATAGGTAAAGCTCCTATAACGCTTCCAGGTGGGGTTGAAGTGAGTGTTGGTAAGAATAATTTAGTTACCGTTAAAGGTCCTAAAGGCTCACTCAACCAGCAGATTGATCCAGATTTAACCATCGATATTAATGGTGCAATAGTTACTGTACAGCGTCCAACGGATCAAAAGAGACACAAAACTGTTCATGGTTTATATCGTTCTCTAATTAATAATATGGTTACCGGTGTTTCTACAGGTTTCACTGCTAATATCGAACTTATCGGTGTTGGTTACCGTGCGGCAAATACTGGAAAATTATTGGAATTAACTCTAGGTTACTCTCACCCAATCCTTTTTATGCTTCCTGATGAAATAAATCTGGAAACAAAGCAAGATAAAGGTGGTAACCCTACTATAATTATGGAATGTATTGATAAGCAATTACTTGGTCAAGTTAGTGCTAAAATCAGAGGTTTCCGTAAACCAGAACCATACAAAGGTAAAGGTGTTCGCTTCGTGGGCGAAGTGGTTCGTAGAAAACTAGGAAAAACTGGGGCTAAGAAGAAATAGTCCTAACTAATATTATTTTTATTTGGATCTTGGGTCTGGATTTTTTGCCTTACACTAAGATTAGTAAATGTCCAATAATGAAATTGACAAAAGAACAGAGCAGAACGCGAATTCACTTTAGAATCAGGAAGAAGGTTAAAGGTGTAGCATCCTCTCCTCGCGTAAGTGTATTCAGAAGTAATAAAGTAATTTATGCTCAGATCATCGATGATTCTATCAGTCATACTTTGGTGGCTGCTGATTCTCGTGAGAATGGCATATTAGGGGTTGGAACAAAGGTAGAGCAAGCTTACAAAGTAGGGCAGCTTTTAGCGGAAAGAGCTAAAGAAGCGAATATTTCAAAGGTTGTTTTTGATCGTTCTGGATACCTTTACCATGGAAGAATTAAATCATTGGCTGATGGTGCCCGTGAGGGTGGACTCCAGTTTTAATCATCCTCAACTGTAAAATAAAATGGCAAAACAGAATGAAAATCGGGTCAAACCCGCTGAAACAGAACTAAAAGATAAATTGGTTCAACTAAACAGAGTGGCCAAAGTGACCAAAGGTGGTCGTACTTTTAGTTTCGCTGCTATCGTAGTTGTGGGTGATGGTAATGGTACTGTCGGTCACGGTTTGGGTAAAGCGAGAGATGTCTCTGAAGCAATTACAAAAGCTGCAGATGATGCTAAAAAGAATTTAGTAAAAGTTCCCATCTATAAAGGTACCATTCCACATGAAGTTTTAGGCAAATTTAAAGCCGGCAAGGTTTTATTGAAACCTGCTTCTGATGGTACCGGTGTTATTGCTGGTGGTTCTATGCGTGCTGTATTGGAAATAGCTGGTGTACATAATGTGTTAGCTAAATCTCAAGGTTCTTCTAACCCTCACAACGTAGTAAAAGCTACTATCGAAGCGCTTAAGAACTTAAGAGATCCTCGTGTCATTGCAAAAACACGTAAAATTACTTTAGAAAAACTATTTAACGGTTAAAACATGGCAAAGGTAAAAGTAACACAGATCAAAAGTATTATCGATCGTCCAAAACGTCAAAAGGATACGATGGTAGCTCTGGGTCTCAGGAGAATTAATCACTCGGTGGTTAAAGAAGTTACTCCTCAAATAATGGGTATGATTGCCAAAGTAGCTCACCTGGTGGTGACAGAAACGGCGGTTGACTAGACAATAACTTACATCAGTTAAAATATCAAGCAATGGAATTACATAGCTTAAAACCAGCAAAAGGTGCTGTAAAAAAAGGGAAGCGAATAGCGAGGGGTCAGGGTTCTGGCCGTGGAGGAACTTCTACAAAGGGTCATAAGGGTGCTAAAGCTCGTACTGGTCATAAATTGAAGCGTGGCTTCGAGGGTGGTCAAATGCCTCTTCAGATGCGTTTACCTAAAGTGGGCTTTAAGAATCCTAACAGAGTTGAATATGTTCCTATTAATTTAGATTATATTCAACTAATGGTAGAAAAACATAATCTAACAGACATTAATCTTGATTCTTTAAAAGAGCATGGTTTCATCGCTCGTTTAGATAAAGTAAAGGTTCTTGGCAGGGGTGAATTAAAGGCTAAGGTTAATTTATCTGTTCATGCTTGTTCTCCCGCTGCGAAAGAGGCGGTTGAAAAGGCTGGGGGATCGATTGTCCTTGTATAACTAATTATCATGAAACGGTTTATTACAACTTTAAAAAATATTTGGAGTATTACTGAACTCAGAAATCGAATTCTGACGACGTTAATTGTCCTTGTTGTTTATCGGTTTGGTAGCTATATTGTGTTGCCGGGGGTTATCCCTGCCGCTCTCGATGCTCAAAATGCTGCGGGTGAAAAGACTAACGATCTTATTGGTTTAATCAACTCGTTTACGGGTGGAGCTTTTAAGAATGCCTCTCTTTTGGCTTTAGGTATTATGCCCTATATAACTTCTTCGATTGTTATACAGCTTTTGGGTTTCGCCGTACCATATTTTCAACGTCTTCAACAAAAGGAGGGTGAATCTGGTAGGAAAAAGCTCAATCAGATTACCCGACTTTTAACGGTGGTTGTTACTTTGGTTCAAGGTAGCGGTTATCTAACTTATATTAGTACCATGGGTGCTATAGATCCGGCTATACCGAAAGCTATCTTTTGGTTTAGTAATATCATCATATTAGCAGGTGGTACCGTATTATCTATGTGGTTAGGAGAAAGGATTACTGATCGTGGAATTGGCAATGGAGTTTCCCTGCTTATTACCGTGGGTATTATAGCTACTTTACCTTCTGCCTTAGGATTTGAGTTTCAAGCTCAATTGGAAAATAATGCCTTGTTATTATTTGTATTGGAAATGGCTTTACTTTTCGTAATCATCATACTTACTATTATGGTGGTTCAAGCAGTCAGACGTATTCAAATTCAGTTTGCAAGGAAAGCGGTAGGTCGCGAAGGTTCGTCTCTTCCAAATGCTGGCGCGAGAGATTATATTCCTCTTAAGTTAAACGCTTCAGGTGTTATGCCAATCATTTTTGCCCAAGCATTAATGTTCTTACCTTCTACAGCCATGCAGTTTGCTTCAGCAGAAGCCGCTTCGTCCAGCAGTTTCCTTATTGCCTTAAATGATTTTGCCTCCGTTGAGTATAATGTTATTTATTTCCTTCTGATTTTTGTTTTCACTTATGTCTATACGGCTTTATTAGTGAATCCACAAAATTATTCTGAGTATCTTAAAAGACAAAATGCCTTTATTCCTGGTGTCAAGCCGGGTGTACCAACAGCAGAATACATAGATAATATTACTAGTAGAATTACCTTGCCGGGAGCTTTATTTCTAGGCTTGATAGCTATTTTACCTGCTTTCGCTGCTGCTTTTGGTGTAAATCGGTCTTTCTCCATTTTCTTTGGTGGAACATCTCTTTTGATATTGGTAGCCGTTGTGTTAGATACATTAGCTCAAATTGAAAGTTATTTACTAATGCGTCGATATGACGGTTTAGTAAAATCGGGTAAAGTACAAGGAAGACAAACTGGAAGTCGCTTACAGGGTATTGGAAGTGAAATGTAATTTCTAAAGGTACTTGTAGAATGACCTGTCATTTTTTTATGTTGGATAGTAAAAGTATTATCCTTTAGGTTGAATAGTTTTTATATCAAGACGAATGGTTCATTATAAAACAAAAGATGAGGTTGTTTTCATTAGGGAAAGTTGCCAAATAGTTTCAGATACAATTGAACATGTGGCTTATTTACTTAGGCCTGGTATTAGTACCAGAGAAATAGATGAAGTAGCTGAATCTTTTATTTTATCAAAGGGTGGTTTTCCGGCTTTTAAGGGCTACAATGGTTTTCCTTCTTCTCTTTGTATATCTGTTAATAATGAAGTTGTTCACGGAATTCCAAAGGGTGATCGGTTCTTAAAAGAAGGTGATTTGGTATCCATCGATTGTGGGGTTGTCAAAAATGGCTATTTTGGTGATGCTGCTTTTACTTTCCTTTTAGGAGAGGTATCGAAGGATAACTTTGCCCTTTGTTTAGCCACTTTAACCTCTTTGTATAAGGCAATAGAAGTTTCGCGTTGTGGAATGAGAATGGGAGACATTGGGTTTGCTATTCAGTCTTTTATTGAAGGGGAATGTGGTTTTAGTGTAGTTCGTGAACTGGTCGGTCATGGTATTGGTAAACAATTGCATGAAGAGCCTGTTGTCTCCAATGTGGGAAAACGGGGATCTGGGCAAAAAATCAAAAGTGGTTTGGTTATTGCCATTGAGCCAATGGTTAATTTTGGTAAGAAAGAAGTGGTTGTTCTTAATGATGGTTGGACGGTTGTGACTAAGGATTCGTCTCACTCCGCTCACTATGAACATACTGTAGCTATTTTTGATGATGGTGTTTTGGTTTTATCAGACCATTCAGGCATTGAAAAGGCTTGTGTTGAAAACCCTTTTTTAACATCAGTCATGGTAGAAAGTTAGTTTTTTTATTATTAACTATCAGATTAACTGATTTTTATTACTAAAATGAGTAAACTGAAATAGATTTTGTTTATCTTCGCACTCCGAAATTCGGTATATGTCTAAAAAAGATTTGATTAAACAAGACGGTATTATAGAGGAAGCTCTCTCAAATGCCATGTTTAGGGTTAGGTTGGAAAATGACCACCAAATAACAGCCACTATCTCTGGCAAAATGCGTATGAACTACATTCGTATTCTTCCTGGTGATAAAGTATCTGTTGAAATGTCACCCTATGATTTGGCACGCGGAAGGATTACCTATCGTTATAAATAATCGTCCTCTGAAACTTTAACGCTATTAAAAGCAAACAAATGAAAGTAAGAACTTCTGTAAAAAAACGATCTGTTGACTGCATTGTAGTCAAGCGAAAAGGGAAAGTTTACATTATTAATAAGAAAAATCCTAAACTGAAACAAAGACAGGGTTAATTCCTGTTTGGTTTCCTAAACTATAAACTAAGAAACATGGCTCGAATTGGCGGTGTTGATTTGCCGAGAAATAAACGTGGTGCTATCGCATTAACTTATATTTATGGCATTGGGCGTACAACGGCCCTCAATATTCTTGCGCAAGCTGGCGTTGATGAACATGCTAAGGTTGAAACCTGGTCTGACGATAATATTAGAGAGATTTCTCGTATTGTTTCTACCGAGTTTAAAACTGAAGGTGAACTCCGTTCAGAAGTGCAAATGAGTATTAAGCGATTGATGGACATTGCTTGTCTAAGAGGGCTGCGGCATCGTAAAGGTTTACCTGTAAGAGGTCAACGTACACGTACGAATGCCAGAACCCGTAAAGGTAAGCGTAAGACAGTCGCAAACAAAAAGAAGGTAACTAAGTAATTCTATCGTAATTGTCAGTTGACAGTTACATTAAATGTTTTTTGTAAAATGGCAAAAGCAACCAAAAAAAATGTAAAAAAAAGGGTCGTAAAAGTTGAATCGGAAGGTTATGCTTTTATTCAAGCTTCTTTTAATAATATTATCGTCTCTATTACCAATAAGGCAGGTCAAGTTATTTCTTGGGGTTCTGCAGGTAAATCAGGCTTTAAGGGTTCAAAAAAGAATACTCCCTATGCAGCGCAAATTGCTGCCGCCGATGCAGCTAAAGTAGCTCATGATGCTGGTCTAAGAGTAGCAGAAGTTTTCGTTAAAGGTCCTGGTTCTGGTAGAGAAGCTGCTATTCGTGCGTTGGATGGTGCTGGTATCAGAGTTTCTATTATTAAGGACATGACTCCTATTCCTCATAATGGTTGTCGTCCTCCTAAGAGAAGAAGGGTTTAATTCTTAATAGTTAATAATATTCCTTATGGCAAGATATACTGGTCCCCGTACAAAAAAAGCAAGAGCATTTGGCGAGGCAATTTATGGTCCTGATAAATCATTCGAACGTAGAAAATCTCCTCCTGGTCAGCATGGTGCTACAAGAAGGCGCAAACAACGTTCTGATTATGCTGTTCAACTTACTGAAAAGCAAAAAGTCAAATATACATACGGTTTACTTGAAAGACAGTTCCGTAATTTATTTGAAAAAGCTGCCCGTAAGGCAGGTGTAACTGGTGAAGTGTTACTCCAGTTGTTAGAGTCAAGACTCGATAATGTTGTTTATCGCTTAGGTATTTCGCCTACGAGAAATGGTGCAAGACAGCTTGTTACGCACAAACATATTCTCGTAAATGGCATTCTGACAAATATTCCGTCTTGCCTGCTTCGTCCGGGTGATGTCATTACGGTAAGAGGTAAATCGCAGAGTCTGGAAATAGTGGCAAATAGCTTAGCTGGTCGTGCCAGTGAGGTTAGAAAGTACCCCTGGTTAGAAGTTAATCCTGATAAGTTTCAGGGTACCTTTATTTCTCTACCTGAGCGCAGTCAGATTCCTGAAAAAATTAATGAACAACTCATTGTAGAACTTTATTCCAAATAAGAACATTTTACTGACTTTTTTTTTGTCATTTTTTGTTTTTTTATTCCGACCTATGAGTATTCTAAATTTTCAAAAGCCTGATAAAATTGTTTTGCAAAAATCAAACGATTTTGAAGGTTTATTCGAGTTTAAACCATTAGAACCCGGCTTTGGGCAGACTGTTGGTAACTCCTTACGTCGTGTACTTCTTTCTTCCTTAGAGGGTTATGCGATTAGTGCCATTCGTATTGCGGGTGTAGATCACGAGTTTTCAACTATACCTGGTGTGGTTGAAGATGTTGTCGAGATTATCCTTAACATAAAACAGATTAGGTTAAAGAAATTGGTTCCTGAAGAAGAGTTCGATGGGGATAAAATTTATATGACCATTTCTGGAAAAAGTTCGTTTTCAGCAGGTGACATTGAGACTCACACTAGTCATTTCAAAATTATGAATCCCTCCTTGCTGATCTGTAGCATGGAACCTACGGTTAACCTTGAGTTAGAAATTACTATTACTAAGGGTAGAGGTTATGTGCCGGCAGATGAGTCTATTACTAAAGATTCTCCTATCGGTGTTATACCCGTAGATGCTATATATACGCCTATTAAAAACGTGTCTTATAAGATTGAAAGTACTAGGGTAGGACAAAGAACAGATTATGAGAAGTTAACTATAGATCTTAAGACGGATGGAACCATTCATCCTGAAGAAGCTATTAAGGAGGCATCCAGAATTATGATTCAACATCTTATGCTTATTACTGATGAGAATATCACTTTTGATGATGCATCAAGTAAGGAGGAAAATATTGTCGATGAGCATATTCTGCACATGCGTAAGTTGTTGAAAACTTCCTTGGAAGATTTGGATCTTTCTGTACGTGCTTATAACTGCTTGAAGGCAGCAAAGATTAATACTCTCGCTGAACTTGTGCATTACGATACGCATGAACTTTTAAAGTTCAGGAATTTTGGTAAAAAATCACTTGTGGAAATTGAAGAGCTATTGGTTGAAAAAGGTCTCAATTTTGGAATGGATTTAGCCAAATTTAAATTGGACGAAGAATAAATATCATTTAAGAGGTAAGTGCTAGGCTTTTTATGGTGCTTCTTCTTTCTTATTTTTGCATTAACCGAATATTGCATAAGCCTTAATAAATATTTAGTGATGCGACGTTAAACTTTTTTTTATGAATCACGGTAATAAACTTAACCATTTAGGCAGGAAATCTGCTCACAGAAAAGCGTTACTTAGAAATCTTACGATTTCTTTGATTATGCATAAAAGAATTACTACTACGGAAGCTAAAGCCAAAGCTCTAAGGGTTTTTGCAGAACCGCTTTTCACTAAGTCTAAAGATGATAGTACGCATAACCGTAGGGTTATCTTTAGTTATCTACAAAATAAGGAGGCATTAATTGAGTTGTTCTCCACTGTAGCCCCTGCGATTGCAAACAGACCAGGTGGTTATCTTAGAATTGTTAAACTAGGTTTCAGAAAAGGTGACGCTGCTGATATCGCTATTATAGAGTTAGTTGATTTCAATGAAGTCTATAAAATTAAGTCTGATGCTGCTAAATCTACTGGAAGAAGAGGTCGTCGTGGAAAAGGTTCCTCAACGGGTACTGGTTCTGATGCCGTTGTGGAAGATGCGGTAATGGATGGTAATGACACCACTGAGGTAGAAAATAAAGATTAACTGACTATATATATTAGTATCGAAAGAGGCTATTCATTTTGGATAGTCTCTTTTTGTTTTAGTCCTTTTTTGCATTAAGTTTTCTTGTACTTTATTAAAATATTAGTTTTCATCCTTTCATTTATAGCTAATAATACTATATTTGTGAGGTTTTATTGTTGGTATATTACTACATTCCATGGAAGAATCTTTTAGTCCCGCTGTTTTACTTCTTGACGACGGAACCTTTTTTAAAGGAAGGTCTGTTGGTGTCAAAGGTATCACCACTGGTGAAATTTGTTTTAATACTGGTATGACCGGGTATCAGGAGATTTTCACTGATCCTTCTTACAGTGGTCAGTTAATGGTTACAACGAATGCTCATATAGGTAATTACGGTACCTCGAAAAATGATACTGAATCTAATAAAATTCAGATAGCAGGTTTGATTTGTAAGAATTTCACCGTGCCTTACTCAAGAAATTTAGCGGATAACTCTGTTCAGGGCTATTTTGAAAATGAGCATCTGGTTGGTATTTCCGATGTTGATACCAGAGCCATTGTTAAACATATTCGGAGCAAAGGTGCAATGAATGGCATTATTAGCTCAACTATTTTGGATTTAGATGAGTTAGCGATATTGTTGAAAAATGTCCCTTCTATGGATGGTTTGGAACTTGCTTCAACGGTTTCAACTGATCTTCCATACACTGTTGGTTCTTCCACCGATCCGCTGAAAGTGGCTGTATTAGATTTTGGAATTAAAAAGAATATTTTAGACTGTTTAGTTGAAAGAGGTGTATTTGCTAAAGTTTTCCCAGCAAAAACGCCTGTTAATGAATTATTAGATTTCAATCCAGATGGTTATTTTTTATCAAATGGACCTGGTGATCCCGCGGCTATGGATTATGCCATCGAAGCTGTTAAGGAAATTAGAAAATTTGGAAAACCTTTATTTGGTATCTGTTTAGGTCACCAACTACTCGCTTTATCAGCTGGAATTCCCACCTTTAAAATGCATCACGGACACAGAGGTATTAACCATCCTGTGTTAAATCTTGAAACGGGTAAATGTGAAATTACCAGCCAGAATCATGGATTTGGTATCGACCCCTCCGTTGTAAGAGGAAAGTCATCTGAAATTGAAATCACTCATGTGAATTTAAACGATGATAGTATAGAGGGAATTCGTATTATTGGTGAAAAATCATTTTCAGTTCAGTACCATCCTGAAGCCTCTCCCGGGCCTCATGATGCAAGATATTTATTTGATCAATTCGTTCAATTTATGACTGCTTAAATGCAGTCCGTACCTTTAAAATATTTAGTGTAATGAGTGCAATTGTTGATGTTCATGCGAGACAAATACTTGATTCCAGAGGGAATCCGACCATTGAAGTTGAGGTAACTACAGAGAGTGGTTATTTTGGGAGGGCCGCAGTTCCTTCTGGTGCTTCAACAGGTAAACACGAAGCCGTTGAATTAAGAGATAATGACCCTAAGAGTTATCTAGGTAAGGGGGTTAACAAGGCTGTTATAAATGTTAATGAAGCTATTGCAGATGAGATTATTGGCCTTGATGTTTTTGAACAGGTAGCCATCGATGAACAAATGATTCGTCTTGATGGGACGGCAAATAAATCAAGATTAGGTGCAAATGCTATCTTGGGTGTTTCTTTGGCTGTTGCAAAGGCAGCCTCCGAAGCAGCTGGTTTACCACTTTACCGTTATTTAGGTGGTGTTAATGCACGTACTCTTCCAGTTCCAATGATGAATATTCTTAATGGAGGTTCTCACGCAGACAATAGTATTGATTTTCAGGAATTTATGATTATGCCTGTAGGTGCGCCTACCTTTTCAGAGTCTATAAGAATGGGCGCTGAAGTATTTCATCATCTTAAAACAGTATTGAAAAAGAAGGGATATTCTACCAATGTTGGTGATGAAGGTGGCTTTGCACCGAATATTAAATCAAATGAGGAGGCCATAGAAACTGTATTAACTGCCATTGAAGCAGCAGGCTACAAGGCCGGCGAAGATATCCTTATAGCTATGGATGCTGCAGCTTCTGAGTTTTATCTGGAAGAAGAAGGTCTTTATCATTTTAAGAAATCATCAGGAAAAAAACTTTCCTCAGATGAGATGATCGGCTATTGGGAGTCTTGGGTTAATAAATATCCTATTTGTTCCATTGAAGATGGTCTTGCGGAAGATGATTGGGCTACATGGAGCAAATTAACTCAAGCTATTGGTAACAAGGTTCAGTTAGTCGGTGACGATTTATTCGTTACTAATACCCTTCGTTTGCAACAGGGCATTGATGAAAAATCTGCTAACTCTATTTTAATAAAAGTTAATCAAATAGGGTCTTTAACAGAAACAATCAATGCAGTAAATCTAGCCAATAGGAATGGTTTTACCGCGGTGATGAGTCATAGATCTGGAGAAACAGAAGATACAACGATTGCGGATTTAGCCGTTGCTCTGAATACAGGTCAAATTAAAACGGGTTCAATGTCCCGTTCTGATAGGGTAGCAAAGTATAATCAGCTTCTGCGCATCGAAGAAGAACTTGGTCCCATTGCTATATTTCCAGGTCGCTCCATACTCAAAAGATAAATTATTTATCTATGGCTCAGTCAAGATTTTTCATTAAAAGGTTGCTTCCTAAACCTCTACAAAATAAATACATCTTTACTACTTTCGTATTCGTTTTCTGGCTTTTCATTTTTGATAAACATAATTTTTTTGAACAGTGGCGTTTAAATAAAAGTATTCATCAACTTAGAAATGATAAAGAAAATTTTACAAATAAAATTACCGAAGCGAAAAGAGAAAGTGTGTTGTTGAAGAAGAACGGGGAGGCTATCGCTCGTGAAAAGTACTTTATGAGTAAAAAAGGAGAAGACGTTTTTATTATTAGTGAAGAGTAGGTTTACATTTTATCGCTTTTAAATATAATTGAACACATGGCTGTTTTGGTAAATAAAGACTCTAGGATTATTGTTCAGGGTTTTACAGGTAAAGAGGGTACTTTTCATGCTGAACAAATGATAGCCTATGGCACTCAGGTTGTTGGTGGAGTAACACCGGGTAAGGGAGGTTCTTCTCATTTAGATAAACCGGTTTTTAATACAGTGGCTGATGCAGTGTCATTGGCTCACGCTGATACTACGGTTATTTTTGTTCCCCCGCCTTTTGCTGCTGATGCTATCATGGAAGCTGCTGAAGCAGGTATCAAAGTAATTATATGTATTACGGAAGGTATTCCTGTACAAGATATGGTAAAGGTTAAAGCCTATATTTCAAATTTTGACTGTCGTTTAATTGGTCCCAATTGTCCTGGTGTTATTACGCCTGATGAAGCAAAATGTGGAATTATGCCAGGTTTTATTCATAAAAAAGGTAAAATTGGTATCGTTTCCCGCTCAGGAACGCTAACCTACGAAGCGGTTGATCAAGTTACAAAGGCGGGTATGGGTCAATCTACCTGTATAGGTATTGGAGGTGATCCTATTGTCGGAACAACTACCAAGGAAGCCGTAGAACTTCTTATGAATGATCCAGAAACGGAAGGGATTATTATGATTGGTGAAATTGGTGGTGGCATGGAAGCTGAAGCTGCTTATTACATCAAAGAACATGGTACCAAACCTGTTGTTGGATTTATTGCAGGTCAAACTGCACCAAAAGGTAGAAAAATGGGGCATGCCGGTGCGATAATTGGTGGCGCTGAAGATACCGCTGAAGCAAAAATGGCTATCATGAGAGAATGTGGTATTCATGTTGTTTCTTCGCCCGCAGAAATTGGTGTCACAATGAAAAGAGTTTTGAATAAATAATTTTTGCCTAAGTTTTTAGGTGCTGCCTCCAAACATCGGATTATTCCTTGTTTGGAGGTTTTTTTCTTTATAGATTGTTTAATGTCTCATAACCATTTGAAAATATTTCATTTATATACTTTTGGATTGCTTATTTTTTGAACATTAATTCATAGAATATCAAGTAGGTGGTGTTAATACCTCTTAGAATAATTTGTTCTACACGTCTATTTAGTTAATTACCAAAGTTCCTAGAAATTTAAAAAATGATAATGAGAGAGATAAGCCTTTTTTTAACCGTCATTTATCTTATAATATACTAAATTTGTTTAAATTAAAAGGACAGTTGCAATGTAGTTAATATTAAATAAATGGAACTTATAAAAATATGTCTGAGAAAGGTATTTATTCACCGTAATAAAAACATCCAAAAAACATTGAGAGTAAAATAGCTAAAGTTTAAGAGTTGATGAAAATCTGAATCTTTAACTACCTGATATAATACAAAAAGTACGTTTTTTAGTATAAAGTATTGTTTTTTAATAAATTAAATGCAAATTTACAAATCAGTAAAAAATACAAAAGAGCATAGTTATTAATAATATCCCTGAAGTAGGTGAATATTGATTCAGTTTAAATATTTTATTAAAACCTAAAAAAACATCCTTTAGTCAAATATCTCGACAAGGATATTATTTTCTTGAATTTAATGCTGATTAGAAAATATTACCTGGTAGGGTATTTTGCTCCGAAACTTTATTTGATAACTAAAGCCACAGAGTAAATAATCATTTTATAAGCGTAGTTGTTTGCCTTTTATCTTTTGAAAGGGAGAGCACCAACAGACTCTCCTATTATTCGGCCTTGTTTCATTCCAAAATGAATTCCGTCACGAAAATGTATGCCACCGTATAATCTGGAAATGGCTGCTTCATCAGCATAGTCAAAAAAAGAGGTGAATGCGCGAGGGGTTCCATTTATGTCATTGCGCAATTCATGCGTGCGATCGATAAATGAATATCTGTATCCAAATAGGTCACTAAGAACTTGCGCTGTGGCACTACTCTGGACAGAGTGCCCCGATGAATATTCGGGAAAGGGAGGCGTTTTTAAAATGGGTGTCCAGGTAGGGTTTATGACATCTCTAATATAGGTAATAGGACGCAAAAGATTAAATTCATATTTTGATTTCCAACAAGAAATAAACGCGTCTGCAACGGCAATACTAACCTTACAATATGTTTCAGCAGCGAGTGCCAGGGATACATTTTCTTTTGTAAGTATTTGAGTAGCTATGTTTACACTATGCCCGGGGGGCGTACCACCAATACCTGGATCATCGCTCCAGTAATGTGCAATTATTTCTTGTTCTTTCTTTAGAGTGTTGGTAACCGTATATACTTCTAATGCTTGGGAAAAAAAAGGCGAAGTGGGCGAAGTGGAATAGGTAAGGGGTGCTAAAGTTTGAGATCGATTAAGAATTCCAGGTATAAATTCTCGGTTAAAGCCCCAAAAGGGTTGTAATGCTCGCTGGAAGGATGGTGCCGTAGGTACCCATTTTCCAGGGCCGGTGGGCGCAGTGTAGTTTTCAGGGAAATTTCTATTATATCCCTCATGTCCTCCATCACCAATAGACCAGGCAAAAATAGCCTCTCCTATGGATTGACCAAATACTTTCGACCTATTTAGAGTCTCTACATCGGCAAAAGAACTGAATGTTTCCACCATTTGCTTTTCAAGTTGATTAACATCTTCTAATTGGCCATTTGGCATGTTTGCATATAAATTTCTAGCTAAATGTGCCATAGCAGCATTGGCACAAGCCGGCCAATAATAGTTTTGTCCTAAATTAGGTACAGGCATTTTAGGTAAACCACTTAGTTTAGTACCCAAGGATTGATGGGTAGGAATGCCTGGAACAACAGATTCATAAAGTGCAACACCAGCATAACCAAAAGCTCTCGCTGCTACAGGAGGGGTGAAACCTGGGCATGCTTTTGTTAACGCATAAAATTGTTCAAACCACTTGGTGGCAACTGTATGTGGTTGTTGTTCCGCAGCCTGTGGAGTCTTAAATTCTGGATCCTTTTGACAACCTGAAATTCCCCATACTAATAAAACTAAAAAAAATGCATCTATTTTAAAACGTTTGTATTCCAGTTTGTAATACATAGTGAATAAATTATAATTGTTGTAAACCCAAAGTTAAAATTAAAATATGATTTTTTTGCTAAAACTAAGGCTTTTTTAAAACAAAAATTATAAGTAAGCTGAATATTTGCGTTCGATTAGCATCTGGTTGTTTGATTAAATTGGGTGTAAAAAACATGTTGAAAATTGTAATTTAAGGTTTTTAATAAATTTAGGTGTATTTTCTGGTTAGTTTCAAACTTAATTAACCTAGTAAATCAAAATGTAATACATATTATAATTTAAACTATGTAAGTAAATATTTAAACCTAATGCTAACCTTGGAAAGTATCCTGGAAATAATTCGTTCTACTATTTCTCCCTATTATGCAGCAAATACAATTACAATTTGAACTTTCTTTCATGGGTTTTGTGTTTCTAGTAAAAGAAAAAAAGTATTTTTTCATTAAACGCCAAAATTATTCTAATGTCGTAATTTTTATCTCAACCTTTCTGTTTAATGGTTTCGGTCTGTCATCTTTTATTTCACCATGACCTTTCAATGAAATTCTACTAATTTCCACCCCTTTTTCCAATAGTAACAATGAAACAATTTTGGCTCTCTTTTCCGATAAATCTAAGTTGTATTTAAAGTCGCCCACGTCGTCAGCATAGCCGTTTATCTCGACCCTTTGTATAAACTTTGTAGGTATTCCCGCGATGTAACTCTCTAACTTTTCTTTTTCACCCATTTCCAGGATGTCACTATCAAATTGAAAATACAAAGAATGATAATATCTTTTTAATTCTTTGAAGCGATTACTACTCAAAGGGGGAGCGGTATCTATAGGTTCTGGTTTCACTACCTCTGGAATGGGCACCTGTATTGGAACAAGTAAAATTTTCAAAGGGAAGAATTTTCTGTTATTCCATTCTGGTATTTCCTTTATAATGGTCTGACTATGATATCCGGGATGAGTAATGACAAGTGGTAATGAGGTATTTGCGGGAACACACAGAAAAAACCTGCCTTGATTATCCACTTGAACTAGAGGAAATGTCGTCGAATTTATAGTGCCTGTTACTGGCTTTCCCGTTAAAGAATCTTTTATACTGCCATAAACGTAAGTGATTAAATCACCCCTTAACTGACTCTGCAGGTTTACTTTGTAAATATCCATACCTCCAAATCCACCTGGTCTGTCCGAGGCAAAATAGCCAGAAAGTCCGTCCGCTGTAAGGACAAATCCTAAATCTTCAAAAGGACTATTTATTTTGGGGCCCAGATTAAAAGCATTGCTCCATCCTCTATATTTATCAAAAGAGCTCATAAAAATATCCTGACCGCCGAAGCCAATATGCCCTGTTGATGAAAAAAACAGCCGATTTCCATCATTACTGATAAATGGGGATTCTTCATCTTTGTCTGTATTTATAGGCGCACCCAGATTAGAGGGATTACTCCATGTTCCGTCTTTCTGCTTTACCGATACCCAAATATCAGTGCCACCCAGTCCACCAGGTCTGTTACTGGCAAAATACAAAACGCGGCCATCGCAGGAAATACAGGCCTGACTTTCCCAACTGTCAGAATTAGGATGATCTACTATAGCCTTTACCTCTCTTACTTGTCCGTTTTCGATTTGTCCTGTCCAGATGTCACAGGGCCCCTTAATTTCGGGACGATTACAAGCCGTAAAATATAGGGTTCGGCCATCTCTTACCAATGTGCTCATGCCCTCATTGAAAATAGTATTTATTTGATTATCAAAAGGCGAACCATTCCCCCACTGGTTGTCATCATTATTGGTGGCAATAAATAAATCTTCGTCTTTATTTTCATTTTTCCTTTTGGTGTAAAGCAAAATGAATTGATCATTGGTTATAAATGGAAAATATTCATCTGCAGTAGTATTTATCGAACTGCCCAGATTTATTACGTTCGATTGAGTTGCCAGGTGTGAGCTATCCAGGGCCATTCGGCATGCTTGAAAAGTAATGGGTAATTTTTTTAAGGTTTCCCGTTCTAAAATTTCCTCTTTTTCACCATTGACAGTAAACTGTATTAGTGGTAATCCCTGTAAACGTTCAAACTGTTCAAAGTAACTTATTGCTCTCTTGTAGTTCCCTTCTTTATAATAAAGTTCTCCTATTTGATAGTATAGTAATCTCGAAAACTGAGGAGCCTTTTCAAGGATGGAGGCATACATTTGCCTTGCTGCATACCAGTCATTTAGGCCTTCATAGCCAAGACCAATACCCCTTTCCGCCGCGACCAGATCGGGTTGTAATTTTATGGCTAATTTAAAGTATTGAATGGCTGTTTTGTATCTATTTTTAAGTAAGGCATCTTCTCCTTTCCGGTAGAAGGTAACGGCTTTCTGACCGTCACTCGATGGCTGCCCGTGGAGTATGGAAAAATGTAAGAATGTGTAGAAAATGATCGAAAAAAATATCCTCATAGCCTTTGTTTTCTTCCCGCAATCAAGTTTATCTAATTCAGATAATAGGCAGCTGCGGCTAATGCACTATTTTTACCTGGACATTCCAACCGCGCAACACGTTTAAATGTTTGGTAATCTATTAAATATTCGCCATCTAACTTACCGATTTTTTTGAAATCGGCATATCTAATGATAAATCCACCTTCAAATTTTAATAGTTTTTTATAAGTGTTGTAGGCCAATAAAAATGGACCATCAATTTTATAAATTCTCTTATAAGTGTCATAAGTCTGTACGTAATCACCGTCCACTCTAAGTACATTTTTGAAGGTACTGTAGTCTTTTATAGTGCATTGAGCCTTTCCTATTGAAACGCTGATAATAATCATGAAAATTGAAATAAATAAATTATTCGATAGCATATTTTTATTTTTAATCACGTTAAATATAAGGTAAATTATGATTAATTAAAAGGTTTAGTTATATTTCAATTTAATGATTAAAAAAAAGGGTATGCAACTGAACAAAAATCAAAAGTCGCTCATAAATAAGGTTATAGAGGGATGGGAAAGGGCTGATTTAATAGATGTTGATCTGGCTAATAAATTAAAGGGATTTGATACTGTTCAGGAAATTGACTGGGCTAAAGTATCAAAATATTCTTTTTGGCTGGCTATTGCCTCTATCGTCATTGCCATCGGTACCTTATTCGCCGATAAATGGATTATTTCTCTAATAACGTATATTTTTGAGGCTCCAAAAATTGTTTTGAGTTTTCTCTTTGCCATTTTATCTGCGGTAACTTTCTATTTTGGCTGGGTATTTGAAAATAAAAATCCACAAAAATCTTTCTCCATTGCCTTTATACAGTTACTCGGAGCTGTTTTTCTAAGTTTTTCATTCATTTATCTACTTGAGATTTTTGATAAAAATCAATTTGAGGTTACTACCATTCTGGCGGTGAGTACATTGTGTTATGCATTGTTAGGTTTTTCATTTCGTTCCGTTCCTCTGTGGATTTTAGCCCTGTTCTCATTGGTGGCCTGTTATGTTTCTTTTACTGAAGAATGGACCAGCCATGGGAATTACTTTCTGGGAATGAATTTCCCACTCAGGATTACCGTTTTGGCCTTATTACTTTATATCGCTACCAGTCTGTTGAAAAATAATAAAGCACTGCAGCTTTTTATGCCCTCCTCGCAATTATTCAGCCTCCTTTTGTTGTTTTTCTTCCTCTGGATTTTATCCATTTCCGGAAATGTTCCCAATGTTAACCACTGGGAAAAAACGCAGCAATTCAGTAGAATTTTTTGGGGTATATTCGCTATGGTCATTTGTCTTTTCGCTATCTACAGAGGGTTCAAAATACAGGATATTAAATTGCAACTTATTGGTTTTTTGTTCTTTTTGCTGAATATGTACACCCGTTATTTTGAATATTTCTGGAATTCCTTGCATAAAGCCTTGTTTTTTGCCCTTTTGGGCGTTTCATTTTGGTTCATTGGAACAAAGGCGGAAAAGTATTGGAGACAGAAAATAAAGCCTTTGGATCAAGTCGATTAACCCCTAGATATTTGTATAGTTTCATTTCTATATATTATATTTTATAAATATGTATAAATTTCAATATTACTTTGTTGGAGCATAATTGATTTGCTGACAAAAGTAATAACGATATGGTTAAAAGACAAAAATTTTCAAATGCGGAAAGGGAGGATAGATGGTTAGAATTTTTACAAAGGGTGTATTTTTCTAAATCGTTTACTTCAACAAATTTCAACACAATTGATTTTTCTAAAATCATAGGAATTCCTTCGGGAAATCTGATAGCTCAATTAAGAGAAAATCTGGGACTCAGTTTTATCAAATGTAAGATTGCCTTACGTATCTACTATGCCATACAGTGCATAAATGAAGGATATTTAACCTTACATACGGTGGAAGGATTGGCAAACGAATGCGGTTTTACCAGCAGAAGTCGTTTTTCTGTGGTCTTTAAAGCTATTACTGACTTTACCCCAAAAGAATATGCGGAGAATTCAAAACATACTCTACCCAAGTGGAGGGATCTAATAGCCAAATGCCAGGCGCTCTCGGTTTAAATATCCATTTATTATTTCCGGTAAGGTGGAGCATAATTTTGCTTCACCTTTTTTATTTTATTCGGATAAAAAGTATATTTGGAATATGAAAATATACAGAACTACAAAAGGCATTGTAATTAATCATCAGGGTGATTTATACAAAGTAGAAGATTTGGATTGGGATTCTTTAGTGAATAGAGATGATTTGTACTCATTTGTTAGCAGGAAGGTAGCGGGAATGGCTACTTTCTCAGCTTCCGAATTTTTGGAAAATGAGTGGCGGGCACCTATTCATCATCAGGAAATTTGGGCAGCAGGTGTAACCTATTTAAGAAGTCGGGAGGCAAGAATGGAGGAATCAAAAACCAGTGGTGCAGCTGACTTTTATGCTAAAGTATATGAGGCGGAGCGTCCTGAATTATTTTTTAAATCTACCGCAGAAAGATGTGCCGGTCCCAATGATGTCGTTTATATTCGACGAGATAGTCATTGGAATGTTCCTGAGCCGGAATTAACTCTATTTGCCAGCAGTTCAGGGAAAATTATTGGTTATACCATTGGAAATGATATGAGTTCAAGAGATATTGAAGGTGAAAATCCTTTATATCTTCCTCAAGCCAAGAGTTATGACTTTTCTGCAGCCATAGGCCCCTGTTTGTATGTTCCTGAATCACCTATTGCATCGGATACTATCATTAAAATGAATATTGAGAGAACCGGTGTCATTGCTTTTGAAGGTCAAATTTCAATAGATAGAATGAAAAGAAAGCACCAGGAATTAGTAGATTTTCTTTTTAGAGAAATGAGCTTTCCAAAGGGTGTATATTTGATGACGGGGACGTGTCTTGTTCCCGATAATGATTTTACCCTTTTAGTTGGGGATATGGTAACTATTGAAATAGAACCCATTGGGATATTGAAAAATACCGTGGGGGTTAAAAAATAAAACATGAATTTGCAGGGCAACCAATATATAGGCTTCACTCCTTCAGGAGTAGGCCAGCAGGTATTTCAAGCTATAAATCCGGTAAATGGGGAAAAGCTAATACCTTTTTTTAAAGAGGCAACCGATGAAGAGATTGCTTTAGCGGGTGAAAAGGCGTCGAATGCTTTTCAGCAGTATCGATTAACATCGGGGGCTGAAAAAGCACATTTTCTTACCCTGATTGCGGAACATATTGAAAAATTGGGTGATGATTTACTTCAACGATGTCACCTTGAAACAGGTTTGCCTTTGGCAAGAATTACGGGAGAACGGGGAAGAACCGTAGGGCAGCTTAAACTTTTTGCCGCCCTTCTTAAGGAGGGCTCCTGGGTAAATGCAAGTATCGATTTGGCCCAATCGGAGAGGCAACCTTTGCCTAAACCTGATATTCGGTCAATGCAAACGGCTTTAGGCCCAGTGGCTGTTTTTGGGGCAAGTAATTTTCCTCTGGCTTTTTCTGTGGCAGGGGGTGATACCGTTTCTGCTTTAGCAGCAGGGTGCCCGGTTATTGTGAAAGCCCATCCCGCTCATCCCGGAACCTGCGAAATGATTGGAATGGCTATTGTTAATGCCGCTCAGGAGGCAAATATGCCTGATGGTGTTTTTTCAATGGTTCATGGAGGTCCAGACGTGGGAATGTCCCTGGTTAATTTAATTGATATTAAAGCCATAGGGTTTACAGGCTCTCACGCGGCGGGCATGGCTATTTTTAATGCAGCTATGAAAAGAGAAGAGCCCATTCCTGTGTATGCGGAAATGGGTAGCGTGAATCCGGTTTTTGTTTTTTCTGAAGCTCTGGAACATCATGCTGATCGCCTGGCTGAGGGTTTTGTGCAGGCAGTAAATCTTGGGGTAGGTCAATTTTGTACTAATCCCGGCGTATTAATCATTGAAGAGGGGGAAAACTGCTCTCCTTTTATAGAGAAAATTAAATCAATATTTAGCCAGATTCCTGGCGGTAGCATGCTAACGGAAGGAATTAAAAATCAATTTGTCAAAGCCATTGAAGCGGCAAAAGCTGAGGATGATATTGAGGTGGTTACCTTGGGGCAGGCAGCATCGACCTTTACGGGGGTTACACCCACTTTATTAACCGTAAAGGCCGAGGCCATTTTACATTCAAATATTCAGATGGAAGAAATATTTGGTCCCTCAAGTATAATCGTAGTAGCTAAGGATGTTTCGCAAATGGAAGAATTAGCGCACTTTTTTTCAGGGCATTTAACCGCTTCTTTGTTCGGATTAAATGCCGGAAAGACTGCTCAGGTGAGGTTGGTAAATGTCTTAACCCAAAAAGTGGGTAGATTGATTGTTGATGGTTTTCCTACAGGCGTCGAAGTTTGTCATTCAATGGTGCATGGCGGGCCTTTCCCGTCAACTACTTTCGCAGGTAGTACTTCCGTTGGTACCTCTGCTATCTATCGTTTTACAAGACCATTATGCTTTCAAGGTTTCCCACAGTATTTGCTTCCAGATGAACTCAAAGACGATAATCCATTAGGAATAATGAGGAAGATTGATGGAAAATACGGTGCTTAGTTAACTAAAATTTTGTATTTTTATTCTAAAGCATCGGATTAAGTTGTACTGCCATTTTATAGATAAATTTAATGTTGGCAAAATTAATTTAAACTATTTTTTTTTGAGCATATCTTATTTTCTATCCGTTTTAAACAGATATACTTCTTTAATGACATAAATTTCAAGAAAATATTAACTTTAATAAGTTATTTGGCTAATAATGTTTTCTGCAATGTAATGGATGTGTAAATTTTATTTTAACTCGCTAAAAATAAGAAAGTTATATTCATAAGGCAGCTTTTTATGAAATTAATTAGCTTGATATTGGATTTTTATCAA
>JBMLQR010000190.1:18240-37634 GCA_049241465.1 Saprospiraceae bacterium | reverse complement strand
ATTCATAAGGCAGCTTTTTATGAAATTAATTAGCTTGATATTGGATTTTTATCAACTCATGAACTTTAATTATTATGTAAAAATTATAGTCAACTTTATTTAATTTTTTATGAACTAACTTGGTTGTATATTGAAAATTTGCTGTATTTTGTAAAAAATATTCCTTTGATTTAAAGAACTAATAAAGATTAAGTAAATATTTAGTTATTTTCAATGGAGTATTTTTTTATGGTGTAAAATAGTTTCAAAACTCAAGGTTAAAAAATAATGGTTTACAAGTATTCAGATGACGAAATATTGTGGAATGATTTCAGATCAGGAAGCAAAGAAGCATTTGAGTACATGTATCGCAAATATGTAGATGTTTTATACAATTATGGCTTGAAAATTTGTCAGGACAAGATGCTGACAAAAGATGCTATTCAGGAGGTTTTTCTTTCACTCCTATCCAAATACGACAAGGTAAGCATTACTCATGCTATTAAACTCTACCTCTTCAAGTCTCTAAGAGTAGAAATTTTCAAAAAGCTTAAAGCCGCACAACCATTTACCGACATATTGTCGGTTGATGCTGATTTCAGTATGGAGTATTCTGCAGAGGACAAGATAATAGAAGATGAGATAACCATGATTCGCATAAGAGAGTTGGCGCAAGTCATTGAACTTTTGCCACGTCGTCAAAAGGAGTGTATCTATCTAAGATTTTACGAGGGAATGACCTATCAGGAAATTTCAGACATCATGGACATTGAGGTTAGTTCAGTGTATAAAATGATATATAAAGCCATTGAAAAATTATATGAAAATCTGGCAATGAAAAATGGTAATCTTTTTTTGTAATACTATAAAAATTTGAAATAGGCATCGATTAAAATTCTAAAGTTTTTGGATAGACTATAATATCATTTTTTCAAGAACTTATCTCTTTGAACTGAGATACTTCACAACTATTATCATTAAACTCAAGAAAATAATATCCTTGTTGAGTTATTTGACTCAAGGATGTTCCTACTATTTATGTTCTGTTTCATTTTCACTGATTTTATATTTTTGTTTTAATACATTAAAATTCAATAAATTATGATAAAATTTAACTTTTTTGTTATTTTATTTAGCTGGTTATCAGATTTTATCAACGCCGAAACTTTAGTAAATTATTTTAAATATAGTACTTAAAAAAAGGGATAATAACGGTATTTAATTTCATTATATATAAGTAAACCATTTTTTTATTTTATTAAATTAGTTACAATGCATAGATTTTACAAAATGTTTGTTTTGGTTATTTTAGCGGCTAGTGGAAGTCCGTTAATTAGCCAATCTACCTTATTGAATCCTATTATCACTTTGGTGGATAAGTCAAAAGCGGGTAACAAACTTCCTGCGATTATTGACAATGCAGGGAATACTCGTGGTGCGGGTTTCAATGGTGAAAATATTTTTGTTGCAACACGTACAGGGGGGAATATCATTTACTATTGGGATGTGGCCAAACCCGATGTTGATCCAAAAACGATGAATACAACGGGGGTAACAGGCGGTTTGTTCGCCGTTTCCGATCTTACGGTAGTTGGTAAAAAAGTATATTTGAGTAATATGGTAAATGCAACGGGAAATATTTTTAAACTTTATGGATGGTTAAACAAAGAAGCTACACCTAAAGTCCTGCTTGAGTTTCCAGCTCCGGCAACCAATGTAAGACTTGGTGACGCCATTACCGTATTGGGAGATCCTGCTTCCGATGGTCTTTTTGTTGCTACGGGCTGGGGGACGAAAAATTTCTATGTATGGAAAATGAGGGGGGATACCATTACAGAAAAAACGCCTCAAATAGTTACCTTAGACAGCGTGGCTAATGTAAATTTTGCCAGAATGACCAAAGTACCAAAAAGTGATATGTATCTGGCAAGCGGGCCTACCATGGGTATGGCTCTTCTCGATAAAGACTTTAAGGTACTGGAATGGATAAAGCCTGGTGTTTATTTTCCAAGTTGGCCTATGTATGCCCAGATTTTATTTTACAAGGATAAAAGGTTGTTGGCTTACCAGCACGTAAAAACAAGTCCGGTAGAAAATTTTCAGTATTTTATGGACATAAGTACTGATACTTCTACCCTCAGTGCCATTAAAAATATAGGTAAAAAACCAGCGGTGGAAAGGCTTGTCCACTCTCTCAATATCGGAAATGTTTCCAATGGAAATGCCAGTGTAAGTGTAGATATTTTACCAAACGAGGCGGGGCACCTACTTTCTTTCGTTTATTCTGCTGGAAATGGTTTTATACTTCAAAAATTTGGAGATATTGCGTCAAATACTGCGGAGCTTGATTTTTCTGCATTTAAAATGTACCCCAATCCGGCCTCCGATGTACTTAATATTCAGTCTGAGCATATCATAAAAAGAGTAGTTATTCACGATGTAAATGCCCGGATTGTTCGCTCGATGTCTGTCGAAAATACGCAATTAACGATGGATATTAGTGTTTTTCAAGAGGGTTTATATTTACTTTCAGTAGAAACGTCTAAAGGTATTTATTCCCAAAAACTGCTTATTCAAAAGTAATTGTCCTACTGATTTAGCCTTTAAGTGTATTTCATGAATCAATCATTGTTCGATAAATACAAATCGTTTTCCTCAAAAGATTTTGCAGCCGATGACGATTTCGTAAAGTATGTTTGTCATCCCACGGAAGCGGAAAGCCTATTTTGGGAAGCGTTTTGTCTTGTTTTTCCAGAAAAATTTCGGGACGTCAGAGAAGCAATGTTGCTTATTCAGGCATTACAACCAGACCGCTCTAAGATGTTTCCCACTGAGGTTGAATCGTTATGGAATGCCTTGTCAACGAAACAGAATGAAATTTTTTTAAATCGGCAAATTGAAGATATCTTTCAACCTGCCATTGTTAAAAAATCCTTTTTTATGGCTTCCGTTTTAATGTTATGCTGTCTGTCTGGGGTTTTCCTGGTTCATCTTTTGAAAAAGGAAGAAATTTATGAGTATAAGACTGGCTTTGAGCAGGTAGCTACGCTTCTTCTCCCTGACAGCAGTAAGGTCATTCTTAATGCCAATTCATCTATTAAATTGTGGACCTCTGGCTGGTTAAATGAAACCAGAGAAATGACACTGAAAGGAGAAGCTCATTTTAATATTAATAAGCTAACATCGTCCGGTATGTACCATAAATTGTTGGTACATACCAATTCAGGAACCATTGAAGTCACCGGAACTATATTTAATGTATTTTCCAGAGGAAGTAAAACGAAAGTCTATCTCAAGGAAGGGGGCATTAAACTGAATCATTTACCCGACCTCCCCGATATTCTTATGCACCCCGGAGATTACATACAGTATGATGTCCTGGATAAAACCATTTCAAAAAATAAGGTGGCACCGGAAAAGATTGATTCCTGGACCCTCAATAAAGTTGTTTTCGATAAAACGCCGTTTTCTGATGTTTTAAGTCACCTAAAGGATATACACGGCTTAAACGCCGTTTTGAAAAATAAATCTTTGCTGGACAAGTCATTTACTGGAATTTTGCCTGCCGATGATCTCGATTTGTTACTCAAAGCACTGGAAGAAGCCTTTGATATCAATATGTCAATAAAGGATAATACACTTTTTATTACACTAAAATAACCTCAGGATATGACAAAAAACAAGTTCATTATCCCTTTACTTTTTCTTTTGTCTTTTGGTTATTCTGCGTTTTCTCAGGAATTAACAGATGTTAAAAAGGCATTAAGAGAAATTCAGGATAAATACGATATACAATTTATTTATGATGATGCTTTAGTTGTCAGCTTAAAAGTAGGTGCTTATTCCAATTGGGAGGAGAAACTTGAGGTGAAATTGGATAGAATTTTAAAGCCGGTTAAACTTACGTATTCTAAAATAAGCCAACAGCATTATGTGATTAAATCCTCTCCGCCAGCCGATGAAAAACAAGAGGTCAATGCCAGTGTGAATTCCTCAAAACCTTTTCCTCCTGCGAAAATCACAAAGGTTAAGAACGTTTTTGGCTACGTTACAGATGAAAATGGTATGCCAGCCGTAGGCGTAACGGTAATGGTTAAATCGTCGGGAATGGGAACCATTACTGACGAGATGGGGAAGTATGATATAGAAATTTCAGACAATGGCGTATTGGTTTTTTCTTACGTAGGGTATAAATCTGTGGAAATTTCTGTAGCAGGAAAATCTAAAATCGATCTTATTCTTGAAATTGAAAGTACTCAAATTGATGAAATTGTCGTAGTTGCCTACGGTGTTCAAAAACGTGCTCATCTGACGGGGTCCGTAGCTACATTAAGTAGTCGGGAACTTTCACAAAAACCAGTAGATAATCTGACGACCATGCTTTCAGGCAGATTGCCAGGCGTTATTGCAAGACAGCAAAGTGGTGTGCCTGGAGAAAATTCTGCTAAATTTTTTATTAGGGGTAGGAGTTCGCCAACGGGTTCAGGTGCACCTTTGATTATCGTAGATGGCGTAGAAAGACCATTTGATAATCTTGACCCAAATGAAATTGAAACCATTTCTATTTTGAAGGATGCAGCTTCTGCTGCTATGTATGGCGTAAGAGCTGCCAATGGCGTAGTTATGGTGACTACAAAATCTGGTAAGAAAAGTGAAAAAATCAATCTTAGCTTTACCAGTACTTACAGCATTTCTAAAAATACTGCTTTTCCTGCTTATCCTAATGGTCCTGATTATGCTTTATGGCACAATAAAGCGAGACAGTTGGATGGTCTTGCCGTCGATTATTCTCCCTCCGATATCGATAAAATACAGAATGGAGACCCTGATGGTATTTTGGGGAACACAGAATGGACGAAACTGATTTTTGAGCCTTTTGCGCCACAATCATATCAAAATCTGAATATTAATGGGGGCAGTAATAAGTTAAAATTCTTTAATAACGTTGCTCGTCTGCATCAGGATGGAATTATTAAAGGCGTATCTTTTGACAGAATTAACCTTAGGTCCAACGTTGAATATGAGGTGAATGCCAATTTTAGCGTAGCTTTAAATATTGCAGGCAGGGTAGAAGAAAGAAAACAGCCGGGAACATCACCAGGTTCTCAAGATATAACGATTGATAATTATAAGAATGTTATTTTCTATTCCATTTTGGCCAGACCCACCTCTCTACCTAATTTGCCAGATGGTACGCCTCTTGGATGGGGAAACCCTTTAGTGGCCAGAGATCAGTCGGGATTCTACAACCAGAAACGGAAAATTTTTCAAAGTACTGCTAGTTTTATTTATAAATTACCCGCTATTCCGGGACTTAATTTAAAAGCTAATCTGTCTTATGATTACGAAAATGGTTTGACTAAACATTTTCGTACCCCACAACGGTTGGCTACCTGGGAATATGCTAAAAGGGAATTGGTGTATTTTGACCGCCTGATGTCAAAGGATATTGCAAGTAATAAAAATGAATTATCACAGGGATTTAATGATTACCATAGAATAACCACGCAATTATCGGCAGATTATCAAAAAACCTGGGGTAAAAGTGTGCTCAATGCCTTAGTTCTTTTTGAGGAGCAGAGTACAAAAACTTCTACTTTTGGTGTAAGTGGTCAGGATTTGCCTCTAACGGCTTTACCTGAATTGAATTTCGCTACGGAATACATTACGAATAGTTTGTATGGAAGTAGGGGGCAAAGAGGAACGCGCGGCATAGTGTCCAGAGTTGGTTATGTGTTGAATGACAAATACATGGCTGAATTTACAGGAAGGGCTGACTGGTCATCCAGGTTTGCTAGGGGTAATCGGCTAGGTATTTTTCCCGCAGTGTCTTTAGGATGGAACTTAGATAAGGAAAATTTTTTCCAACAACTTTTTCCAATCGTCTCCAGATTAAAACTTAGGGCATCGGCAGGCCTTTTGGGGAATGATGATATCGGTGGATTTCGATTCTTAAAGCAATTTAATCTGTCAACGCAACCACAAGTCATTTTTGGTGATAATGCTTATCTCGACCTATTGACTGGCGCTGTTCCTAGTTATGATATTACCTGGGAAAAAACGGTGACTTATAATGGTGGTTTTGAAGCAGAAATTTTAGACGGTCTGTTTTCCTTTGAATTTGATGCATTTTACAAAGTAACTTCTGATATTCTTCAAAGTGTAGCCGGTATTTTCCCACCATCCGTTGGAGGTAATTTCCCCTCTGTGGTGAACGCGGGTAAAATGGATGCCAGAGGTTTTGAGGCCATTATTACTCATAGTAGGCAAGTAAGGAAAGATTTCAGTTATCAGGTTTCTGGAAATGTGACTTTCTCACGGAATAAATATTTGGAAATAGGGGAAAGCCCTAATGTTCCTCCCTGGCAACGAAGAACCGGGCAACCTCTTGGTTCCGTTCTTGGATGGGTTTCAGATGGTCTATTTCAGAATGCGGAAGAAATAGCCACGGCAGCCCTCACCACGTATGAGATAAAACCTGGATTCATCAGATATAAAGATTTGAATGGCGATGGGGTAATTAATTTTGCCGACCGAACCTGGATAGGCAGAAGCCCTATTCCTGAAGTTATCTTAGGACTAAATCTGAGTGCAAATTATAAGAATTTATCTGTAAGCGCATTTTTTCAAGGGGCTACCCGAACCGATCTTATGCTTACAGGGGAATATCTTGGCGCCGGATTTTCAGATGGGACTTTTTTTACTCAACCTTTTAAATGGGGAGCCAATACGCCTTATTTCATCCTGGAGAATACATGGCAAAAAGAGGGCGACCTTACAGAATTTCCGCGTTTGACTACGATAACTCCCTTTAATAATAATCTCTCAACGGACTTTTGGAAAAGAGATGCTTCCTATATCAGGTTAAAAACAGTGGAGGTTTCCTATTCTTTTAACCTCAAATCCAGTAAAAATGCAGGGCAGAAAAAGATGAGTATATTCTTTAGTGGAACCAATTTATTCACGCTGAGCAAACTAAAATATATTGATCCTGAGGCTCCTACGGTAAATAATGGTTTTTATCCGCAGCAGAAAGTGTATAATTTGGGTATTAACATTTCAATTTAATGGATATGGAAAAGTACGTCATTGTTTTATCGATATTTTTTGTAAGTTGTTCCAATACCATAGATTTTGTTCCTACAGATAGTTACAATGAAATAGCTGTGTGGGAAAACGAACAAAGTGTCAATCTGTATATCAATTCATTTTACCGTATTTTCAACGAATATTTTATATTCGGGAATAAGCCCATTGGCGGTGATGCTACCATGTCAGACGGTTTGACAGATTTGGCGAAATATTCGTCCAATTCTCCCGGAGAGGGCACGGCTAATCTGATTATGACGCAAGACGGATATACTTCCGTTGCGGCGAATCATTTCAGTGTTTGGGCCAATGCCTACGCCTGGAATCGACGAATTCTTGAATTTCTGGACGATCTTCAAAAATATAATACTAAATTTTCGGAACCTGTTCGTTTGCGAATGGAGGCAGAAGTCAGATTTTTTAGAGCTTATATCTTTTTTCTAAATTACCGGAGTCACGGCCCTTTTATCATCAGGCGTTCCCTTAATGACCCCGTAGAAATGGCTATAAATAGTGAAAAGGATTGCTGGGATTTTATTGAAACAGATTTTGAGTTCGCCGCAGCCCATTTGCCTGCTTCATGGCCGATAAATACGGGTGATGGCAGAGTAACCAAATGGGCAGCGCTTGCCATGAACGCCCGGGCCATGCTTTATGCCGAAAGATGGCAAAAAGCGGCAGATGCGGCAAAAAAAGTAATCGACGAAGGCGGTTTTGAACTGGAAACAAATTTTGCTGACATTTTTTTGAATGATAAAAGAAGGAAAAGCAAAGAGCATATTTTGGTAAAAAAGTATAGACACACCAATGGTTTATTTCATGGTTTGGATGAAACCATTGCTCCAAGTGGTGATATTCAAGGTAAAGGAGGCCGTTTGTGCCCTACCCAGGAATTAGTCGATGCCTTCTTTATGGAAAATGGCGCTGATTTTAATCCTTCTTCTCCTTTTGATTCTACGATGTATTTACAAAGAGAAAGTAGATTTTATGCCACGATTCTCTATAATGGGGCGCCCTGGAAAGGAAGGACTATTCAGACATGGGAAGGGGAAAATGCATCCGTTGGAAATGGTTTAGATCGTTTCCTTGCCTACAATAGTTCGCCATACCCAAATACGACCGTTACTGGCTACTATTTTAGAAAACTAGGCGATGAATCTAATCTTAATTTTGATCTGGCTTACAGAAAAAGTGATCAGGACTGTATAGAAATAAGATTGGCCGAGGTCTATCTTATTTTGGCGGAAGCATTCATAAATCTTAATAAAAGGTCAGAAGCTGAACAGTGGATTCTCAAAGTACGCAACCGTTCTTTACAAAAAGACGTGACCACCCTCAAACCTGATATTAAGGCTGAACTTGTGCGCGAACGTATGGTGGAACTGGCTTTGGAAGGTCATAGGTTCTGGGATTTGCGACGTTGGAAAATGGCCGCTTCCGTACTACATGGTAAAAAGTTTCATGGCGCTAAAATCACGAAACTTGCCAACGGAAAATTAGTATTTGAAAAAGTGCCTGTTGATATCAATACACGAATTTACCCTGACCGTTTTGATAGGTTTCCTTATCCTATCAATGAATTGAATAATAATTCTAAAATAACAACGCAACCCAATGGCTGGTAAAAAAAATATTATGGGAATATTGATGGTAGCTCTCTGTTTGTTCTTGGGCTGCCAAAAGGAACAGGTCTTTCCACAAAGTTCCAATAACACCCTTTTGAGTATTTCCCTGGCTTACGCAAAAGATCCATTAAAAATCTACCCACCGATAGCTAGTGATCTGGTGAAAGGTGAGTTGCAATTTAAAATTCCGCCATTGCAAAATGCCTCCTTCTCCATGATGCGTGTCAATATTGTGGTGCCGACCTCAGCTATCATAGTACCCGCATTTAAGGGAAATACAGACCTGTCCAAACCCTATCGATTTTCTGTTATAGCAGAAAATGGGGATAAGAAAGATTACTTAATCGTAGTTTATAATTAACTAAAAACTTGTTTAATCACTCTAAAATTTGTAAAAACATGTACCATTCATTTCAAATACGAAAAAACATTAAAAGTCCGGGTTTACTTCTTATCGGAACCATCTCTTTTATGCTATGTCAAATGTCCTGTAAAAAGGAAGCGACGGAGGTAATAGATACCAATCTTTCCAAGTATATCGTAGAGAAAGTTAAAGTGCTCACTACCAAAGGTGAAGATTTGAATGCACAATCTACCATTACCAAATTAAGTGAGGCAGAATATACAGTGGATGCCGTTGTGCCTGATGATGGTAACGACGGAAGAAGATTTAAACTAGAATTTCAGTACCCTGCGGGTATCACCCCCATTTCGGTAACTCCTTTGTTAACAGATTCTATAGACTTTTCTATAGCCAAAACGTTTACCATTAAATTTACAGAAACTGCGACGCGTAAATATACCATTACCATTATTGAACAAGCGCCGCAAGCTCCGGTCATTACGGCTTTTTCCATTACAGGGGCTGAACAGACTGTTATTGAGGAAGATACAAGAAGAATCAGTGTAAGAGTACCACAGGGTACAAATCTTACCGCCATTACTCCGAAGATTACGTTGACACCATCAACGGCTACCATTGTAGGGGGAGAAAAAGCGCTGGATTTTACAAATCCTCAATCCATAACAGTTAAAAACGGAGGTTCCTCTAAAACTTATTCCATAAAAGTAGAAGACTACGGCTTCACTAAAATAACTAAACTTTTAGACCGTTCTCTGGCTTCTTCGTTGAGACCAGGTTTTTTTGCCACGAAATCAGAAACATCTATTGCCTTAGATTCTAAAGGAGAATTTGCTTTTGTAGCTTATGCAGATGGTATAAAAAAGTACAATCTGGCCTCTCCCACTTCAGAGCCTACAGATCTAAATGTGGCTTATGCTGATGGTAAAAAGGCAAGTTTTAAAGTTCTTCAAAATGTAGGAACGGTTTTACTTGGTTGTAATAATCCCTGGGGTGGAGGAGAAGTAATCGTGAGTGCCTGGCCAACGACCGGACCTTCTGACGCTCCTGTGGAGGTCGCGCGAATCCCAGTTCCTACGGGTGGAATTATTCAGAATTTCCACGTGAAACAGGAGGGTAACAATATCATCGCCTATTTTGTGGACAGGGCACCACTCCGTAAAAGTCCGAAAGAAGATCCGGTTTTATATATTGCTACCATTCCGGTTGCTTCCGTTTTGGCCGGTCAGAAGGTGACAGCCTTTACGTCAAATCAAAAAATAAGTGGACTATTAGCTGCCGGTGCAGGTGATGGTCCCAATATAGAGTTGTTGCCAGTCCCGAATTCAAATGAATTCTTCTATAATTCTGGTACCTCAACCCCAACTATTTTAAATAATTCTCTGGCCAGTCCAGCTGCATTTTCAGGAGCTTTGGTCAATGGTTCTTCCGTGGGAATGAAAGCATTTGAACATAATAGAGGAAAATATGTTATGTGGGGCGTATTTTCTTGGTCAACCAATGCAGCTAATCCGAAAGCCAGTAAATTTGTCCTGCTTGATGTCACTAAAAAAGGTTATCGAAGTAGTATTACCGAGATAAACTCAGAGTTGGCGAATTCGAAATTTACCCTTTGGAATAATGTACAGAAAATAGATGTAGGTCTTGGCGGTATTTCAGGGGAATTAGGTGATTTTTATTGTCAAACTGCCTTCGCAACCACTGCTACAGGAAAACTCAGATTAGCTTGTATGTCCGCGCAAAACGGATTCGTCGTATATGAAGTTGATTAACTTTTTCTTTTTTAAAATGTGTGAATTAATAGGGTCTTTATCCAATAGTCGATAAAGACCCATTTTCAAAGTAGTGTAAAAAAACAAAATAACGTGAAAGTTTTTCAAATTTTAATTGGATTGGTCTGGTGTTTTTCTACAATGTCTTCGGGGTGTAAAATTGCTGAGTTGCCTACCGACAATGTAGAAAATTTTGAAATCGATAGTATTAAGGTTTTCAGTCCAAATAATGAACCACTTTATGTCAATTTTAATATAAACGGGGGTAGAATTGATGCACTCGTTGAAAATGATGGTATTACGGGTAAATTTTTTAATGTTAAGTTCGTTTTTCCCAAAGGTATTACTCCATTGAGTATTACGCCGGATATGTCAAAACCCATAGATTTTAAAGTCCCCATCATCGTCGATATTCAATATAATAAGACCATAAAAAAAACTTATACTTTTACGCTGAATGAGGAACCGTTAAATCCGGCTAAGTATTTCATTGAACGTGTTGACGTTCTGAATGATGATAACTCGGCGTCAAATATAAAACTCTCCCAGGCAGGAAATGATTACATTGGACTTTCATATAATCAATCTGCTGGAAAGAGATATAAACTTAAACTTACCTTTCCCTCTAAAATTACGCCGCTTTCTATTACTCCTGATCCCAATGCCCTCACCGACCTAAGTAAAGAGGTCATTTATACGGTGAAATATGATGATCAGGTATCAAAAACCTACTCTGTTAAAATAGGGAATTATAATACCAATGCATTTACGCGAAAAATAGTGAGAGGCGTTTGGGTAAGTGATGTTGGTAGTGATGTTTTTGCTACAAAAGCAAATATTGTAGAATGTGTTAATATATGCAAAGATATTGGCATTAACACCATTTTTGTGGTCACATACAATGATGCAAAAACGAAGTACAAAAGTCAGGTGATGAAAGATTATATGGGGGTGGAAATCGATCCAAAATATGCAGGACGAGATCCCTTGGCTGAAATGATTGAAGCTGCAAAACCACACGGAATTAAAGTGGTCGCTTGGTTTGAATATGGATTTGCCTCCGTGTATGGTGATAATTCCGGAGGTGCCTTAGTAGCAAAATATCCGTCCTGGGCCTCAAGAGATGCAGCAGGAAATATCACAGAGAAGAATAAATTTTATTGGTTGGACGCATTCAATCCCGAGGTACAACAGTTTGTCAAAAAACTTATGGTGGAAGTGGTGGAAAAATATCCTGATCTTGCCGGGGTTCAAGGCGATGACAGGCTGCCTGCTTTGGCTTCCAACGGGGGGTATAATGCTTCTGTCACAGCAAGGTATAAAACAGAAACAGGACGAACAGCTCCTTCTAACTATCTGGATTCGCATTGGCTTCAATGGCGTGCAGACAAATTATCCGATTTTGGGGAATATATCTTTAAGCACATAAAATCGTTGAAAGGGGAACAGATGGTCTCCTGGTCACCTTCGCCTTTTAGCTGGTCATTACAAAATTATCTGCAAGATTGGCCGGAATGGTTGAGAAGAGGTATAGTGGATCATATTCATCCTCAACTATATAGATATAATTTTAATGATTATAAAGCTTCTTTTGATCAGGCTATGAACAATATGTCGCCGTTCAATGCTAAAGAACTTATTTTTAGCCCTGGAATATTAGTTGGTATCGGGAGCGGAGATAGTATCACCCCTGAAATTTTGGACCAGAAATTAGCCTATAACCGACAAAGGGGCATTGAAGGGGAAACCTACTTTTATTACGAACGAATAAGGAAAAATAAGGGATTTCAAGAGGTTATTAAGAAATATAATAAATAAGAGAATAATTATGAATGGTCCGGGTATGGTATTTATTTAAGTGAATATTAGATAAGCAATACTTGGACCTTTTTTTTTACCTTCATTTTTCATCAATAGAGCTCTTTTCTGGTTCTGCTAATTCAATAATCCAGCGTCAGAGAAAAAGGCCAAAATGTATTTTGTCCCCAATATTTAGTTTTTCAAGTTCGGAACTTGGAAAAGGAAGTTGGTAGGTTTTGCCATCATATAAAAGGCTTACCTGGCTCATTTCCGACGCACTCATTTCCTTGGAAATAAGGATACCCTGCACCGACAAATTCTTTTTTTCAATGTAAGGGTAGTTCAGCAGTTTTTCATTTTCAAATTGTAAAAACCGTTGGGCATAAGGTTTGATTTCTGAAATTTGATGGCTAACCACTAAGGTGGTCATCGAATTTTGTTGGTGTATTTCATATATGAATGATTGAACCGTTTTTTTTAGGGATTCATCTAAAGCAGAAAAAGGTTCGTCCAATAATAGAAGAGCTGGTTTTGAAATGAGCGCTCTGGCAATAGCGACCCGTTGCTGTTGTCCTCCGGAAAGCTGATGGGGGTATCTTGACAAATAATTATTTAAGCCCAAGGTGTCGAGTATGCTTTGCAAATATTTTTTTTCAACCTTTTTTTTGCAGGCAAAAATTATATTATCTAAGGTATTCATATTTGGAAATAAGGCATAATCTTGAAAAACCATGCCTATATTTCTCTCCTGAGGAGGAATACATTGTTTGTTTTTAGTGTCGTGCCAAACTTTTTCTCCCCAAAAAATAGTTCCATTTTGGGGTTGAATAAGACCGCTGATTAGTTTTAAAAAAGTCGTTTTCCCACTTCCCGAAATGCCTGAAATAGAGACAAATTCGCCAAGAGGTATTTGCAAATTTGCCTCTATTTTTTGTATTCCCTGAAGGGTCGAAAAGGAGTGGAAAAGGTCAATCGAAAAATTCATTTCCTTACGAATTAATGGTTTTTTTTCTCCACAGATGGACAAATCCAAGTAATACCAGGGTTATAAAAATAAGGGTTAGGGCATATTGATTTGCCTGCTGATAATTCAACGATTCTACGGCGTCATAGATGGCCATGGCCGCCAGCCTCGTTTCGCCAGGTATATTTCCGCCAATCATCAAAACGATGCCAAATTCTCCCATAGTATGGGTAAAAGTTAAGGCAATAGCTGTATAAATCGCTGGTTTGCAATTGGGTAATTGCACTTTCAAAAGAGTTTGCCATTTTGATTTACCCATTAAATAAGAAGCTTCAATGAGTTGTTTTGGTATTTTTTCAAGTCCGGCATGTATCGGTTGTACCATAAAGGGTAAACTGTAAATGATGGATCCCAGTACTAATCCAGTAAAACTAAATATTAGTTTTACATCGAATAATTCTTTGAATATGAATCCTATATATCCTTCAGGGCTGAGGAGTAGCAACAAGTAAAATCCAATAACGGTAGGTGGAAGAACCAAGGGAAGGGTCACTATAATTTCTAACATTGATTTAAATATACCCTTGCTTCTGGAAAGATAAAAAGCAATGGGAATACTTGCGGCAAACAAAATAGCCGTAGTTAATGAAGCTAGTTTTAACGTTAAAAAAAGGGTTTGAAAAAAATTCTCTTCCAAGGTCTTACTCTTTATAAGGCAATTGATAGCCGTTTTTTAACAATATATCTTTTACCGCTGGTGTTTTCATAAAGTGGCTAAAAGAGGTACATGCTTTCATATTGTTTTCCTGTCCCCACCGCGTGATGACGAAACCTTGGTAAATAGGTTCGTACAGATGTTTTGGAACTTCCTGCCAGTAACCCTTATTTTTTAATTCAGGTGAAAATAATACTGATTTTGAAACAAATCCTACCTCGCAAACACCAGAATAAATGTATTGGGTAGCCTGGGCTATGCTCTCTCCAAGGACTACCTTAGAAGAAATTTTCTTCCAAAGTCCAGCTTTTTCTAAAGCTAATTTAGCTTGAAAACCGTAAGGAGCAGTGGTTGGATTAGGTAAGGATATTTTGTTTACATTGCTATCAGTCAATAGGTTAAATAAGTTTTTATTTTTTAAGTCCTTCCTATTAGTCCATAGAACCAGTGAACCAATAGCATAGATGTGTTGCTGTCCAATGCCCTTTCCTTCCGTTATGATTTTTCGGGTAAACAGGGTGTCAGCTGATACAAATAGATGAAATGGTGCCCCATTCAGTATTTGATGAGTCAATTTTCCAGAAGCACCTATCATTATTTCCACTTTTATATTTTCCTTTTCTTCAAAAAGTAAAGCGATATCCCGCATGGCAAATTGCATATTTGCCGACACAGCTATGTTTATGGTCTTTTTAGGAATTTTTCTTTCCGAAGGTTCGCAACCCCAAAAGGTAAATAAGAAAAACAGAAGGATAAATCTCATAGTGAATGAATATGATGCCGTTTTTTTACCTGGGTGAAAAAGGTGTAGTCTTTATATTAATCCTACTTATTTGGTAGTGTTTAATAAAAGTGTTAATATTGTTCTCTCGATGGTTAAAGTTATCATTATTATCGTTTATTTTTAACTTTGAATTACTAAAACGCTAAATCAAGAATCTTGGCTGAAAATATTTTTCCACATTTTGATCAAATGATCTCCAGAGAATTTCGTGAAAACAGACTTGGGCAACGGAGTAAAGTTATTTGGTTAACTGGTTTATCAGGTTCTGGAAAAAGTACCATTGGACTTGCGCTGGAGAAAAGGCTTTTCCAGGAAAATTTTGTCGCTCAGTTACTGGATGGAGACAATATCAGATCGGGTATTAACAAAAATTTAGGCTTCAGCGAGGAAGATAGGAGAGAGAATATTCGAAGAATTGCAGAAATTGCTAAACTGTATCTTTCCAGTGGTATCATTACCATCAATTCATTTATTTCACCCACCGCAGAAACGAGAAATATAGCAAAGGAAATCGTCGGAGAAGCCGATTTTCTTGAAATTTATATCAACGCGCCTATGGCAACTTGCGAATCACGCGATGTCAAAGGTTTATATAAAAAGGCGCGTGCGGGTGAAATTCAGGGATTTACCGGAGTTAATCAGGCTTACGAGGAACCTGAAAATCCAGCTCTTGAATTAAGAACCGATCTATTGAGCGTTGATGAGGCTGTAGATATATTATTTACATTTCTTAAAAAGCATATTATTTTACCCTAGGCATATTTTATTATGGAACAATTTAATTATCGTCTTGATTACCTGAGGGAGCTGGAATCGGAATCCATTTTCATTATTCGTGAAGTGGCGGCGCAGTTTGAAAATCCTGTGATTCTCTTTTCGGGGGGTAAAGACTCTATTTTGGTTACGCATCTGGCAAGAAAGGCATTCTATCCGGCAAAGATTCCATTCCCTTTATTGCATATTGATACAGGTCATAATTTTGAGGAAACACTGACTTACCGTGACGAAATGGTCAGCAGACTGGGTGTTCGGTTGAAAATTGCATCGGTGCAAGAATTAATTGATACCGGAGAATTGACTGAAGAAAACGGTTTTAATGCCACTAGGAATTATTTGCAGACTCCTGTTCTTTTGAAAGCAATAGAAGACGGCAAATATGATGTAGCCCTCGGTGGCGCGCGACGTGACGAAGAAAAAGCCAGAGCAAAAGAGCGTTTTTTCTCCCATAGAGATGAATTTGGCCAATGGGATCCAAAAAATCAACGTCCGGAATTATGGAACCTTTTCAATGGAAAGAAACGTCCCGGCGAACATTTTAGGGTTTTTCCCATCAGTAATTGGACAGAACTTGATGTTTGGATGTATCTGGCCGTAGAAAAAATTCCTCTTCCCTCCCTTTATTTTAGCCATACCCGGTCCGTTTTTGAAAGAGACGGTATGCTCCTTGCTAATCATCCCGCCATTTTACGACGGGAAAATGAAGTTCCATTCGATGAAATCATTCGTTTTAGAACCATCGGGGATATAACTTGTACGGGAGCAGTTCGGTCTCCAGCTACTTCTTTAGATGATATCATCGATGAGGTAGCAACGTCCAGAACGACGGAAAGAGGAGGTCGAGCAGACGATAAAAGGGCTGAAACGGCCATGGAGGATAGAAAAAAGCAAGGCTATTTTTAAAGTTTGAGTTTGTAATTATGAATCAGGAAAAAGCAGAACTACTACGTTTTACCACGGCAGGTAGCGTAGATGATGGAAAAAGTACGCTCATAGGGCGTTTATTATTTGATGCAAAAGCAATATTTGAAGATCAATTAGAAGCGATCAGACTTACCAGTGAAAGGAGAGGGGGCGATGAAGTTGATTTGTCACTCCTTACCGATGGTCTTAGAGCGGAAAGAGAACAAGGTATCACTATTGATGTAGCTTACAGATATTTTTCTACCCCAAAGCGTAAATTTATTATCGCAGATACCCCGGGGCATATCCAATATACCCGAAATATGGTCACGGGTGCCTCTACGGCGAATGTCGCTCTCGTTTTGGTAGATGCCAGACATGGTGTCATTGAGCAAACCCGAAGACATGCTTTCTTAGCGTCACTTCTACAAATCCCTCACCTGGTCGTTTGTATCAATAAAATGGATTTGGTAGATTATAAAGAGCACGTTTACAACAATATAAAAGCGGAATTTGAAAAATTTAGTTTCAAATTGGACGTAAAGGATGTACATTTTATTCCCATTTCAGCCCTTAAAGGGGATAATATCGTAGATAGATCCCAGAATATGCCTTGGTTTGAGGGTTCAACCCTGCTCTATTACCTTGAAAATGTCCACATCGGCAGTGACCATAATTTTATCGATGCTCGTTTCCCTATTCAACATGTAATTCGCCCAAATACCGACGAATTTCATGATTATAGAGGCTATGCCGGCAGAGTGGCTGGCGGAATTTGGAAAAAAGGAGATCAGGTGACCTTACTTCCGTCTGGTTTCCAATCGAAAATAGCAAAAATCGATTCCATGGACGGTGAATTGGAAGAAGCTTATCCTCCTCTTTCTGTTACGCTGTTGTTAGAAGATGACCTCGATTTAAGCAGGGGTGAAATGATTGTCAGGGAAAATAATCAGCCTAATGTTGATCAGGATATTGAATTGATGATTTGTTGGTTTTCTGAAAAACCTATGCAACTCAATGGTAAATATACCCTCTTTCATACAACACGGGAAGCTCGTTGTGTGATAAAGGAAATTCGCTATAAACTGAATATTAATACCTTACACAGAGATCAGGAGGATTTGAAAATTGGAATGAATGATATAGGTCGTATTTCTATCAGGACAACTAAACCTTTATTTTTCGATAGTTATCGGAAAAATAGAATTACAGGCAGTGTTATTTTGATTGATGAGGGCACTAATGCAACCGTGGCGGCAGGAATGATTATTTAGCATTAATTTATTACCCATGCCCTATTTAATTTCCTTTTTTCTTTGTCTTTGTTTGTCTCTATTTGGAAAAGAAAATCCTAGGCCAAATATTATATTTATACTTACCGACGATCAACGGTGGGACGCATTGGGTGTTGCTGGAAATTCCATAATCAAAACACCTCAAATGGATGAACTGGCAAAAAAGGGTGTTTATTTTAAAAATGCCTTTTCAACCACACCCATTTGCGCCGCTAGCCGTGCGTCAATCTTGACAGGTTTGTACGAACGTACCCATAATTATACATTTCAGAAACCTTCTTTACAAGTTCAATATACGAACTTGATGTATCCCAAAATTTTAAAGGAAAATGGATATCATGTTGGGTTTTATGGAAAATTAGGCGTGGCGATAGATCGTCCGGAGCAATATTTTGATGAAAGCGATTTTTATGATCGCGGTCCACGGTCCGATAAGGGAGGATATTTTTATAAAAATATAGGTGCCGATACTGTTCACCTTACCCGCTATGCTGGTCAACAGGCGCAAGATTTTATTTCAAATGCTCCAAAAAATAAGCCATTTTGCCTTTCTGTTTCTTTCAGTGCGCCGCATGGTCATGATTCATCGGTTGAGCAGTATTTTTGGCAGGAAAAATCTAATTCATTGTATGAAGATGTTGTTTTTCCTGAACCTTCCTTAGGGGAAGACCTTTATTTTGACAGATTACCGATAGAGGTTAAAAATGGATTCAACAGAGTAAGATGGAAATGGCGATTTGATACTCCTGAAAAGTATCAAAGCATGATGAAGGGATATTATCGGATGATTACCGAAATTGATGACGAAATTGGGGCTTTAAGAAACCTGTTGGCAAAAAAAGGGCAGGCGGAAAATACTATTTTTATCATCATGGGCGATAATGGTTATTTTACGGGGGACAGGCAATTGGCGGACAAATGGTTAATGTACGATCCTTCCATCCGCGTTCCACTTATCATTTATGATCCAAGATTGCCAAATAAGTCTCGCACTGTATCGGATATGGTATTGAATATTGATATCACTCCATCAATTCTTGATTTTGCGGAGATAAAATCACCCATAAATTATCAGGGTGAAAGTTTGAAACCCTATCTGAATCGTCCTGATTATTCTTTACACAGGGATTTTATTTTGATTGAGCATCTTTGGAAATTACCTGATATACCATCCAGTGAGGGCATCAGGACAGATAAATGGAAATATTTTAAGTATAGATACATTCAAGCTCCTGAAGAACTGTATGACTTGGAAAATGATCCCATGGAAACCAAAAATCTGGCACAGGAGCAAAGTCATCAAAAGATACTCAAAAAACTGAGGAACAAG
>JBMLQR010000190.1:8095-18140 GCA_049241465.1 Saprospiraceae bacterium | reverse complement strand
GAAATGCGAAAATTCATCGCTAATCATTATGGATTATTGCAACGAATGGAAGGTATTGAACGCAAGCAAATCGAAACTGACCAAAAATTTGAACAGGTATTCAAAGCCCTGGAAAGCAAAAACGCCATCCCAAATCAAGGCGTATTTTTTGACGGTCAAGTTTTTGATGCTTATGAATTGGCTTCCAAAATCATTCGTTCTGCTAAAAACAGTATTGTGTTAATTGACAATTATATAGACGAAAGCACTTTAACCCATTTATCCAAAAAAACAAAAGCGGTAAAGGTGCTATTATTAACAAAAACCATGTCAAATCAACTAACTTTAGATGTAAAAAAAGCCAACGAACAATATGGCAATTTTGACATAAGGGTGTTTGCCAACAGCCATGACCGCTTTATAATTATTGATAATTCCGATGTGTATCACGTGGGGGCTTCGTTAAAAGATTTAGGTAAAAAATGGTTTGCATTTTCAAAGATGGACAAAAGCTCCGTTTCAAATATCATAAAAGAAATCGGCGATGAGTAAAGAGAAATTGAAATCAGTGTTTGGATTTCCTGAGTTTAAGAAGGAGGGGGAATGCCTCGGTTTCAAGAACTTGGGCAAATCAAACCGCATGGAACATCCACCGCACGCCAAATTTATCATTTAAGGCACCATACGTACCGATAGGTTGGGGAATAAATGGATCGGTGACATTGGCCTCTCTTGAAAGCAGGTCAAATAGCTTTTGAGTGTCCTCCACTTTTCCACCACTAATATACAGACATTGCATATTACCTCTAACAGGTTCTTCCTGAGGCAATAACCAATCAGAAGTGGAGATATCCAGCCAGTCGTTATGTAACCTTCCATTCAATATTTTTTCCTGGAAATGTTCTGGAAAATGCATTTTCATTGGAGATTCACCGATACTGGTGAGATTCAAATCGCCACCAAGACATTCCTGGTAAAAAGTCATAGCCTCTCTGGCCTGACCATCAAAAAGCAAGTAAACAGATTGTTTCATGGTATGAGTTTAAATATATATCAGCAAGATTTATAAAACGTAGTGGGAACGGCTTCCAGGTTTCGCTCTATTTTTTTTGCTGCATTGGTAACTGATAATCCACCAAGATTAGTGCATCTTAAGGTATGATGAATCTCATCGCCGACCGCTTTCATGGTCTCAATCACCTCATCCAGGGGAATTAAAAATGCATAATTTGACAAGGCCATATTGGCACAAGCTACCGCATTGGAAGCAGCCATAACATTTCTTCCAAGGCAAGGAGCTTCCACCCGATTACCAATGGGATCACAAATTAGACCCAGTGAATTTTGTAAAGCAAGGGACGCGGCACCAATAGCCTGTAACAGCGTCCCACCTTTTAAGCCAACCAAAGCGGCTGCGGCCATTCCGCCCGCGGAACCTGTTTCGGCCATACAACCTCCTACTTCAGCAGCAAAAGTGGCATTTTTTGCTATAAATACACCAATTAATCCCGCCGCGAGTAATGCCTTTACTATTTCTTCTTCAGTCAGGTTCATTGAATGTGCCATGCCAAAAACAGCACCAGGTAATGCGCCACAAGAACCTGCGGTTGGGGCGGCAACAATGATACCCATAGAACTTTTCACCTCCATAACCGCAGAAACATACATCGTAATTAAATTATTGGCGTCACCGCCCAATAATTTATGGGATGATAATTTATCTTGAAACAGTAAAGACTGACTACCTAAAATCCTGTCTTCATAATGAGTTCCCTTTAATCCTGTTTGAATGGATTGACTCATTATTCCGACAATTTTCCGCATCATTTCAAAAACTTCGGCTTCGGAAATATTACCCCTTAACGCTTCATATTTTACCGCAAGTTGCCATAATTCCAGATTTTTGTCCTCATTATATTCAAACATTTCCTGACAGTTATTGAAAGGAACTTCCATGTCTTTTCTAGCCTTAATGGGTAAAACCGGATGAATAATCTTAATTTTTGCAACCCCATCCTGTTGACGTAATTTATCCAATAAATCTTTAGGTATCAAATCCTGGGTCTTAATTTCCAAAAAACAAGAGACTCCGGCATGGAATTCCATGAATTCAGGAGAGATGGAATCAAGAATAATAGGGAAAAGAGAGGAAGGATTATCACAATAGATCAGGGTTTCGAAAAAATCTCCTGTCATAGAAACCTTATTCTGGTCGATGTCTATCACCTCAATCATGCCCCCACCAGTGGAAATGGCAGTTAAAGAATGAATTTCATTTGCATTGGATAAGGTTAATTTATAAGTATTTGGATGATCTGCCTGAATATCTTTAATTTCGATATGAACAAAAATACCATTTGGTTCCAGGTAATTTTCTGACAAAGGGAGCCTTTCATCATAAGCCTCCCAACCCATGAATCCACCGAAAATACCCATATCTGAGCCCTGACTTTTATGAGTGGTGGCAAGAGATCCGTTTGGATCAAATTCAATGTAAATATTAGTCAATTCGTTGTTCATCAAATCCCTGCACATTCTACCAATCCGGAGCGCTGCGGCACAATGGGAACTGGAAGGACCGCGCATGACAGGTCCGATGACATCATTGAAAATACTTGGGCTTGCACTCATTTTCATTTATTTGAGGATTCATTTCATTTAACCAAATTAGCTCTTTATCTTAGATATTCATAGTGTTCATGCGGTTGAATTTTAAACAAAAATAAATTTAAGGAAATGGTTACATTTATATGGATCATATTGGGAATATTGACCTGCTGGTTCTCCATAACCTTCGTCATGGATTTCCTGAAGCATAAGGATAATCTGGAAAAGGTTAGTTGGTTAAAAACTGGATTGATTGGTTTCTTTGTCAACTTCATTGATGTTTTAGGCATTGGGGCCTTTGCCCCACAAACGGCTTTACTCAAATTCACCAGGCAAACGGAGGATAAATTGCTGCCAGGTACTTTAAATGTAGCGAATACAATACCTGTATTAATTCAAGCGATTATTTTCATTACTGTTATAAAAGTGGAGCCCATCACCTTAATCACCATGCTCCTATCGGCGGCTGTTGGTGCTGTTTGGGGAGCTGGTATTGTTTCCAGATTAAAAGTGGATCATGTAAGATTAATTATGGGTATTGCCCTAATTATAACCGCTGGTTTTATGATAGCGGTAAATATGGAATGGATAAAAGGTGGAGGGACCGCCATAGGTTTATCTGGGTATAAATTAGTATTTGCCGTAGCGGTCAATTTCTTGCTTGGGGCTTTAATGACGGCCGGTATTGGTTTGTATGCGCCATGCATGGCCATGGTTTTTTCTCTCGGGTTGTCCCCACAGGTAGCCTTTCCAATCATGATGGGATCTTGTGCCTTTTTAATGCCTCCTGCATCTATCAAATTCATTAAAGAAGGAGCTTATAATAGAAAAGCCGCCTTTTCAATGGCCATTCCTGGCATTGTTGCCGTTTTTATTGCTGCATTTATAGTGAAATCCCTTCCTTTGGAATCTTTGCGTTGGTTAGTCATTGTCGTTATTCTTTATACGGCTATTCTCTTACTTCGGGCTTTTAAACGTTCCTAGCATAAATTTTCTTACTTTTAAGTAGCTTTCGTTCATTCTAAAATTCTTTAATAAATGGCCGTTTCATGGAAGGGAGTATTTCCCGCAATCACAACTAAGTTCACCTCTCAAAATCAGTTGGATTTAGGACTATTTAAAAAAAATCTAAGCGCCCAATTAGATGCGGGCATAAATGGCATTGTTCTTGGCGGATCCCTCGGTGAGGCAAGCGTTTTGACGAACGATGAAAAGGAAATTTTAGTAAAGGAAACCTTGCAATTTGTTGAAGGTAAAGTCCCTGTTGTCATTAATATCGCGGAAGGAAGTACGGATGTGGCCATTGAATTGGCACAGAAAGCATCCCTTTGGGGCGCCCAGGGACTCATGTTATTACCTCCCATGCGTTATAAGGCTGATGACAGAGAAACCGTTCAATATTTTAAAGATGTTGCGGAAAGCACATCACTTCCTATCATGATTTATAATAATCCGGTAGATTATAAAATTGATGTCACCATTGATATGTTCGCGGAATTAGCTTCCGTTTCAAATATTCAAGCCATTAAGGAATCAACGCGTGATGTTACCAATGTCACCAGACTTCGAAATGCTTTTGGGGACAGATTTAGCATTTTATGTGGGGTTGACACTTTAGCATTAGAGGAATTGGTGTTAGGAGCCGATGGCTGGGTGGCAGGTTTGGTATGCGCTTTTCCCGCAGAAACAGTGACCGTTTTTAAGCTGGTTAAAGCGGGTAGGATAGAGGAAGCTATAAACATTTACAGGTGGTTTATGCCTTTATTGGAATTAGATATTCATCCAAAATTGGTTCAATACATAAAACTGGCAGAGTCAAAAACAGGATTGGGTTCAGAATTTGTGAGGAGACCAAGATTAGTATTGGAAGGGGCTGAGCGTCAAAAAATTGAAAATATCATTGACACAGGCATTAAAAACAGACCTGTTTTACCAAACTGCTAATATTTGCCCGACTAAAAAGATTGGATTGCAATAAATTTCTATTTAACGCTACCCGAATAACTGACAAAGGCGATGAATTGGCTATCCGGTGACCAGGACGGTGTATTTATCGTTCCTTGCCCACCATATAGATAGGCAATGGTTTTGGGAAATCCACCCATGGTAGGCATTAATTTAAGGCTGACTGGTTTGCAGCCGGGATGTTGTGTAGGATCAATATCATCTTCAAAAGAGATGTAAGCTATCCATTTACCGTCAGGTGAAATATGTGGAAACCAGTTATTATATTGGTCGAAAGTTAATTGTTCCAATGCTGTACCATCGGGTTTCATTCGCCAAAGTTGCATGGTACCCGTCATACTACCATTGAAATAGATCCATTTACCGTCTGGTGAACCTTCGGGTCCGTCCACATGACCAAAGGTAAAACGGGTCAATTGGGTTTCTTCACCTGTTTCTATATTGGCCTTAAAAACATGATAAAGCGAGTTTCGGCTGGTATCCCTTCGCCCCACATAATATACTTCCTTATTATTTGCTGCCCAGCCATGCAGATAGGAAGGTGTTTTTTCGGTAACCAATCTGGGTTCACCCCCTGAGAGAGGCAGCACATAAATCGTTGATCCACCACCAAATAATCCAGCCCGGTGAGAACTTATACCCAACCATTTACCATCAAATGAAATCACATGGTCATTATTGTTTCTATTGGCATTTCCTGTATTGAGTTTTGAGGGCGCACCTTTACCATCAACAGGAATGGTCCAAATATTTCCTTTGCTATTGAATAACAGGTGTTTGCCATCGGGCATCCAGTTAGGCGCTTCAAAACGAACAGGGCTTTCATAGATTACCTTTCGATTTCCGGTAAAAACATCCAACATTTCCAATCGGCTACCCAGGCTATCTGCCCCATTAAAATTAAAAGAAGGCGGCATCAATTTATCCACCCGAACGTTCCAGATATTAACCTCTTCCAGTGCATCCGGGTTATTCGAGCAGACAAATAAGCCCACATAAGGGTTTTTACCTATGTTTTCCATCGTCACTGCACCATAAGATTGCAGCGGTTCACCCTCATTGGCAATCCGCATCGTGTAATTATTCCCTTTTCGTTCCAGTTGGATGGTACGTGCTTTTTTCTTTGGAAATATTAATTCGTCTTTCCCCTTTCGCATATATGCCCCCTGCATTTCACGCCAGGTGGCCATAGTCAGCCCATCGCCCTGAATGGTGGATGTAAAATGAACTGCATCATCCTCTAAACCTTCTCTTACCATCCATCCTAATTTACGACGTGGATCATTTCCTATGGGGTTGGCAAACTCAAAATTAGCCGTGACTATAAAATCGCCTTGAATTCTACTTGAAAGAAAATAGAATTCATCCTTATTCAACCCAATTTGAGAACCCGCTCCTTTTAGTTTATACACTTGGTTTTCAACATCGTAATATGAGCTGCCAGTTAATTTTGGTTTTCCGATATCATTTGCGGAATTAAAAACGCCCAAATATTGAGATTGTCCAAAACAATGGCTAAAAAATACAAAAAAGGGAAGGAACGAGGTCAAATGTCTGTAATTCATCATCGGAAATGGCTTTGGTTGTTGAATATAAGGATAAAAGGCGACAACAAGAGGGGTAGGGGGATATTTTTACGGCTTTTGATTTCATCAGATTTCCATTTATAATCCTATATGCAAGTATAATATGCAGTATTTTATTTGCATATTGATCTAAAGTATTTAAAAATATTCAATATAAATTATTTCATAAAAGGCACCCTTTCGAAAATAATGTCCTTTTAAGCACTTACTAAACTTATATTTTTCATTATTTGCTGACAAAAAAAAAATATTTTTAATCTTAAACTATTCAAAATATTACTATAAAGTATTGTTTTTAAATTTATTGTGATAAATGTAAACGATTTCTACAGAACGTTAATCCCTAAACCTTTTAATAATTTTATGTTTACATAACTAGGTGATACCTCACTTCCTTAAAAATAAATACTACACCCGAAAATACAGATACCCGCATTTTTGAAAAATATCTTATATTAGATACAAGAAAAAAATGAAAATTTGATTAAAGTATTCATAGCCACAAGCCTCGATGGTTATATTGCTGACTTGAATGGTTCGGTAGATTTTTTGTATGATTATCCGGACATTGAAGGAGAAGATATGGGCTATCAGGCATTCATAGATTCCGTCGACGCCTTGGTCATGGGTCGTAAAACATTTGAAACAGTACTTAGTTTTGACGTAGAATGGCCTTATGACCTTCCTGTATTTGTCTGGTCCAGACAACTTAAAAAGGTTCCAACTTCTTTAGAATCAAAGGTTCATTTGGTATCCGGAGACCCTGTTGAAGTGGTAAATCAATTGAAAACATTAGGCTTTAATACCCTTTACATAGATGGAGGATTGACCATTCGATCCTTTTTAGAAGAAGATTTGGTAGATGAGATGACCTTGACAACTATACCTGTTTTACTTGGTTCAGGTATTCCATTATTTATCTCATCAGAAAAGAAAATCCCCTTTATTTGTATAGCCAGCAGATGCTTTTCAAATGGGGTAATGCAAAGCATCTACAGGCTAAAGGATAAATAATAAATTCATCATTTTACCAATCCATCTATTTTCATTTATTTATATATGAAACTTGCCATTTATTTCCATTACCATTTAGAGATGATTTATTATTTTAATTAAAAACTCAATCGTAGGTGTTCACAATTTAAATGAACAAAGCATCGGATCACTTAAATTGCAGGTTTTTCCAAATCCCAATAATGGAGATTTTGTGGTTAAGTTTTTTCTGAATAAAATGGCTGAAACTAAATTATCACTGTATAGTATTGACGGTAAGATCATTGAGGAGAGAATTTTAAACGATGTACAAATGGGAGAAAATACATTTCAACAAATCATCAAAAATACAGACCTTGGAAGGACTTATAATTTAACAGTGGAAACTCCTTATGAAAAGGCAGCGCTAAAAATATGGATCAAGCCATAGAAAAGAAAACAACCAACTCGTAGCCAGTGTTTCGTTGGGCACTATAAGCTAATAATGAAACGCTGGTTAAATGGAAATAATTCAATGTACTTCTATTGTATATCATTCGATATGTTTGTTTAAAGGATTTGAGTGATTCCAAAACGAAGTTTTACGAAATAATCCGTGAAATCAAGTAATCCTAAAAATCCGTGATTCAGGAACGAGTTTTAGGGTAAATATTAAATCCTACGATACTATGATTTTAACAACAGTGTAGAGACGCGAAACTTCGCGTCTCTACAGAAATATTTTATAAAGATTTAATTCTCAAATTTTTAAATCGAACTTCGGAACCATGTCCGAGAAAGCCAATATGACCTTTAGCTCGTTGTAATCCAGGATGATTCTTATGATCCAAAGTACCGTTTTCAGAGGCTTCTTTTAAGTCGCCATCAACGATAATCTGCCCATTTAAGGTTACTCTGATTCTATCTCCTTCGATACGAATTTCCTCCTCATTCCACTGACCAACGGGTTTTAGAAACTCTCTTTTTGCAGGAATAATTCCGTAAACAGAACCATGATATTGATAAGCTTCAAGATTTGCATAAATAGGTGAAGTGTTATCAAGGACCTGAATTTCCATACCAACGTAGGCCGCATCTCCTTCTAATGGCGTTCTTATACCAATACCATTATTGGCTCCCGGCGTTAATTGGAAATCAAAACGGAAAACGAAATCATCGTATTCTTTTTCTGTATATAAATTTCCTTTTCCTCCAGCCGTTGGATCAATAAGAATGGTTTGGTCAACCACCTTATAATCGGTCATATTACCAACCCAACCGGTTAAATCTTTTCCATTAAATAAAGAAACGAATCCATTGGTTTCCTCTTCCGGCGTAAGGCTGATTTGGCTGCTAGACAGATTTCTGACATACACGTCCCTAAAAGCCAGGTCGGTACCATGAGCTTGCAGTTCGATAGGTCCGGATGGGAAAATAGGTAATTTTCTGTCCCAGTAATTTTCCAGCGTCACATTATCTACCACTAATTCACCATTTAGATAAACAGTTACTTTTTCACCAACCATTCTGATGAAAAAAGTATTCCAGTCATTTATCGCATTGTCCATTAATTTTAATGGCTTGGAAGGATTGTTTTTATTGTTATATAGACCGCCTGAACCTACATTGGCACCTACATCCACACGGGTAGTGTCCCAAATTTGAACTTGAGGTGTTCCTCTTAGATAAATGCCGCTATCGCCATTTTTGGAAATCCGCCAATCGACCCACATTTCGAAATCGGCATAATCCTTAACTGAGCAAAGATTTTCATAACCTGTCCCTGTAAATCTTATTTCACCGTTCACCACTGTCCAATTCAGGGGTAATTTAGCATTAGCCTCTTTCTGTTTTGCAGCTAAAACATCAGGAGCCATGGCAGCACGAGCTATCGGATTTTCAACAAGACCTTGCCAGCCGGACAAATCCTTTCCGTTAAACATAGGCACAAATCCTTCACTTGCGGGCATTTGAGAAAGCCATGTCCTTATATTTTCCCTGGTATAATCACTTTCTGCACCGCTGAGAACCACCATACATTTTTCTAATACTGGTTTTACAGTGGCTCCGAATAGACCAGCTTTACCTCCTGATTCTGGCAATGCAATATCGCTACAAGCTTGTGCTGCAGCCTGTTGCACTTTGGCATCATCCAGGAAAGTAGCTACGGTAATAAAAGACAAAAACGATTTATTATTGGCCAGTTGATTGATAATAAGTCTTTTTAAGCCTGCATCATCCTGGGTATAGGGAATCAATTTTCTGATTGACAACACCTTTCTTTCTGTACTCAATGACGAGCTGCCTATTTGTTTTATATAAGCGCGAAAAGCAGCATTGGCTTTTTCTGGTTCATTAGACTCTATGACAGGTAAAAGGTAAGAGGTGGCGGCTTCATTCTCCCATTTGGTCAACGCTTGAAAAGCAGTATTTTTTAGATCGGCCTGATTGCTTTTGTATGCAGAGGCTACGAGATTAAGCAACGAAGGGTCCGAAATAGGAGCAAAAGCACCCAGGTATTTCTTTTGGTTTTCGGGATATTTTACCCAGACTTCCTTTAGTTTTTCAACTGTCTGTGCTGATTTTATAGAAACTACGGCGTCTTGTAATAATTTAATAACTTGATCGTCAGTAGCTGACGATAATTTCTCCAGTAAAACATCGATAGAATTGGCAGAACTTGTCCCCGTTAATGCCTTATATGCAGTTAAAGAAATGGCTTTATCGGTGGCATTGGTATAACCTATAACGTCATTGAAAGCAAGGACGGCATTTCTTGAAGCTAAAGTTTCAAGAAAAACAATCTTTCCGCTATTTCCAGCTTTATGCAAAGCAGAGATAATCGCCGGAATTTCCCGGGAACTAATCCATGTTTTTAAAAGAAGTGAAATAGTGGGGATTTCCGCAGAACTTATATTGGAGGCATAAGAAAGCAA
>JBMLQR010000190.1:0-7995 GCA_049241465.1 Saprospiraceae bacterium | reverse complement strand
CTCATCTATGGCATTCATGCCGTCATAAGTAATAAGTAAGCGAAGGGCAGCTAAGGAATAGGTATAAGCCGGCGTTGAAGCGTTATTTTTAATGATAAATCGGGCATTTTTTTCAGCGATAGACCATTGATTATTTTTTGCCAGCTGATCCAGGTAATTAATCCAGGAACGCATAGTTTCCGTCGGCTCGTATTTAAATCCGACGGAAGTTGCTGCTGTTTTCATTATTTTTTCGGAAGAAGGCTGACCCGCTTTAGCTATGCCTGCCAGAGCAATTTTACGTAAATCAGCGCCCGTTTCATTCTGGATGACGGCATGTAAAATATCCAGACTTTTGGCATTACTATAGGCTGCGATACCTTTCAGTACGGGCAACTTTTTATTTCCGGTGCTTTTGGCAAAGGCGCGAAGTAAAGCATCGTGAGCCTCTTCGGAACGAATGGCAATAAGGGTTTGCACGGCATAATCAGCCAATGTTTCAGAGGCTAGAAAAGGTTCAATAGAAGGAACTATATCTTTACCAATAAAGGAAAGATGGTGTAAAAAGAAGGATTGAACGGTAGTTTCTTTCGAGGCAACCAAAGCACGTAAAAAAGCTTTTTCAACCAATTGTCGGGCCGCTTCATTTCCGTCTTGACCAGCATACCAAACTAAGCCGTTTAAGGCGGTACGCACCCGGGTGTCATTTCCAACTTCTGCTGCGCTTACCTTTGAGGTAAATAAATCGAGCCCGGCAGGACCCATTTCTATCATTTCTTTAGCTAATCTATTGCGTTGATTTCCGTCGCGTGCAGGGATTTCATTTAAAATGTCAGCCATCTGCGTCGGTAAAGTACGTTGACTAAGCCCAACATTTGGCAATAAAATGGACAAAATAAGTGCCGTGAAAAAAAGATTGCGAATCATAATTTAATTATTAAGTCAGGTTTGAACCTCTTTTATTTAAATACTCCAGGAACCTCTCATAGGTTGCCAAACCAATCGATTGGCTTCTTCGTCATTGATAAATGATTGTGCTACCGGATCAAAATGAAGGGTTCTACCCAAACGGATGGCGATGATACCCATATTTACCAAAGTAGCAGAACGATGTCCATTCATCTCATTGAGCGCAAATTTTTGTCTGGTTCGCACACTGTCCGAGAAAAGTCCGATTTGAGGTTCTGGGTCAGGTAAGGTGTCAATTAAGCCTTTAAGATTTGGTATATCGGACTTAAAACCTTTATATATTTTTCCGTAAGGCCCTTCGATATAAGCGGCATCTTTGTCTTTATTTTCCCCATCGAGAATAACCTGACAACCATCGGCATAAGTATAAGTAACTCGTCTCCAGGAACCTACAGCATCAGCATCTTGCTGAGGTGCATCTACCTCCACCCGTACTGGGGTAGTGTGGTCTTTCCCTAATAAATATTGAACGGGATCGAGGTAATGTTGCCCCATATCGCCCAGACCTCCACCGTCATAATCCCAGTAACCCCGGAATACAGAGTGCACTCTTTCAGGATTGTAAGGTTTGTATGGAGCAGGCCCTAGCCAGGCATCATAATCGAGAGATTCCGGCACCGGCATTGGCTTAAGATTAGTCTTGCCACTCCAGAAAAATTTCCAGTTATACCCTGTAATTCCACTGACCGTTACTTTTAAAGGCCAGCCTAGAACGCCACTTTCAATGACTTTTTTGAGTGGCTTAACGTCTGTTCCCAGACCATAAAAGGTATCTTTAAACCGGAACCAGGTATTGAGTCTGAACATTCGTCCATGTCTTTGGACAGCTTCTACCACTTTAATACCCTCACCAATGGTTCTGGTCATAGGCTTTTCGCACCATATATCCTTGCCAGCTTCCGCAGCGGCAATAGCCATTAATCCGTGCCAATGTGGTGGCGTAGCAATATGAACCACATCAATATCAGGCCTGGCCAATAATTCTCTGAAATCACTATAAGTGCTCACGTCAGGACCTGCAATATCCGATGCTCTTTGAAGATGATTCTTATCGACATCACACACAGCCAAAAGTTTGGTCCCTTCATAATCAAAATGACCTAAACCCATACCACCTACCCCAATGATGCCTTTAGTCAGTTGATCACTCGGGGCAGTATATCCTTTTCCACCCAAAACAGATCGTGGGACGATAGTAAATGCAGCTAAAGAAGCCGAAGTGTATTTTAAAAAATTCCTCCTGGCTACCGATTTTTTTTCATTCATAATATCAACGATTGTAAGGTGAATATACTATTTTTTTCCAAATTCCGCTGCTTCTTTATCCAAAATACTGGCATCAGGAAGACGATCAGCAATGAGAATGCGGTAACGGAAGGTGACTTCTTCTCCTTTCTTCAAAGTAAGATTTAACGAATCCTTTCCTTTACTGAAGATGTTAGCCCCCAATGGATTAGCAGAAAAAAGGCCGTAACCTCTCGCATGCCAGTAAGTAGGATAGCTCTTGTTCTTAGGATGATCCAAAATGGTTATTGAAACAGGTTTGTCTTTAATCATTCCACCCAAACGCATCCATTTAGCTCTGGTACTCCACACTTCTTCTCCCTTTATGCCTTCGCTACTCAAATATTCCCCTGTAACCCCGGTATTATCTAAGGTAGGTACATTGGTTTCCTTCCCTTGAGCATCAGTAAAAATTTCAGGCTTGTTGGAAGGGTGTTCCAGTTCACGGGCTACTCTGATAGCAATCATTCCCTCTTTATCATCCTTAAAATAAACACTTTCAACGAGTGCTTTGAGCGTCGTAATGCGGTCGATGTACCGTCCCAATGGGTGAGTTCCAAAAATAAACGTCGTGTTTTCCTCTAACACTTCCTTCCCTTTACCATCTGCTTCAAACCAACCTGCCCGAATGGAAAGTTCCCCTTTATCCTTGCCAGGCTTTATCTTTGTCACCGCCTGGTGTTTCACCAATCCATAATTTTTAGGGTCCCCTGTGGTCAATATCTCCCTTGAATTATTCCAATAATCGATGCCGTTTACTTTTCCATAATTTAACCAAAGGCCAACATGATGGGGATGATCTATTCGTTCCCCGGCTCTTGGTGCTACAGGATAACCTCTGGTCAGAAGTTGCCCGTTTTCAGTGATTAGAGGGTATAACACAGGTTTTTTGACCTCTTCATTTTGTGAAATAAAATACTGGGTAAATAATTTACCATTAATCTTAACTTCGATATCCTTGTTTGGTAAGGTATTAAAGGTAACTCCTTCATTTTGAGATAAAAGCATAAAAGGAGAGATGAAAGATAAAATGAAGACAATAGCTTTACTATTATTCATCGTATAATTTTTTTAAAAGGTTAAACATTATTTTTCCCAGCCTAAGTATTCTCTGACATTATGGTAGCAAATATCCTGAATGATTTTTCCCGCCCAAGGGATATCATTTGGGAGTTCTCCGTTTTCAATTTCCTTACCAATCATATTACACAAAATTCTTCTGAAATATTCATGACGGGGAAAGGAAAGGAAACTTCTGGAGTCGGTGAGCATTCCTACAAATTTACTAATCAGACCCATGTTGGATAGGGTATTCATCTGCTGTTCCATGCCATCTTTTTGGTCTAAAAACCACCAGCCTGAGCCATATTGTATTTTTCCCGCTACACTTCCATCATTAAAGTTTCCAATCATAGAAGCCATAACGGCATTATCAGCAGGATTCAAATTATAAATAATTGTTTTTGTCAATCGGTCTTCTTCATCTAGTCGCGCCAGATATTTTGACAATGCCTTAGCCTGAGACCAATCACCGATAGAGTCCCAACCGGTATCGGCACCTAAATTTTTCAAAGCTCTCAGGTTATTATTTCGCATGGCCCCAATATGAAATTGTTGAATCCAACCTAATGAATGATAAAGACAGCCCAGATCGAAAAGGATTGACGACATATATATATGTGCTTCTTCCTGAGAAACAGGTTCTCCATTGAGCGCTTTTTTGAAAATGCGATCTACTTCCGAAGCAGTATAATTTTCAGCACATAAATATTCTAATCCATGGTCCGAAAGCTGGCAACCGAGAGAAGCGAAGAAATCGGCTCGTTGAGACAATGCTTGTACAAGATCGTCGTAATTGACGATAGACACGGAAGTTAAATCAGCAAGCTGTCTGACAAATGAGGCAAAATTTGCATTTTTTATTAAAATGAATTTGTCAGGTCTAAATGCGGGCAACATTTTTAAAGGGCCGTCCCCCTCATTTTTCATAGCTATATGAAATTCAAGAGAATCTAAGGGATCATCCGTGGTGCAGACCGCCCTGACATTCATATTGGTTAGTAGGGGACGCACCCTGAAAGACGGTGTTTGTAGCAGTTCGTTACAATGAGCATAAATTGAGGCTGCATTATCCTTATTTAGGAGGTCATCAACGCCAAAATAGCGTTTCATTTCCAGAGCGGTCCAATGAAACAGCGGGTTTCTCCAGGTATAGGGAACCGTTTCTGACCATTTTTCAAATTTTTCGACATCACTTTTATTCCCTGTACAATAGGATTCATCAACGCCATTCATCCGCATAGCTCTCCATTTATAATGATCACCGTAGAGCCAGATTTTTGAAATATTTTCAAAGGAATGATTTTCAGCAATTTGCTGAGGTGGCAAATGATTATGATAATCTATAATGGGCATATCCTTAGCATAATCATGGTATAAGGAGGCGGCCGTATTGTTTTGTAACAAGAAATTTTCGTGTAAAAAAGAAGTGGTTGCCATAAAAAAAGGTTAGTTAAAGGACTGATTTATGAATAGAAAACAAAAGATAAGTGTATAATTTGGATAAACCATCAATTCCCTTCATTTTTTTGAACGCAAACGTTTTCGTAAATTTAATATAGTTAAAAAGCAATAGTTAATATTAATTATTCTAATTTGTAACAAATTAAAATGTACAATTATGAAAAAACACTATCTTTTATTGGGTTTTTTACTAACATTACTTCCTTTTCAAATGCTTTTGGCTCAATCACGAACCATAAACGGTACCGTTTCTGATGCAAAAAAAGAGGGTTTAATTGGGGTGACTGTCAGTTTAAAAGGTACCACCGTTGGTACCGTTACAGATGAGAATGGAGCTTATTCAATTACAGTGGGGAGTGGGAATGATATCCTGGTTTTCAGTTATGTGGGATTTATTTCCCAGGAAATTACAGCGGGTACACAAACTCAAGTGAATGTTACCTTAGCGGAAGATGTGCAAAATCTTTCTGAGGTGGTCGTCGTTGGTTATGGTACTCAAAAGAAAAGTCAGTTGGCAGGCGCTATTTCATCGGTCAGTGCAGAAGATATTATGTCACTCCCCGTAACCAATGCCCGTCAGGCATTACAGGGTAGAGCGGCTGGTGTTGACGTGGTACAGGCAGGAAGTAAACCCGGTGCCGGTCCACAGATTCGTATTAGGGGTCGACGTTCATTTAATGCAACGAATAACCCCCTTTATGTGGTAGATGGAATTCCTTTATCTGGCGGTATTGATGATATCAATCCACAGGACATCCTATCTATGGAGATTCTTAAGGATGCTTCAGCTACGGCTATTTACGGTGCAAGGGGTGCGAATGGTGTGGTCATCATTTCCACAAGAAGAGGTGCCGCAGGAAAAACGGTGGTTTCTTTTGATACTTATGTGGGTATGAATCAAAGCCTGGGTAATATTAAAGTATTTGATGGTCCTGGTTTTGCAGAGTACAAAAGGGAATCAAGAAGAGCCATTGGCCAATATCCGCTTGGAAAAGGAACCGAAGCGGATGACGCTAAGATTTTTGAACCAGTGGAAATGGAAAGTATTAAACTGGGCAGAAGTACTGATTACGTGAATGGTATGTTACAGGATGGAATGATTCAGTCTCATCAATTGGGAATTTCCGGTGGTTCTGAAAAAACAACTTTTAACATTACTGGAAATTTCTTTCAGGACATAGGTGTTGTTAAAAAACAAGATTTCACACGTTATACTTTCAGGGTGAATCTTGATCATCAGATAAACAAAAGCCTGAAAGTTGGCTTATCCACCCTTTTTGTTAACAGTGCCAGGAATGGCGAGAATTTTAATCCACTCGGCGGTGCTTTAGCTGAAAACCCATTAGGCAAGCCTTATGATGACGCAGGAAACTTAATATTTTTGCCTACCTCAGACGGACTTCGAACCAATCCATTTGCCGAAATTGTAGATGGTGCACAAATTGATTTAGGAAAAAGATATCGTATATTCAATAGTATTTATGGTGAATGGCAAATAGCAAAAGGTCTTAAGTACAGAGTAAATTTTGGGCCTGATTTCACAGTTACCAGGAATGGCCGTTTTACAGGTGCATTTACCCAAAGTCAGCGTGGTGGGGTTGCTACTGGAGGTGTTGAGGATCGTTTTACTTTTAACTATACAGTGGAAAATATCCTTACTTACGATAAGAAATTTGGTGCCTCACATAATTTTAATTTTACTGCTCTTCAATCTTTTCAAAAAGACAGAGAGGAATATTCTGGTATGAGTGTATCTGGTATTCCTGCTGAAGCTCAATTATATCACTCTCTGGGTTCTGCCAGCTTGATTACAGGTGCTTCCACCAATCTTTCTGAATGGGCTTTACTTTCCTACATGGGTAGAATTAATTACGATTTCAGGGAAAAATACCTGTTGACCGCAACGGTTCGTACAGATGGTTCTTCTCGTTTTGGAACGAATAACAGATTTGGTATTTTCCCTTCAGTGGCCGTGGGTTGGAATATTGCCAGGGAATCCTTTATGGAAGATTTAGGATTTCTTGAAAATTTAAAATTAAGAGCAAGTTATGGTTCCATAGGTAATCAGGCTATCAACCCATACCAAACACAGGCATTACTTGGAAGAACTGCTTATGCTTATGACAACACAGCGGGTTATGGCTATAGACCAAACACCATAGGTAATCCTGATTTGCGTTGGGAAACTTCCACAACGGCCAATCTAGGATTAGATTTTAGCCTTTTTGCTGGAAGAATTAATGGTTCTTTTGAATACTACAATACCACAACTACCGACTTATTGGCGCCTCAGCCTTTACCAACCTCCACTGGTTTTGGAGGTTTCACAACAAACGTTGGTTCTACACAAAATAAAGGAGTTGAACTAACCCTTTCTACTGTCAATATTGATAAAGGGGGCTTTACCTGGGAAACCGATTTGATTTTCAATAAAAATACAGAGGCCATTTTAGAATTGGCTAACGGAAAAGTGGATGATATCGCTGCTGGTCGTTTTATTGGCAAGCCACTAACTGTGTTTTTCGATTATAAGAAATTAGGTATCTGGCAAACGAATGAAGCAGATCAAGCCAAAGTTTTTGGGGATAGAGTAGGCCAGATTAAAGTGGAGGATTTCAATAAGGATGGTAAAATTAATGCCGATGATCGCCAGATTCTTGGTTCTGCCGTTCCCGACTTTGCTGCCGGTTTAACCAATCGCTTTTCTTACAAAGGCATTGATTTCTCTTTCTTCATTTTTGCGAGGATAGGACAAATGATTCGCAGCCGTTATCACTTGGATCAGAATAAACTCGCGGGACGCTACAATAACATTGCGGTTGATTATTGGACGCCAAGTAATCCAACCAATGCCTTCCCTCAACCTGTGGTTACTCAGGAATTTCCAAAATATGATAATTCCCTGGCCTATTTTGATGGGTCTTTCATAAAAGTGAGAAACATTAATATTGGATATAACCTGCCAAAAACAGTGGTTGCCAAATTGAAAATGGAAAGTCTTCGTTTTTTCTCTAGTATTCAGCAACCTTTCATATTTTCCCAGTATATCACCAAATATCAAGGTGTGGATCCTGAAACCTGGGCCGATGGCGAGCAAGGTGTTGGAGGTGGAGAAGTATCAGGCTCCGTTAGCCCTGCTATCCGTACCATCACCATTGGCCTGAATGCCAAGTTCTAATTTTAAATTTCTTAATGAATATTATGAAAACAATGCACATAAATAATAAGATTTCGGTAGGA
>JBMLQR010000189.1:0-2214 GCA_049241465.1 Saprospiraceae bacterium | reverse complement strand
TCTTGGTCCTAATTCCTCTTCAGGTGGTTATGCAGGTATTGGAAGAATTAACAGAATAACATTTCATCCCACAAATTCAAATATCATTTTCGCTTGCACTGCCGGTGGCGGACTTTGGAAAACGTCTAATGGGGGTAGTTCCTGGATTCCTTTGACAGATAATCTGGCCTCCATAGGTACCTCCGGTCTGGTAATAAATCCTACAAATCCTAATATTATGTATCTGGCAACTGGTGATGGCGATGGATCGGATACCTATTCTTATGGGGTTTTAAAAAGTACCGATGGCGGAATTACCTGGAATGCAACAGGTCTTACATTTACTCCGGGAACTGTTATTTATAAGTTGCAACCCCATGCAACCGATCCGAATGTTTTATTTGCTGGCACCAATGGTGGGTTATACAGAACGGCAAATGGGGGTACAAGTTGGACAAAAGTAGTAGCAAGTGGTCAATTTTATGATATAGAGGCATTGTCAGCTTCCAATATGGTGGCAGTGACTAAAGGTGGTTTCTATAGATCGACAGATAGTGGTGCTACCTGGGTTTTGGTGACAACCATAGCCAGCACAGGAAGAATTGCATTAGCTGTTAGTGCTGCAAATCCTGATTTTGTTGCTGCCTTAGTTTCAAATACAAGCAATGGCTTTAAAGGTTTTTATGCATCTGTTGACGGTGGTTTGACATACACGCTTCGTTCTTCAACTCCCAATTTAATGGGATGGGAGACAAATGGCAGTGATTCAGGTGGACAAGCATGGTATGATATATGTATCGCAGTCTCACCGACAGATGTAAATCAAATTATTGTTGGAGGTGTAAATACCTGGAAAACAACTAATGGAGGAACTTCCTGGTCAATAATGACCAATTGGTATCAGACTTCTACCGTACCTGCTATGCATGCTGATCAACATGATTTGATTTTTCTGAATAGTACTACCATTTATGCAGCGAATGATGGAGGTATTTATCGTTCCACAAATAATGGATTAACCTGGACAGATTTAACAAATGGAATGAGCATTAGTCAATTATACCGAGCTAGTGCCGCTCAAACTGACACCAGAATTATTGCTGGTTTACAAGATAATGGAACCAAGTTAAGAAGTACCACAGGAACATGGAGTGATGAGATAGGAGGTGATGGTATGGATTGTGCCATAGATCCAACAAATGCCTCTTACATGTATGGGACTTTGTATTATGGAGATATTCAACGATCTACAAATGGTGGAAGTAGTTGGACGTCTATCACTCCTTCTACTGGAACAGATGGTGCCTGGGTAAGTCCAGTATTATTGGATCCAGTTAATCCAGCTACGATCTATCTGGGATATACAGATTTAATGAAATCAACCGATAGGGGAACAACATGGAGCAAAATTTCTGCGGGACAAACTGCAGGCAAATTTATCTCAAATATTGCGGTGGCACCATCTGATCCCTCAGTTATTTATATCAGCTGGGGCACTGCCATGGCAAAAACTATTAATGGGGGTACAAGTTGGACAACCATAACCGCGCCGATATCATCTCAAATTTCATCCATATTGGTTGATCCAACGAATCCAAATAATCTTTATGCCACTTATTCCAACTTTACGGCAGGTTCAAAAGTTTATTTTTCAAATAATGGGGGAACCTCCTGGACAAATATCTCAGGTACCTTACCGAATATTCCAGCGAATAAAATAATTTATCAAACAGGCAGTAATGGAGCCTTGTATCTGGGTATGGATGTGGGTATTTATTACAGGGACAATACACAGACAGATTGGTCTTTATATAATAGTGGATTACCCAATGTGGAGATTTTCGATTTGGAAATCCGTTATAGTGATAAAAAATTAATTGCAGCTACTTATGGAAGAGGCTTATGGGAAAGCCCACTTTATGTTGGAACACCACTTTCAGTTCCTGCTGTATCATCATTTTCACCAACTTCGGCAACAAAGGGAAATACTGTAACTATTACAGGTAGTAATTTTAATGGAATATCATCAGTCAGCTTTGGTGGTACTGCAGCAACCTCTTTCACAGTGGTTAGCTCTACAAGTATCACTGCTGTAGTTGGAAATGGAACTTCTGGCAATGTCTCTGTTGCAAATACTGCAGGAACAGGAACTCTTTCTGGATTTACCTATATAAATACCTCACCGACGATTACGTCATTTACCCCAACATCAGGCAAGACAGGTCAGGTGGTTAA
>JBMLQR010000188.1:0-1044 GCA_049241465.1 Saprospiraceae bacterium | reverse complement strand
AGGCGGAAATAGAAGAAATATTAATGATACTCGCCTCAAAAAGAGGATTTTCCAACTTCTTTTCCACAAAATAATTGGCAAAAAGCTGGGTTAAAAAATAAGGGCCTTTAAGATTAATTTCCATCACTTCGTCCCAAATTTCTTCTTTGGCGTGTAAGATATCGGCCCGTTCACGCGGAGCAATACCTGCATTATTAACTAACACATTTACGGAGCCAAAATGAGACAAGATTTTATCTAACATAGCCTGTCTATCTTCCCTTACAGCAACATTTCCCTGAAAATAAGCTACATTAACACCCAGATTGCGAAGTTCTTCCAACGAATTAGTTACATCAACTTCGTTTCGAATACCATTTACAGCCAGGTCGAAACCAGCTTTACCCAACGCTAAAGCGACACCAAAACCAATACCTCTTGTTCCACCCGTGATAAAAGCTATTTTGTTCATTTCAAAAATTTATAATTCAGGTAAATTTACCCAGGTTCTTTTTTCCCAGCTTTCCAATCCCTTTTCAGCTAACTGTACACCTCTGGCACCTGCTTTCAGATCCCATGGAAAAGGATCATTTCTTACAATATGCTTTAAAAACAGCTCCCATTGAGCCTTAAAAGCATTGTCGTAAAATTCCTGTTCAGGCATTTTATTCCAACCATCATAAAAAGCGATAGGATTAGGAATATCCGGATTCCAAACGGGTTTAGGTGTATTACCGTAAGGTTGTGTCCAACAATCTCTAAGTCCGGCTACAGCAGAACCCTTCGTTCCGTCCACTTGAATCATTAACAAATCATCTCGTCTAACCCGGGTAACCCAGGAAGAATTAAACTGAGCCACAATACCTCCTGCCAGCGTCATGATAGCATAAGCAGCGTCATCAGCGGTACATTTATAAGTATTCCCCTTTTCATCGACACGTTCTGTGATATGGGTAGCACCTAAGCAAAACACTCCTTCTACATTTCCAAATAAATTATCGAGTACATAACGCCAATGACAAAGCATATCTACGATAATACCACCATCATCTTCTTTGCGATAAT
>JBMLQR010000187.1:1220-4489 GCA_049241465.1 Saprospiraceae bacterium | reverse complement strand
AAAGATGTTTTTTTATTTCAATTAAAAATTCATTTATTTTGTTAATCCATAATTTCCCTTTTGTCTATAATCAAATAGTTTAGAAAAAAGTTTGCCTTATTCTTTATCAATTATCCAAGTTTTAACAAAAATTAATCCAAATTGGGTTCTCGCGCCATCATGTGTTTGAGTAGAAATATTGTTTTTAATCAGTAGTGCGATTACAGCATAAAAGCAAGCATAATACAATCGATTTATTACCGCGTTCCACCTTTCTTCTTTTGCTAGAATCAAGGCTTCTTAATATGACTCCTCTGCACGATGGAATCTGTAATTCACATATTCTTCCCGATTTGAAATAATCATAATCTGATTCCCTCCTTTTTAACGTTATCATATAATGGCGAATAAATTAAAGTATTTTGCCAGTAATCTTTAGGGTAAATAAATATGGAAATAACTTGTCCTGAATCTAATTCAATATCATACAAATCATCACGAAAACTGTCCTCAATTTCGTTGGTAACTTTAGTGTCATTCACGAGAATGAGAATATCCCAATCAGAATTTGGTTTTGAATCTCCTCTGCTCTTGAACCAAATAAATATGCCTCAGCTAGTGGATCATTATCATGAATCGTTTTCGCAATTTTACTTACTATTAAGTTACTTAGCATTTTACTTGACATTTTATCAAATATACAAACTCTTTTGTGAAAAAATCTCATCAGATATAAACCCAATTGCCCATAATAGTTTGTAGATCAAGAAGCAGGAGAATTTTACCTCCGAACACCCTTATTATTCGCAAAAAAGCAAATAAAAATACACTAATAATAAAATGACCTTTTTAAATTACGCAAATAGAAGATGAAAAAAGAAGTATTAAAGGTAAAATTCCAAAAAATTCAAGTCCTTTGGATCATGTTTTATTGTTTGAAATAGAATAAATTTTTCGTATTATTACAAGGAAACTTAATCCTGGATGTCATGGTTAGACGACAGTTTATACAATTTTTAACACTATTAGGTGCTTCTACGTGTATCGATTTTGGATATTTAGCTTCCTTGAAGCATAAAAAATATAACATTGGCGCCTGTGATTGGTCGTTGGGTCAAAATTCAAAATTAGCTGCGTTCGACGTGGCTAAATCCATCGGTTTAGATGGTATTCAAGTAAATTTAGGCACCCGACAAGATGGCATGCACTTGCGAAATAAAACCACGCAAATTCAATTTCGTGACAAAGCAAAAGAAACGGGTATAGCCATCTCCTCCATGGCCATAGGAGAACTAAATAATGTTCCGTATAAGTCAGAAAATCAAACAGATGCATGGGTTTTTGATGCAATCGATGCCGCTACATTTTTCAATGTTGAAGTAGTATTATTAGCATTTTTTTCTAAAAACGACCTGAGAAATGATGCTAAAGGCGTGGATACTGTGATTCAAAAATTAAAAGAAGTGATGCCTTATGCTGAAAAAAACAAGATTACCCTGGGCATAGAATCCTATCTTACAGCAGAGGAACATCTTGATATCATGGAAAAAGTGGGTTCCGATTATTTAAAGGTTTATTACGATTTTAGGAATGCAAAGGATGCAGGAAATGATATTTATCATGAAATCAAACTTTTGGGAAATAAAAATATTTGTGAGCTTCACCTTAAAGAAAATGGGGCCTTTCTTGGAAAAGCCGATATCGATTGGGTCAAGGTTTCTCGTGCTTTAAATGATATTAACTTTCAGCATACTAAATGGATGCACATCGAAGGGGCTTTACCTCCTAAATATGATTTTATACATGGACATCAACAAAATCTTACTTTCCTAAAAAGTATTTTCAATGCTTAAATATTTTAAATTTTTAAAACTGGGAATATTAAGTACCCTGTTACTCTCACTGGATAAAAATCCGTTTCAGCTTGCCAATGAATATCCCCTTGATTTATATCTACCCGATGATTTAGAAGTTACTCTTTGGGCAGAATCCCCGATGCTTTATAACCCAAGTAATATGGACACCGATGCTAAAGGGAGGATATGGGTCACAGAAGCTGTAAATTATAGAAAGTTCAATCGGGAGGGAAAACCTTTTTTACATAGAGAAGAGGGGGATAGAATTGTTATTTTAACCGATAGCGATCAGGATGGCAAAGCAGATCAATCCAAAGTTTTTGTACAAGATAAAGATCTCATCAGTCCAATGGGTATTGCCGTTATTGGAAATGTAGTGCTGGTCTCTTGCTCACCTCACTTAATTAAATATACAGATACCGACGGGGATGATAAACCAGATAAAAAAGAAATTTTATTGTCTGGTTTTGGAGGTTTAGATCACGATCATTCTTTGCATAGCGTCGTAACAGGTCCTGATGGTGCCTATTATTTTAACGTGGGAAACGCAGGCCCTCATGAAGTTACAGATAAATCAGGATTTACTTTACGTTCAGGAAGTTTATATACAGGTGGATCACCCTATAATCTTCAAAATCAAGGAAATCAAAAAAGTGATGATGGGAAAATTTGGGTTGGTGGGCTACAATTGAAAATGAATGAAGATGCCACAGGATTAAAAGTTTTAGCTCATAATTTTCGAAATTCTTTTGAAACTTATGTGGATGGAATGGGTAATATGTGGCAAAATGATAATGACGATCAAGTAGTTACATGCCGGGTTTCCTGGTTGGCAGAAGGCGGAAATGCAGGCTTTTTTAGTGAGGACGGTACACGTTACTGGAATGCAGATCATAGGCCTAACCAGACCATGTGGCAAGCGCATTGGCACCAAAATGACCCTGGGGTTATGCCTGCAGGTGATAATACCGGCGCTGGCTCCCCAACTGGCATGTTGAGAATAGAAGGCGATGGCCTGGGTGTAAAATATAGAGGCATGGTGCTAAGTTGTGATGCAGGTAGAAATGTACTCTTTGGTTATCAACCGTATAAATCTGGTTCCGGCTATCATTTGGCTGGAAAAAAATCTATATTTTTAAGTTCAAATAAGGAGGATGATCCTGCCTACGAATGGAATAATAAAGCTTTTTTCGAGAATAAATCAAAATGGTTCCGACCCTCAGACGCACTCATCGGTACAGATGGCGCATTGTATGTTGCCGATTGGTTCGATGCTGTGGTTGGTGGCCATCAGGTAAAAGATGAAAAGGCTTATGGTAGAATTTACCGAATTACCCCTAAAAGAAAAAAAGTAAAAACGCCAATTTTAGATTTTACTACGCGAAAAGGTTTAATGATTGCTTTCAATAATCCTGCCGTCAATGTTAGAAATCA
>JBMLQR010000187.1:0-1120 GCA_049241465.1 Saprospiraceae bacterium | reverse complement strand
CTCAAAGTTCTTCTTTTCTGCGTCGTGAGATCCTTTTAGCATTAGAAAAAGAAGTATATAGTACCAAAAATGCTATCCTTCCGTCTTTACTTTTACCTTACCAGGATGCCTATTTCAACAATGCAGTAAAACTTGTTTTAGGCGAGGAAAATGTAGATCTTTTTTACAAACAAAACAAGGAACTTTTAACGCAGGAGGGGTACTTTGACCTCTTATTCACTTTGCATCCGGATTCAGCTTTGGATTTTTTTAAAAACATTGTCCTTGATACAGAAAGCACCCTTGAAAAACGAAAAAAAGCGCTTACTGCCATTGGATTTATGCCTACAAAAGAAGCTGTTCAAGCCGTTTTAACCTTCAAAACGAATGCTAACCAATCCATCGCAGAGGAAGCCAATTATTGGTTAGTTTTCAGAAGTTCTAATTTGTGGAGCCAACTCCATGATTGGTCAGACGACGCCGATGCACTGGCAAAGCAAAAAATCCTTTTTAAAATGCTTGCCAATAAAGAAAAAGTGCAAAATGTAAATATTGCTTTTGGAGATCGGAAAAATACTGCGTTATCCATGGCAAAAAATGAGGTAGGCGCTCAAATCCTCATTGATTTATTGAAGAAAAACATCCTTACCGGGGCGCTTGCTGATTCCTCCAGGATGGCACTTTTGGCCAGTGATTTACCAGCCATCCGACTGCAGGCACAAAGCTTAAATCAAATGGAAAATGAAAATTTATCCTTTCCCCAGGCAGAAATTTTTGGTTTAGTTTCTAATACAGCAGCAGGAAAAGAGGTATTTAACACCAAATGCATCCAATGTCACCAAATGGATTTGTTGGGCATACAAATAGGGCCTAATCTTACACATATTAGCTCTAAACTCGATAAAGTAGGTCTTTATGAAGCCATCGTTTATCCGAACTCTTCCATTGTATTTGGCTATGAAGCTTTCAATATTGAAATGAAAGATGAAAACAGGTATTATGGCTTTTTACTTTCTGAAAATGAAAATAACCTAACCATTAAAGATTTAGCCGGCAAACAAATTGTGCTAAAAAAGTCGGAGGTAAAATCAAAAGTAAAAGAAACCAAAAGTTTGATGCCAGCAGCAAAATCACTGAATAT
>JBMLQR010000186.1:3615-11166 GCA_049241465.1 Saprospiraceae bacterium | reverse complement strand
TCTTCAAATACCATGATTTGGTTTTACCTTCAAAACCGCAAAGATACACTCATTTCATGATTCACCGTCAAATAATTGAAATTAAAAGCCCGAGACCTTTTATTTTAACATTGGTGATAAAGAAATTCTACGAACTGGAATGTACTCATAAATCATTAAACTCATTGATTACCATTATTTTAAGAAAAATAAAGAGGTGAGACTACCCTTCATAATTTATTACCTTTAGAAGATTAAGTTAAATCTACCTTTATTTCGTCGTTCCATGGGAATGATTGATTATCTTTGAATTATTCAACGTTAGTTTTCACTGGTATGCAAGTTAAATTATTACGTGTCTTTAGAAAGATTCATCGAACCACCGGTGCCTTTTTGTTTATCTTTTTCTTCGTTATTTCTATTTCAGGCCTCTTATTGGGTTGGAAAAAAAATAGTGGGGGTATCATTTTGCCCAAATCGGCTAAAGGGTCTTCCACCGATTTAAATGAGTGGATCTCTCTTGATTCTTTAAAGGATAATGCTTTTCTCGTATTAAAAGACTCCCTTGGGCCTACTTTTTCTAATGAACTTGACAGAATAGATGTCAGACCAGATAAGGGTATCGTTAAATTTGTATTTACAAATCACTATCAGGAGATTCAATTGGATGGTGCTACTGGCAAATTATTGCAAATCAATACCAGAAGATCCGATTTTATTGAAGATGTGCATGACGGTTCTTTTCTTGATTTTTATTTTAAAACGGTGGGAGAACCTTTCAAATTATTTTATACTTCGGTCACTGGCTTAGCCCTGTTTGTCTTTACCGTCACTGGTTTCTGGCTTTGGTATGGTCCTATTGCCATTCGGAACAAAAAGAAAAGGAGTGCCTGATGTTAATATTACTACCTTATTTTTGAATTTCTAATATAACGGTTATGAAAAAGTTTTTTGTTTTCTCTTTTTTTACCTTGAATTTTTCTCTGGTTCTTCTTAGCCAGCAAGTGCTTTCCTCAGAGGTTTTACCCCATCCGGAGGTATATCAGGATCGATTGGAAAGAGTCAACAAAGTCATTCAGGATTTTGTGTCAGATAATAAAATAGTTGGTGCGGTGGCTTTGGTTTCAAAAGACGGCAAACTACTAATTCATAGGGGGTATGGCATAGATGACAGGAGTACAGGGAAGAAAATGGAAAAGGATGCCATTTTTAGAATTGCCTCACAAACTAAAGCGTTAACCTCCGTCGGTATAATGATGCTCATGGAATCTGGTGCTTTATTGCTGTCTGATCCTGTGCACAAATTTATCCCTACCTTTAAAAATCTTAAGGTCCTGAATACTTTTTCTGAAAAGGATTCTACCTATACCACGGTTCTTGCAAAAAGAGATATCACCATTAAAGATTTATTGACCCATACCTCAGGATTGGGTTATGCGGGTATTGGCAGTCCTGCTATGAAGGCTATTTATGCCAAAAATAAAATTTCAGCTGGTATTGGAGAAACAGATGCCAATATCCATACCACAATGCTTAAGCTAGGAGAGCTTCCTTTGGAATATCAGCCTGGCGAAAGATGGAATTATGGACTAAATACGGATGTGCTGGGACATATCATTGAATTAGTATCCGGATTATCATTGGAATCGTTTTTTCAAAAAATGATCTGTGAACCTTTAGGTATGCGAGACACCTGGTTCAACCTTCCGTTGGCCATACAACCGCGATTGACTAGTATTTATACGAGAGATAGCCTGCGCTTTTTCACCAAAATGGAAGAGGGGAAAAGTCCGATTTCACCCAATTTCCCAAAGTTGAATAAAAGCTACTTTTCAGGGGGTGCCGGCCTGTCGTCTACCGCAAAGGATTATGGTATTTTTCTCCAAATGTTACTGAATAAAGGTTATTACAATGGTAAACAAATACTTTCTCCCCGAACGGTGGAAATGATGCTAAGTAATCACTCCGGACGATTGATGGGTGACACGCATTTTGGATTGGGATTTTCAATAGTTACGCCCGCCAATACAGATGAGATAAGAAATGTAGGTACATTTTCATGGGGAGGCGCCTTCGCTACTACTTATTGGGCCGACCCTAAAGAAAATATAGTAGCTGTTCTAATGACGCAGCAATTAGGCGCCGGACCGGAATGGGGCGAATTACAAAACAAATTTAATGTCGCAATTTATCAGGCTTTAAAATAAACAGCTTGGATTTACCCTCATATAAACAGGAGAATTAAGGTAAGTATAATGCCCGCAAGGGTAAAATACATTCCTTTTTTGAATATGCTGGTAGAGGGTAAAAACATCCAGAACGAGGATATGACAAAAAACAGGAGAGAAAAACCGAAAAATATATTGAAAAAGTAAAGGGGATCTACCGATTTTGCTTTGTGCAAATGCGTCATTTTATCCATGATAAATGGTAGTTCCTTGACTTTATAACGAGCTATTCCATTGCTTGCATCGTACTGTCCGTTTTCAAAATAACTAATATTTCCCTCCGTCTTTATTAACTTATATCCCTTTATGCCCAATAAAGTGCCAAGTTCCTGAGGATTGGCGTTCAGGGAAATTTCCTTTGAAATATCTTTTTCCTTTTTCAGAAAATCAGTATCACGAAAGATGAGTACCACGCCGCTTATGGCATAAACGGACATAATACCAACTAAAAAGAACCCTAGATATCTATGTAATTCTCTCATAGTCAAAGAAGATAGTATAGATTTTTTCATGATATTTTATGTTAATATTCCGGACATTCAGCCGGTCTTTCAGGTTGTAAATAAAGAATAACAGGGCTGCCTTTTGGTAAAAAGACGCCCTCGCCGGGCATAGGTTCTTGTTTATAAACATACATGCCAGCAAACGAAACATTATTTTCAGGACCCATAATCGTACCAATAGTTAAATCATTGGCAATGATATTGGTAGCTGCTTCTTCGTAGGTGTAACAGATCAGATTGGGAACGGGAGCTCGATCTGTATTCCTTACAGAGATGACAAAATCTAAATAACTACCTTTCGGAAGTTTTACCAGACTGGCATTTATTCTACTGTTTGAAAGCCTTTTTCCTTCAAAATACACTTCTAAAATGGTCTTTTCTTCATATTCTGACTCAAACCGCTCCTCCCGTATTCTCGAATATATGCCCAATCGTAGCAATTGTTTTTGATATGCCTCATATTCATCGTTATTTGATAGCTTGGGCAAAGTGACCGAGGGTGCATCTCCTCCGGTGATGACACAAAATATGGTTCTTCCCGATTTGATTTTAGCGCCTTTTTGCGGGACCTGGCTTATGATGATTCCTGCTGGTCTGTTTAAAACATACACTTCATCACTGGCTACAAGTTTGAAACCCTGATCATCAGCTTTTTCCATGGCATCATCAAAAGGCATACCTGAATAGTCTATAACTTCTTTGGCAGAACCATGCCGGGTATAAATGAAAAGGACGCCTTTTACCAGATTGATAATAATGAAAATACTGACGATAAAAGCCAACAGATTTTTTATAAAAAACCAGGAGGTCAAAAATCTAAAAGCTTCTGAGGCGTAATCCTTAAAGTTTCTTGAAAACCGGGTTGGGGCTAAATTATTCATGGCTTCATTTATTCTGTTTTCTCTTTCTTCCTTCGCATCTTCCTGTATTTCTACTTCTTCTCCCACCTCATCTTCCACTGCTACTTCGTTTATCACCACAATGTCCGAATTTACATGTTGAAATGGTAATTTTTTTTCTTCAAATAGAATAATACTTTCTTCTTTTTCCTCTAATTCAATGGTTATCGGCATTTTAAATTTTGCATATTCGTTTTGATTATAAATAAACTGATGCCAGGTAATCTGATTATGTAACATTATCTTCTCTATCCATTTATCCCGGGCGGAAAATAAGGGGTTGACCTCTTTAAAAATAAGTTCAAAACGCTTATTTTCAAAAATAGTGACATCCAAAGTAACATAGCCGGGACTATTGAACCCTAAAGTTTGAAGTCCTTTTTCTATTTGTTCAATAAATTCGGTCCATACGGAGGATATTTCATGCAGTAACTTACTTTCGTGCGCTTGATAAAGGTAATTTATTTGATCATCATTTCCTTTTACGGCATGAATAGGGGTGAGGTAAAATCGATCAAATGAATCTTGCGAATTTTTCAGATAAAAAAAACTAATGATTATTTCATCTTCTTCTAATGCCTGCAATATGTAGGCGTTAGAGGGGTTAGATTCTTGTTTGTCTTCAAAAAAAAGTTGCCAGATTTTGCGATTCCTTTGTGTTTCAGCAAGGCGGGGCGTATTTTTCACGAAATCCTTGAAGGCATTTATTTCATGCTCTCCTGAAATTTTAATCGTTTTTTGATTAAAATGATATTCATCAGTAGTTATAAAATATCCCTTATCAGAAGGACTTTTTTCGTTTAGCCACGTTGAAATTTGCCAGAATGGAATGGTTTTTATACCATTTTTGCTCAATGATTGTATTTGAGCACTTCTTTTAAAATTTACCATTGAAAAAGCTGAGGCTACCCCCCAATAAGGCAGTTGTTCTCTTTCCAGCCACTGGAAAAGAGCGCCCGTCGCGGCAATTTTTCCAGAGCTTATGGGTATTATCCGATACTCTTTCTCTTTTAACTCAGCGATACTTATCTTAGAACAATGCTTTCTTATTTTGTTAAATAATTCCTGTATTTCCAAATTATTTTGAATGGCAAGGTAAATCCATCGCGCAGGAACTTTGTATAGAATAAGGCCCAAACTACTATTTTCAGAAAAAATCAATACATTTTCTATCGTACCAACCATAGCTAGTTTTTCATACCATCCCAAGGCTTCCGACAGATGATTTTTGTTTAAACTTTCCATGGAATCCAGTAAGATAGCCTGAGGAGAAACAGGATAATCTGTTTGAATTTTTTCTGCTAAAATCTGGTTCAGTTGGGAAGCAATTTTACCCGAAATACCTCCCGATAATTCCTGGCATCGTAAGATTTGATTTACAATTATTTCTAAAAACGAAGTGGGGGTCTGATCGATAGTACCTAAATGCTCAAACCATTTTTTTTCATCAATAACTTCAATAAAAGATTGAATTTCAATGGGATAAGATTTTCCCGATGAGGTGACAAATCCTGAAACTAATTGAGGGGAATTAAATTGAAAATTTTGCCCCAACTGGATCATTTGTATAGAAATTTCTGTTACCTGTAGCTCCGTAAGTGCAACAGATTCATTCTTTCTACCCAAAAATATGTCATTATTTGTCAAAGGGGGTAAACAATGCCAATGATTATCGTGCTGCCAGATAATCGATTGAAAGGGTGTCCCATTTGGAATACTTGCCAGTTGGATATAAGCATCTTCCACAGCAGGCTCAATGCCAATAACAAATTCATCTGCTGAATTACTGGCAAATAATTTATCTAATTGGATGACAAATTCTTCAGCCCGCGCTATTTTTACTTTTTGAATTCCCTGAGTCACTAAGTAGAGAGGAAAATCAGGGCCTTCCAATGGATCTGAAAGCCATGCTATCCAGGCTTCTTTTTCATATTCAGTTCTGTTCTTCCAGTCTGTTTTGCTTATCCAATCCCTAAAAAACGCACGGTTTATCCTTTCCTGGATTATATCATTTTTCGTACCCGGCACAATAAAACTTCCTCCGTTTTTGGAAGAGTAGGGTATGGGAATAATCTGTATGAACTCACCTAAATCCTTTTTTAAGGCTGAAGAAATGAATTCAGGGGAGCTATTATCCCATGTTGTTAAACTAAGTTTTTTTGAAGAGGGACTCCTGAAGTTTACTGTTTTTAGTGCATGCCACCAGTTTTCAATGTCCCTAGCAAAGGTTATGGAAGGAAGATTTAAATTATTTGGAATATTAAACTCATCTAAAATTTCATATAATGAGTTCACTTTTTTATCATCAGCGGAAAGAGTAACGATAGCAATGTTAATGTATTGACCTAAAGTAGAAGGATCTATCTCTTTTATTAAATGGTCTGTTACATTTCCAGAGACAAAACAAGATTCCTTTACATGAAAAAGTTTTCCTTCTTTGTCTATCCAAATGAGAATTTTTTCCATAGAATAAACAGGTAAATGCAAGTTTATACACTGTGCACCCATGAACGATTTTTCCCTATGCCTGGAGCTGCCTCCAAATAAAATGCCTGTTTTTATCTTCATCCATTAATTGATTATAAACAATGTAGAGATACGCTGCTGTTCGCCTTGTATGGTTAACACGTACGTTCCTTTTTCCCAGAGGGTACCATCAATCTGTATATTTTGTTGAAAGGAAGGGCATAATTGTTTAAATATTAGTTTTCCCGATAAATCATGAATTTCGAGTAAAGCGTCTCTTTTAACCAAAAAATCCCATTCCACCTGAATTAGACCGGCACTTGGATTTGGAAAAATGGTGCAGGTAAGCGCTGGGGCCAGGGTTGTCGTACTGACCGAATTATCAATTTTAACATATAAGAAATTTAGGGGGATAAAACCACCCGCCCCATTTGAAATTACGTATCCAAAAACATCCTGAATACTATTTTTATTCGTATGAACATAATTGATTAAGCTGGCTTTAATCTCAGCCTGCGTAAAAAATTGGCCTATTTTTAAGGTGTCTGTTCTTCTAAGTATAACCCCATTTTTTGGTAACGCGGTAATTATAAATTTCAAAGCAGTATCAGCAATTCCAGGACTATTTACCGTCAAATTTAGTGGAGTGATGAAGTTTTTACCCCCAGATTTAACCAATAAGGTATCTGATTTTGCTAGGGTTGGCATTAAGGGCGAAGATGTGGAACAAAATTCAATATTCCAGCTTTCAATGGATCCTGCGGTAATACTTTCTCGTTTAACCACCTTGAATCGAAGAATCCAGGTACCTCTTAATGGTTCTCCTTTAAAAGCAGAAAGAGGTTGATTAGGTTTGAAAACAATAGCATCATCGGGTGGACAAATAAGATCTTTGGGTGATTCATCATCAAATCCCAAAATGAATTTATTCGTTAATGCACATCTCTGGTCAAAAAGAATCACCTCTGTACCTTTAGGGCTAACAAGAGAGACTCTTAAGTTTCTTACATATTCAAACGTTGCTCTTATGAGTGGGATATTAATATCTTTTATGTTTCCATCTTCATTTATCACAATAGAACTCTCAACGGTAGGTGTTCCCTGCCCTGGGATAGTAAGAAGATTAGTATTTCTACTTGCTTCACATTTGGTTACTGCGGTGTGAAAAGTTGAAACTGGGGACCATTCGCCGACGATACAGGCATTATTCGCCCTTACTCTCCAATAAAATAATTGATTGTCAGCCAGAAATGTGGTGGGAGTGAATGTTCCTGTTTTAAGACCTTGGGAACTACTTACCAAGTCGTCCTGACCAAAACGGGGAGAGGTTGATAATTGAAAATCATACGTTTCGGCATTTGGTAAGGTGGTCCACTCAAAAGGGGTAGAAAGTATAATTCCTGACTGGCCGTTTAAGGGCTTGGTAGTTTTCAAGCCACTAAAATCGGTCGACAACGTTTGGATGTATGCCTCCTG
>JBMLQR010000186.1:1993-3515 GCA_049241465.1 Saprospiraceae bacterium | reverse complement strand
TGGTAGTTTTCAAGCCACTAAAATCGGTCGACAACGTTTGGATGTATGCCTCCTGGAGGTACACGGTTCCCTCTGATGTTTTCGCTGTAAGTATCAATGGTAGAGTATCTCTGCGAATACCTTTAAAAGAGAGGGTCAATTGAACAGAATCGCCTGGTTTTATAGGATTTTTGCTAAATGAAAAGGTGGCATCCGAAGGAAGTCCGCTTTGAATACCGAAGGTAAGGGTTGAATCAAAGCCCAGGGCACTATTAGTGGTTATATTAAAAACGGCATTATTGGGTAAACAATGTAAGGGAATACCTGCGGGCGCTAATTTCCAGGTAAAAAGAGGCGCGGTCGGATTTTCAATGACAAATTCTTTATCTGTAACGTGGAAAAATATATTGTCAGCCGCTTCTATTAAAAGTCTGGCATTTCCGGAGCTTACCTGAGGCAAGGTTACTAGGGCATTCCCGTCATTTGGCGTATTTAGGGCCAGTGTATATGGAAAGGTTAATCCCTTATCTACTGATAATTTTATATGTACAAACTGGCAATTAACGGGTAATTTATTGGTTCCAGCTACTTGCCAGGAAACGTTGAGTGTTCCCCCGGCTACGGCTTTAGATGCAGGCGTGTTCACTATAAAAGGCCCTGCCTGATCAGTCACCTTACATTGTACATCTTTCCAAACGACGGCACCACCCTGAGGGTTATTATCCCTTACGGTAACGCGAAAAGATAAGTTCCGGGCATAATTTGGTAAAATTTCCACTCTGGATGCGTTTCCAGCAAGTAAACCTTGCATTTGAGGGAATATTCGAAAGGATTCCTCCCTGGCGGGGAAGGAGCGGAAAAGGGGTGAATTATTCTTGGGCTCTCCAAGGGGGGTCGTAGGACCGGAATCCATCTGTTCCCAATTATAAGTCAATTTATCATTATCAGCATCCGTTGCCGACGCCTCCAGTTTAAAGGGCGTGGACATAGGAATTGAAAACCCATTTTTATATGCTAAAGTTAATATGGGTGAGTCATTTGGCGTTGGTATATTTACACCGCAACCAGCTCCTGCTCCTGTTTGTACAAAGGGAATTAAATCGTCCAAACTTCCTCCGTGAAAATAATCATCTACATTAAATTGATAATTATCAGAACCACAAGCACTAGAATAAGACATAATGGTAGAACCTCCTCCTGGTTCAAAACCTTCGCTTGGCGCTACATTGTCCTGATTTCCCTCGCAACTGTTAAATGAGTGAGAACAAGAAAATTGATGCCCCAATTCATGGGCAAATACGTTGAGCGTGATGCTCAGTAGGTTAGATGAATAATGACAGGTAACCCCACGGGCCTTGCCACTGCTACATACATTCCCCAATGTAGCAATACCCACCACGCCACCACTGCATCCTGAAGTGAATATATGGCCAATATCGTAACTATTTGCCCCAACGATGCTATTTATTACGGCGCCATTCTGATTTAACAACTGGGTAAGATTGCTGGGTTCTGGAAACGGATCCTTTTCGGCATCAAAAAA
>JBMLQR010000186.1:0-1893 GCA_049241465.1 Saprospiraceae bacterium | reverse complement strand
GCAATCAACTCCAGTTGTACCGCTGCTTCCCGCAATAAAATTTGATTCATACGGTTCACCGACGTGACAAAACTAGTCAATACCGATTCGATCGTACCCCCTTTTGCTTTAGCGTATTCAGCCGTACATGAAAGAGCAAATCGATATTTTTTTAAGGTTACGGTAGAATTTCTTAGACTGCTACCAAAAGAAAGGGCATTTTCCTGCGCTCGTATGACATCCTCAATGCTCTTTTCTTTTGTCTCACATTTTACCGACGAGGCTTCGGGCATTACCCTGTTTTTAGCATCATAACTAATTGAATATGCTGGATTATTAGGGTCAGGCTCGACAAACCATTCTTCTCCACCTTTTTTAATAACGGCGAATATCTGACTGGAATTCAATTCCAAACGTATGGATAGCTGTTTATTTGAGGATGCTTGTCCCGAGAACGCTCTAATACTAGGGTATTTTTCAGCAAGCTCTTTAGCCATTACCGTTTCTTCCTTTAGGTCAAAGGAAATTAATTCTCCATTGGGATGGGGTAAAAAAACAGTCGTTTTTTCTTTATGGGATATTGCTTTTTTTAGGAGATCTATGTCCACGCTCCATCGTCTTCCCTCATCTATTTTTAATGTTTTAACATAGGCCTGCGAGCTAATCCATTGACTTTTCCAATAGGATTGAGCTGAGGCAAAACTGTAAAAAAATAAAAGCAATAGTAAAAGGGGAGCACGTGAATAGAACATAAATATTTTTTTCATTAGGTTATAATAATACAAAAATAAGAACCTTATTCATAACATTTTAAAAAGTAGCGCCAAGTTGAATATTACCTATATGAAAAATAGGTCCAGTGGCTGATTTTCGTCCTTGATATTTAAATAAAAGACGAATATTTCTTCCTATAATTTTTTCAAATTGGAGGGTCCACTGCCAATTATTTCCTATTTGCAAACCCTGTAAGAGCGCAAATGACGCTGGACTATTTTTCAAACCACTATACTGAATAAAAATATTTGACATTTGTCCCTGGACTGATTGACCTTCCTTTGCATTCCAGGTAGTAGAAAAACTTACCTCCCTTTTATTTAGAGCTCCAGTGTTTTCACTCCATTCCCGCGGCGTACTCTGATCATTTGTGAATGTTAACAGGGAACGGAATGAATTGGTAGGTAAAAACTGAAGGGAAATACTGCTTTTTTGAGTGTTCATATCAAAATTCTTTTCAGGAAATCTTTCCGCTTTCTGTGCATTTCCGCCTTTACCCAGCTCCGTTCGAAGCAACCATTTTTTCGACATATTCCAACGTAATTTTAAAAATGCCTCTTGCTGCACCCGCATTTCTGCACCGATCGTCTGTAACCATTTTTGAATTTGTTGATTATTTCCCATCTGTATATCCCATAATTTATGACCCTTGTTTACTATCAAAACATTCCTTTGCTGGTAAATCAGAGATACTAGATTTGGGTCATCTATGCTGACGGAAAAGGGATTTAATGATTTTAATCCCTGGTCATCCGTGATTTTTTTATCCATTCTCCAGGTTGAGTTCCATTGCCATCGGGTATATTTTTTAAATAATTTACCCTTATATCTGCCGGGGTCAACGGTAACGGATTGGGTGAAATGCAGAAACCTGGTCGGTAAATACTGATTACTTAGAGTATTAACTCTGATGAAATCAGCCTGGTCTTGAAAGGGGGCAATCATCATTTCTTGTTGTTGTAAAATACCATCCTGATTAAACAACGAGTCTAGCCAAATATGCGTACCCTCTCCCGGAGCAACTTTTATGTAAGTGTATTCCAGTCTTGGTTCCTGACCACTACCTCTTTCATACACCGTATTTCCCCGAATTAATCCTTTTAAAAACGAGCCATCTCCCTGAACTTGTCCAAGTAAAAC
>JBMLQR010000185.1:0-1389 GCA_049241465.1 Saprospiraceae bacterium | reverse complement strand
GCCTCCTACGAACCTGATATCAGGATGTACTGACTTGTTCTAAAACAGGCTATACATCCATTTTTGCACCAAATAAATGCAATTATTAACAATTATTGCATTTTTTCAGTGCAATTTTAGTATTTTTGTCTAAACCAAAGGTAAATGCAAACGTTGTTTGAATATTCAAATCGTTTAATATCCAATGTAGATAAAAAATTTACACGATATCTATATGATAAAATACATTGGGAAAACAGATTAATTGGCATAGTAGGACCTCGTGGCGTCGGTAAAACGACCCTTGTTTTACAGTATATCAAAAATAATCTTGACGTTCGACATACTTTATACGTGTCGGCGGAGGATTTTTATTTTGCGAAACATCGTCTTTCGGATTTAGCTTCAGATTTTGTTAAATGGGGTGGAAAATATTTATTTATAGATGAAATACATAAATACCCTGATTGGTCAAATGAATTAAAACTAATTTACGATTATCATAATCATTTGAAAGTAGTATTTACGGGATCTTCGGTGCTAGATCTTAAAAAAGGTAGTTCCGATTTGAGTCGTCGAGCAGTACTTTATAATTTGCAGGGTTTATCGTTTCGGGAATACTTAATGCTTTTTCATCAGATAGAAGTTCTGGTGTTTAATTTAAATGAAATTCTCAATCATCAGGTGAAGGTCCCACAAATAGCACACCCTTTGCCATTATTTGCTGATTATCTTAAAAGTGGGTACTATCCCTTTGCCTTAGAACCTGATTTTGATTTGAAATTATTACAAGTAGTCCATCAAACATTAGAAAGTGATATTCCTGTTTATGCAGGGATGAATGTATCTAAAGGAAGGCAGCTAAAACAATTGATGGCCATTATTGCAGAAAGTGTCCCTTTCAAGCCGAATATGACTAAGATATCGGAAATTTTAGCTATTAGTCGAAATGTTATAGCCGATTATCTTTTGTACATGGAGGAAGCTGGTATGCTGGCTCAATTGCGGGAAGATACAAAGGGTATCAGAGGTTTGGGAAAAATAAATAAAGTATATTTAGATAACACCAATTTAGTGTATATCCTGGCAGGGGAAAACGCTAATAAAGGAAATATCAGAGAAACATTTTTTTTAAATCAATGTCGGGTGCATCACCAGGTTGTTTCTTCAAACCCGGCTGATTTTAAAATGGAGGATAAGGATTTTGAGGTTGGAGGTAAAAACAAAGGTTTAAAACAAATAAAAACAGCAGAAAATGGCTTCTTAGTAAAGGATGATATAGAAAGTGGCTTTTTTAATACCATCCCTCTATGGCATTTTGGTCTAATGTATTGATTAGATTGGTTTTTTCCACATCATTTTGTACCTCCTGAGAGATAAACCATTCTATGTATTCTGGCAATACTGTGG
>JBMLQR010000184.1:0-9206 GCA_049241465.1 Saprospiraceae bacterium | reverse complement strand
TCTACCCCAATACGATAAGCCTCAGGCATATTTTCCCTGATATACGCACCAACATCATTTAATCTGCCTGTTTGTACCAACAGGTTTTTATACTTCATGTAAAAGCCATTTACTTCCCACTGAAAGGATTTATTTGACGCACGAAAACCCAATTCTACGTCTTGTAAATTTTCAGCTTTTGGTCTGGATGATTTTAAATTATCCACATAATCATCTCTATTTGGTTCTCTATTTGCGATAGCGTAGGAAAGAAACAGATTATAATTTGGCTTAAATTCCCAGAACAGACCTACTTTAGGATTAAAAAAAGTTAATTTTTCAACGGAGGGGATACGGTTGCCAGCATCATTAAATCCTTCGAATTGATAATTAATGTGTCGAAGTTGAAAGTCAGTCCAGGCAGAAACATTGGGTAAAATCTCAATATTATTTTTCCAGTAAGTATTTGCCTCAAATTTTGTTGCTAAATTATCGTAGTACCGGTGATCGGGAAAAGTATTGCCTGCAATGGATGCCCAGGTGAGTTCTCCAAAATGTTGACCTTCATAATTATGCACTGCGCCTCCAAAAACAGATTGAATTTTAGCATCTTTATAAGTTACCGAGAAAATACCCCCATAGAAATCATTATCAAGCCAGCGACGACGGATCACATCAATATTAGTTGTTGGATCTATGCCCTTAGGAAGGGAATAGGAATAATCCGAAGCCTGTTGATTACTTCGAAATTGCTCAAAATAGCCCCTACCTTTTGTATAGTGTAACGCAATATTGGAGGTAAACTTCGATGACCATAATCTATCGTAATGCCATTGATAATGAGTTTGGCGATAGTTATCAATTTCATCGGGATGAGGAGAACCCTGTCTTTCTGCTCCGGCAGAATTAAATGTCCTGGTATTCCAATCAGCTTCCAGGGAGAGCGGAACACCATTCCAGGCCTGATAGGTCCTCTCACTTCCGTCAATAATGGATAACCTCATTACGGAATTCTTTTGTTTCCAGGTTCCAAACAAGGAAAAGCTATTTAAATCAGCTTTAGCCCTATCAATGTATCCGTCCGAAGAAATTTTTGACAATCTGGCATCAAATGAAAAACCATTACCCATATTTCCAGTACCTAATTTAAGGTTTCTTTTCCAGGAATTAAAAGAGCCAAAAGATTGATGAGAAGAGACATAAGCTTTTTCACTATTTACGTTGGTATTCAAATGAATAGAGGCACCAAATGCGCCACTACCATTCGTGGAAGTACCTACACCTCGTTGTATTTGCACATCGGAGATAGAGCTGGCCAAATCGGGCATATTCACCCAAAATACGCCATGAGATTCTGCATCATTCACTGGAATACCGTTTAGGGTCACATTGATCCTGGTAATATCAGCACCTCTGATTCTCATGCCGGTATAGCCAATTCCCGCACCTGCATCGGAATTAACTACCAGCGATGGGGTAAATCGCAGAAGATAAGGCAAATCCTGACCCTGGTTATGATCTTTTATATCTTCCGCAGAGATGGATTGATAAGCTACAGGGGTTTCGTTTGTCGCGCGTGTACTAACTATACCAATTTCATTAAGCAAATAGCTTTCCAGAGATAGAATTACCCGAAGGTTTATCGGCTTTTCAGTCAATCTCAATTTTTCCTTGTATGTAGTGTAACCGATAGCAGAAATTACTATCGTGTAATCACCAAAAGGGATTTTGTCTATTAAAAAATCGCCTTTGCTATTGGATGCAACACCAAATGCGGCATTTTCTAAAGAAATGGACACCGCCTCTATAGGATTTCCATTTTCATCTCTAATATTTCCAGCAATAGTACCTTGAGAAAACAAATAAAAGGAAAAACCCAGTGTGAGGTAAATAGAAAATAGAATCTTCATTTTTAATAAAATATTAAAATTAAAAATAACGATCCAATGGGGCCCGGAAAGTTCGTTCAGCATGCACCGCGAACGATGCTCATTTTCCTTTCCGGAATTACCCGGCCAGGTTCAATGGGTATAATCTCAGCGTACCAAAATGGTAGCACCCCAAATGAGAGAATGTAAAATTACAAAAAAAATAAGCGTATAAAAAATTAAATTAATATTTTCTTCAAATGGTTTAAAGTACAGCGCCATCTATCCTCTTCTTGTAGGCCTTCAACGATATAGTATTTTTTACCAAATTGATCTAAAAGAGATATAAAAGAATCAAAAATTTGCGGTCTTTGGTGTGGGGTTTCCCGCAAAGGGTCTGCCTCCCAGGGTATATCAGGTTTGCAAACTAAATAAACACACTCTTCATCGGCTATAAAAAGGTCCCGTATTTGTGGATCTATACTACCAAAACGATATTGAAACCAAATATCTATGGCTTCCACGCCAGTGTCACAAAGAAGTACCTTATTAGCGTTTGACTTATATAATTTATGCCAGAAAAGCTGGCCCCGAGCAATATCCATCAGATTCAAAGCTGTATATGACGCTGTCAAAGTAGGTATAAAATAACGCGAGAATTCTGGAACAAAAGGTTCCTTAAGGTAGTTAGATAGACTTTTGGTCAAAGTTGATTTTCCCGTTGATTCAGGCCCAGTGATTATAATTTTTATCATTGTTGTCGATAATAGGGAGATTTTCAATAAATAAATACCTAAAGATATGCATGATATTGAACCTTTTTTCAAATGGATAGATGATTATTCCGCAGCAAAGGATGAAAGGTCGCCCTTTTTTAATAGAACTTACAATGAATTTTATTTTGATAATAAAATCTATAATTATTTAATCCACCCGCAGTGGGATGATATGGGTTCGGAGACCTTATATCTTAAAATCTTATGGGTTGATTATGATTTAAAATTTACTATCATCGAATTCTTGGGCGAATGGAATGATTGTATCGAGGAAGATTGTCAGATGTTAAAAAGGACCATCATTGATAAAATGTTAGCTTTTGGCATTGTGCATTACATACTTATTGGTGAAAATATATTAACGTTTCACAGTGGCGATGACGATTATTATCAGGAATGGGTAGAAGAAGTATCAGAAGAAGGAGGTTGGGTGGCCTTATTGAATCTGCCGAAACATGTTTACAACGATTTCAAAGATGCGCGCATCCATCACCTGTTTTTTATGGGTTCCGATTACAATACTTTTAACTGGCGAATATTCAAACCACCCTATATTTTCAAATTACTGGAAGAGCGAATTGAAGGTTCCATAAAATCTTTACCCTCAATGTAGGTTTAAAGTTATTCGAATGATTACCTTTGCAAAATGTTTAAAAGCGGTTTTGTAAATATTATTGGTAAACCCAATGTGGGTAAATCAACACTAATGAATGCCTTAGTGGGAGAAAAGATGTCTATCATCACACCTAAACCACAAACGACCAGGCACAGAATATTAGGCATTTTAAGTGGCGAAAATTTTCAACTCATTTTTTCTGATACCCCTGGTTTCATTGATAATCCAGCCTACAGGATGCAAAAAACAATGAATAGTTCTGTCCGGGGAAGTTTTGAGGATGCTGATTTATTAGTTTGGGTATCAGAGTTTTCGGAACCTGACAATAGTTTAGAGGCACTTCACGAATCGTTAAACACCTTAGAAATTCCCTTAGTCTTAGTATTAAATAAAATAGATTTACTCACCCGCGATGAAATTTTAGGATGGATTGAGAGGAAGAGAATTATATTTCCCAATGCTCATTTTTTCGCCGTTTCTGCCCTCAAGCAAACCCAAACGGAAGATTTATTGACCTTTATCAAGGAAAATCTTCCTGAAGGCCCTGAATATTACCCCGCTGATCAGCTAACAGATAGAAATGAGCGATTCTTTGTGGCAGAAATTATACGCGAGAAAATTTTACTTCAATATAAGCAAGAAATACCCTATTCCGTGGAAGTTCGGGTTGAGTCTTTCAAAGAGGACGTAACAACCTCGGGAAAACCCATTGTAATGATACAAGCCACCATTTTTGCTTCCCGAAAAAGCCAGAAACCCATTTTAATTGGTCGGGGGGGAAGTTCCTTAAAGGCACTAGGTGAGGCATCGAGAATGGATATTGAAAAGTTTTTAGCCTCTAAAGTTTATTTAGAACTGTTCGTTAAAATAAGAGAGAATTGGCGCGATGATGAACATTCATTAAAGCAGTTCGGATATGAAGGATAATTGGGGTATAATACGTATTTTTACCCTTTCATTTAGTTTTTGAAAAGTCAAACATGAATAATATAGTGGCCATTGTTGGCCGACCCAATGTAGGAAAATCAACCCTATACAATCGTTTAATTGGCGAGAGAAAAGCCATTATTGATAACGTTTCAGGCGTAACCAGAGATAGACAATATGGTCCAAGCTACTGGAACGGTAAAAATTTTACCGTCGTAGATACTGGCGGTTTTGTTAAGCATTCACAGGATATTTTTGAATCGGCCATTAGAACGCAAGTGAAAATTGCTATCGACGAAGCAGCTGCCATCATTTTTATGGTTGACGTTACTACCGGTATCACTGACCTTGATGATGAGGTAGCTGATATGTTGAGAAGAACAGATAAACCTGTTTTTCTGGCCATTAATAAAGTCGATAACGGCAACCGTTTGCTGGAGGCTAATGAATTTTATGCTCTAGGTTTCGAAAATGTCTTCTTCCTTTCTTCCATCACAGGATCGGGTACGGGTGAAATTCTGGATGCTGTGGTTGAGCATATTCATGAAGAAGAAGCGCCCACTGATGAAATTCCCCGTTTTGCCATCGTCGGTCAGCCAAATGCAGGAAAATCCTCCCTTACCAATGCTTTTTTGGGAGAAGATAGAAATATTGTTACCGAAATTGCCGGAACTACCCGCGATGCCATAGATAGTCATTACAAAAAATTTGGTAAAGAATTTATTCTCATAGACACCGCAGGTATTAGAAAAAAAGGAAAGGTTCATGAAGACCTTGAATTTTATTCAGTTATGCGCGCTATTAAAGCGATGGAGGAATGTGATGTCTGTATCTTATTGGTTGACGCCACCTTAGGTATGGAATCGCAAGATGTTAATATCTTTGCCCTGGCTCAAAAAAGACAAAAAGGTATTGTCATCCTCATTAACAAATGGGATTTAATAAATAAAGAGACAAATACTTCCCGTGATTTGGAAAAAGAAATTCGTGAACGAATCGCTCCTTTTACCGACGTTCCTATTCTATTTATTTCGGCTACTGAAAAAGTAAGAATTTTTCAAGGGCTCGAAGCCGCTTTGTCTGTCTATGAAAATAGGACGAGAAAGATAAAGACTTCGGAGTTAAACGATACCCTTCTACCGATTATAGAAAATATGCCTCCACCAGCACACAGAGGAAAATATATTAAAATAAAATATATTACTCAGTTGCCAACGAGGAACCCTTCTTTTGTATTTTTCTGTAACCACCCTACTCATATTAAAGACCATTACCGGAATTTCCTGGAAAATCAAATGCGTAAACATTTTAATTTTACCGGAGTTCCCATTCACATATTGTTCAGACAAAAATAAGGATGTCCTTATAAGATTATGAAGTGTTTTGAAACGCCTATTTCGGGACTTTTGCTTTTCGAACCCACTGTTTATCCTGACGATAGAGGGTATTTCTTTGAAGCTTTTCGCGATGATTTTTTAAAAAAACAAGGAATTCATAGCGCTTTTATCCAGGACAATCAATCAAGATCTACTCAGGGTGTCCTTCGTGGATTACATTACCAGACGGGTGAATTTTCTCAATCTAAATTAATTCGCGTATTAAGGGGAGAAATTTTAGATGTTGCTGTTGACTTGAGAGAAAATTCACCCTTCTTCGGAAGGTCATATAGTGTTGTTCTTAGTGAAGATAATCACCGGCAATTATATATTCCCAAAGGTTTTGCCCATGGATTTTTAACGCTGAGTCCTACTGCTGATATTTTATACAAATGCGATAATTATTATCATAAAAATGCGGAAGCGGGCATAAGATACAATGACCCGGAATTGAAAATCGACTGGGGATTTGCCCCTTCGCAGCTTATTTTATCAGCAAAGGATACTAATCTTCCACTTTTAGGGAATCACTTCCCTGCTGAAATACCTTTTATCCCTTGAGAAAATCAGTCTTAGTTAGTGGGTCAAACGGACAATTAGGAAGAGCTTTACAAGAAGCTTCCCTTCTCTTTCCTGATCTTAAGATTGATTTTCTGGATAGAAACCAACTCGATTTATCACAAATAGGTACCAAGGGTGAAGAAATAACGTGGCCTAATGAATTATTAGACACCCATTATGATTATTATATCCATGCTGCGGCTTATACGGCAGTAGATCAGGCTGAAAAGGAAGTGAAATTATGTTTTCAGGTGAATGCCTTAGCAGTCAAGCATTTGGCACAATATTTATCCTCAAAAAATACAAAGTTTATCTACATTTCGTCAGATTACGTTTACCATAGTTTACAAAATACGCCTTTCACAGAAAAGGATTTGCCTCAACCCAAAGGTGTTTATGCCCGATCTAAATTAGCGGGAGAAGAGGCGGTAAAACAAAACAGCGCAGACTATTTAATTTTTCGCACTTCCTGGGTTTACGGGGAACATGGTAAAAACTTTGTAAAAACGATGGATCGATTAGGCAAAGAAAGAGAGGAAATAAACGTAGTTTTTGATCAGATTGGTTCTCCAACCTGGGTCTATGATTTAGCAAATATGCTATTAACCATTATAGACAACGGAAAAGCCAAAAAAGCAAAAGGCATATTTAATTACTCAAACGAAGGTATTTGCAGCTGGTATGACTTTGCTCTATCTATTATGCAATATCGTGGATATTCTACTAAAATCTTTCCCGTTAGGACTACCTCATTTCCACTACCTGCGGCGCGCCCGCCATTTAGTGCTATGGACAAGTCACATTTCAAAGAGACTTTTGGATTAGACATTCCTCATTGGCGCGAATCTTTACATAAATGTTTAAATAGATTCAGCGATTAATCAAATATTGAACTAAAGCATTCATTTTTCTATTTATATAAAAAAATAATCGGCGTTAACCAATAAACTTGTATATTGGAATAAACGCATAATAATAGAACGATGCCGAATAAATTCACCTGTTTTTTCCAGTCAGACTTTCGGAATAATGTCCTTCAAAGGGGTCTTTTTTTACTCATCCTTTTTGGCACATTTATTCCTAATATATATGCTACCCATAATAGGGCAGGAGAAATCTCTATTTCACAAGTAGGCGATTGTACCTCCAGTCTTACCATCAGAGCCACGATTACTACCTATACAAAGACCAGTAGTATTCAGGCAGACAGAGATACACTTTTCATTTGCTGGGGTGACGGCAAATGCGAAAAAGTAGGCCGTTCCAACGGTGGCGGAAGTGTTCCAAAGGGAGAACCACTTGAAAATGATACAAAAAGGAATATTTATGTCGCTTTTCATACCTTTCCGTCCAGAGGTACTTATGTGATTTCAACCACAGACCCCAACAGAAATGGAGGTATTTTAAATGTTAATTATCCCAATTCTGAACAAATCAGATTTCACATCCAGACCACCTACTCTTTTCCAAATCCTCAATTCCAGGGTTGTAACAATACACCGGTACTTTTACAACCTCCAATTGATATAGGTTGTGTAGGTCAGAAATTCATACATAATCCTAATGCTTATGATAGTGACGGAGATAGTTTATCTTATCATTTTTCTGTTCCTCTGCAAGATGTAGGATTAGCAGTCCCAAATTATATATTCCCCAGTAATATAAGCCCGGGACCTAAAAATAATTTGACCCTCAATCCTGTTACCGGCGATATTGTATGGGACGCTCCACAGCGAGCAGGTGAATATAATCTGTCTATAATTATTGTAGAATACCGTGACGGTTTACCTATTGATACCATCATACGGGATATGCAAATACTTATAAAGAATTGCGATAATCTGCCCCCTGAAATTAAAGTTCCATTTGACGAAATATGCGTCATTGCGGGAGAGACCCTGCGTTTTGAGGTTACTGCAACAGCACCCTTAACTGAAACAAATCAAAGAGTAAAACTGACTGCCCTGGGTGGACCTTTTGTGGTTCAGCCGAGTCCAGCCTCTTTTCTACCACCTGGCCGTTTCTTTGAACCAGATCCAGTGACCAAAGTGTTCACCTGGAAAACCTCCTGTGAACATATTTCAGAGCAGTATTATTCTGTCGTCTTCAAAGCTCAAGACAACTTTTTTCCCGATTCCTCCGGATTAGCTATTCTAAAAACGGTGCGTATAAAAGTGGTAGGTCCGCCACCAAAAGACCTTCAGGTAAAAAGTAATCCACAATCTATTCTCTTAAGCTGGGGTAAACCTTACGCTTGCGATACGGTGGGTGGAAATTACTTTAGAGGATTTACCGTATGGAGAAAAGTAAATACCAGCCAGTTTCCGCTCGACACCTGTCAACCAGGTCTAGCTGGTAAAGGTTATACACAATTAACCGATTTCAGTATCATTAACATACAAAATAATCGATATGTTTATGAGGATAAATCTATTGAATCGGGTAAAACTTATTGCTACAGGATTCTCGCAGAATTTGCAAGAACTACGCCTAATGGTCGATATGCATACAACCTTGTGGAAAGTTTACCCTCAGAGGAGATATGTATTCAACTTGGAAGGGATTTACCCCTACCTATTGAGGTAAATGTTAAAAAAACGGCTGTAAATGGGCTAATGAAAATCTGTTGGATCAAGCCAAAAGCTGATGTGTTAGACACCATAAATAATCCTCCGCCATATACTTTTGTTTTAACCAGAGGGACAGGCAATAATCCAGCAACTTTCAGTGAAATTTGGAGAAGCACCCCTGCTTTATCCTTTTCGAACCTAAGGGATACCTGTTTTGAGGATGCTTCGGTGGATACCGAAAAAAATGCCTATTCTTACAAGATAACCCTTGTAACTGGTCCAAATAATCGCATTCAAGGTACTACAAATCCTACCTCTTCTGTTTTTTTAACAGGTTCAGGATCAGATAAATCAACTTTACTTGGTTGGAATTTTCAAACAACCTGGGAAAATTATGGATTTACCATTTACAGGAAGAATAGTACCGGCGTTTTTGATTCTATTGGATTTACCAATCAAAAAACGTTTACCGATAAAAATCTGACGAATGGAAGATCCTATTGTTATCTGATTAAAAGTTGGGGCACTTACGG
>JBMLQR010000183.1:0-1893 GCA_049241465.1 Saprospiraceae bacterium | reverse complement strand
AAATAACAACGGCTCAGAATTATACCTTCACTTTGAAAAATAAGGCAGGGGTCACCTTAGGTTCCAGAACCAGATCTCTGGTAGTTGGTATTAATAAGGTTTACCTTGGCTTTGCTGTTCCGAAAGATTTTGATTACCAACTTGGGGTGGCGAGTGCCAATGGGTTGAAAACCTTTAATGGAACCAACTATCCATATACAACCAACGGATTAGTTTCCATAAAATCGTCGAGCTTAGGAACCAGCAAATATCTTGGATTATTTGACTGGATTGTTCGCGTAGATGGCCTTGGCTGTTTTGTCACTACGGACACTGTAAACGTGGTGGTAAATCCAAGACCAATCACTAGTTTAACTAATAATGGCGCAGCGATAACTTCCTTCCAGCTTTGTGAAGGAAACAGTTTATTATTGAAAGCAAGTACAGGAACCGGTTATACTTATGAATGGACTAAAAATGGGGTCAGTATCCCATTTGCCACAGCAGATACTTTTGCCGTAAAAGAAGGGGGTATATTTGGTGTGAAAATCACTATAGGCTCAACAGGATGTTCCGCATCTAGTTCTACTGCTGAAACGGTCAATGTTGGTTTTAATAAATTGCCTGAAATAACCGTTCCTCCAAAAGGGGTAAATATTCCTCAGGGATTCCCATTGACACTCAGTGCAACGGTGTCAGGAGCTACTTCTTACCAATGGTTTAGGAACAATGTGGCAATTGTCGGTGCTACCCAGGCAACTTATACGGTACCTATTGCAGATACGACCCTTCATTCGGGGAATTATTATGTAAAGGCTACTAACCTTTGCGGAGATGTACAGAGTTTCTCTGTGCCAGTTGTCGTATATCCTGCTAAAACTACCACTGGATTAGTAAACTTAACGCCTAAAACAGTGAACATTTGTCCAAAGGATAATGTATCCATGATAGCCGATGTTAAGGATACCACAGGAGTAACTTACCAGTGGTACAAGGGGAATAGCATATTGACAGGAGTAACAGGACGTACGTACACCATCATGAATATTGATAGTGCGCAGCATGCTGGAAACTATTGGGTAATTGCCACGGGCCCTTGTGAGATTGACACTTCTAAGTTTTACACGATTACGGTATTCTGTCCTGATCCTGCCATTCTATCTGGACCGAATGACGTCACCATTTGTGAGAACCAGAACTTTAGTTTAAGCCTGGCCACTAAATATGTGGATTCTTACCAATGGTATAAATATACAAATACCTTAATTTCCGGCGCGACGGACAGCATTTATCAAAGAATAAAAGCTGTACCTTCTGAGTCTGGTAAATATTTTGTGGTACTTAAGAACCAGTGGAATACCACTGTTTCCAAAAATGTGAACGTAGTAGTAGATCCTTTGGCAGTAATTACCCAACAACCGCTGGATACTACTATATTAAAATTAAATCCGGTTACTTTCAGTATAAGTGCGGTTGGTGCCGCCACCTATCAGTGGCGCTATAACGGAAATATTATACCGGGAGCCACCAGCAGCACCTATACTATTCCAGTGGTTTATTTCTCTCATGCGGGTAACTATTCATGTGATGTATTCTCCACAACAGGCTGTTTGACCAGTTCTAAGCCAGCCAGACTGAATGTTCAATTGGGACCTCCGCCAAAGATTACAACTCAAACCGATTCTGTTACTATTTGTGAGGGTACTCCCTTAGATATCATTGTGGCTATTAAGCCGCCACCTGATACGCAACCAGTTCGTGTCACCTGGTTTAAGAACAATGCTTTATTAAGAAGTGACCAACCAAGTGCATTTACTATCAATAGTGCGGGCGATTATGAATATCAGTATTACAAGGCATCTGCCGCTATAGCTGATATTGGAACTTATCATGTCTTATTTGAGGCATTGGATA
>JBMLQR010000182.1:0-5237 GCA_049241465.1 Saprospiraceae bacterium | reverse complement strand
ATACTGATCAGTATTAGGATTATAACCAATAGAAGCATATATTTTTGAAATTTCAGCCGTTCCATATTGTGAACCAACTTTAATTGCCTTATGACAATTCATACAAGTATTAGCTGCTGGAATGACACTTTGCTTACTTCTCCTTGCACCGTCATGACAATATTGACAATCTATTTTATGCAAGCCGGAGTGAGTAGCATGGGAAAATTTAATAGGTTGTGTAGGTTGGTATCCCTGCTGTCTTCCCAAATTAATGGCATTATTTACCGTAGTGTAACCACCTAAAACAACGAGAGCAAACAGAACAAAGCCGATGACTCCTTTACCTGTAACGACTTCCATCAGGGTTTTCCTTTTAGCATCGGTATTACCCTCGCTAACTTGAACCATAAAATTCAGATTGGATAAGATTCTCGAGAGAATAACAGCCAATAAAATTAATATACCTGTAAGAAGAATATATAGATTAGTATTATCAGCTGGCTCAACCGCTGCTACTGTTCCTGTTGTTCCACCTGTTGCTGACACTGGATTTGCACCATTAACATGAACATCCTGGATATAACCTAAAATATTGTCAATTTCACTATCTGTTAGTGAAGTAAAACTAGTCATAATAGTAGGTTTCCATTCGTTCCAAAGCTCAACCGCTCTGGGGTGACCACTATTAATCATTGCCTGAGAATTTCTTATCCAGGAATACAAATCTTCTTTAGGATAAGCAGCCCAACGTTCTTGAACACCACCCAAAGCTGGACCAGTAAGCTTATCCTTCATATTTTTATTATGACAGGAAGCACATTGGTTTTTAAATAAGGTTTTACCTGCAGCAATATCAACACTCGCAGGCGCAGCCGCTGTAGCTGCGGCAGCAGGCATAGCTGCATCCTGAGAGGATACAGAAAAATATTGTAACAGTAATACACCTGTCAGAAGGAAAACACGCAACATCGATTTAAAAATCATTTTATTCACAGTTTGGAATTCAGAATTGTTTCTAAGTGAAATGAAATGTCATTTTTTTGTCAGCGCAAATATATTAAGCCTTGCTTGTTTTACCATGCTTTTTTAAGAACTATTCGCTATTTAGATAATTTCTAAATAATAAATGATGATTTTTGTTCTTTGAATAAATTATATATGGTAAAACACCCTAATTAATAGCTAATAAACAAAATAAACACTTTTTTAAACTATAATATTTTGAAAAAACTAAAGATTCAAAATATTATTTTATTAAATTATTTTATATTTGTATTAATTTGTTTTTCAACAATTTAAACCGACACATCTCCTTTTATCGCTGAGTGTGGCTGGTAACCTTTTAACATTATGTCAGAAAATTCAAACTCGAACAAGTCATTTACCTTATCATTAAGTGAAATAGTAGGTAATTCCCTGGGTGTTCTGGATAATTGTTCTTTTATCTGGACGAGGTGATTATTATATATATGTGCATCACCGAAGGTATGAATGAAATTGCCTGGCCGCAACTGCGTGACATGAGCGATCAGATGAGTTAGCAAGGCATAAGAGGCAATATTAAAAGGTACACCCAAAAACACATCAGCAGATCTTTGATAGAGTTGACAACTTAACTTACCTTCTGACACATAAAACTGAAACAATGTGTGGCATGGAGGTAATCCACTTTTTATCATACCAGGTATATCAACCGGGTTCCATGCGGAGACAATTAGTCTTCTGGAATCTGGATTAGATTTTATATCAGATATAACCTGAGAAAGCTGATCTACACCACCAAAATTTCGCCATTGTTTACCATAAACAGGACCCAGATCGCCCCATTTGTCTGCAAAATCCTTATCATTTATAATAAGCTGAACGAATTCGCTCATTTTATCTTTCCATTTCGTAGAATATTTAGGAAAATCAGATACCCAACCGTTTTTTTCAAGCCAATACTGAAAGGGCCATTCATTCCAGATACTTATTCCTTTTTGAACGAGCGGTCTTATATTAGTATCCCCTTTAATGAACCAAAGCAGTTCCTCTGCTAACCACCTAAAAGCAACTTTTTTGGTCGTGAGTAAAGGAAATCCTTCTTCAAGGTTTATATTCATTTGGTAGCCAAAAATACTTTTTGTACCCGTTCCCGTCCTATCCATTTTTTCAACGCCTTCCTTTAAAATGTGCTGAAGTAAGTCGTGATAAGCTTTCATAGCGATTGCATTTGAAGAAATAAAAATATTAAAATCAAAAAAAAACAATGATAACAATATAATTTAATAATTTGCCCAACAAATTTTAAAGTTATGCTATTCATATTTTCCCTTTTCCCTTTTTTGTTCCTTTTTAATACTCAATTAAATAATGCCGATCCAGTAGCGGTCGATAAACAAGGCATAAAAGAAGATTTACCCTATTTGATTCCATTTTACAAAAAATTACATCAAATGCCTGAGGTTTCATTACAGGAGAAAGAGACTTCTGCTTTGTTAGCCTCTGAATTAAGAAAAATTGGTGTGACAGTGACAGAGAATGTGGGAAATTCTTACGGCATTGTTGGTATTTTCAAAAACGGCGAAGGGCCAACTATTTTATATCGCACCGATATGGACGCGTTACCTATGGCAGAAAAAACGGGTTTACCCTACGCCAGTACTAAAACATACACTACAAATGGAACTACATCGGGTGTTATGCATTCCTGTGGTCACGACATGCACATGACAACCTGGCTGGGCACTGCAAGGGCGCTTATAAAAATGAAAGATAAATGGAAAGGTACGCTTATGCTCATTGGACAACCTGCCGAAGAAATAGGCGCTGGTGCAAAAGCATTATTAGAAGGCGGAATTTACGAAACTTTCGGTGTTCCCAATTATGCTGTCGGATTGCATTGTAGTCCCACCATTCCCGCTGGAAAGGTAGGATACGGAAAGGGTTATACTATGGCTGCCTCTGAGTCGGTGACCATTACGGTGTACGGAATAGGAGCTCATGGTGCGTCTCCTCACATGTCTGTTGACCCCATTGTTCTTTCCAGTATGTTAATCATGGAATTACAGACTATCACCAGTAGAAGTCTGAAACCTATTGAATCGGCGGTAGTTACGGTGGGTTCCATTCATGCTGGTACGGCCAGTAATATTATTCCCGACGAAGTTAAACTCGGTTTAACCCTACGAACTTTTAAAGAGGAGGTTAGATCAATGATTCACAAGAGAATTACGGAAATTTGCCAAGGAACGGCTATGGCTGCTGGTTTACCCCCTGAAAAATACCCTAAAATAGAATTTTCCCCCGTTTATATAGCCGCAAATTACAACAATGAATTATTAGTTGATAAGCTATCTGGCAGTGCAAAAAAAAGTATAGGTGAAAGTATGGTGGTAAATGCTGAGGTTCAAATGGTTGCTGAAGATTTTTCCGCTTACGGGAGGACTTCTCATAAGGTTCCCTCTGTATTATTCTGGCTTGGAACTGCTCCTGAGGAACGTATCAAAAAGAATGATTTACCAGGATTACATTCTCCATTTTACTACCCTGACCCTGAAAAATCTTTAGAAACAGGTATTTTAGTTACTTCCCAATCGTTACTCGATTTATTTACCGGAAAATGATACCGTTTGCCAGGAATCCCCTTCTTTAAATTTTAAAAACCTACTAGCTAACCCCTCTGTTTTTATCTGAATTATATTTTGTTGTGATGGAAATAACTCAGTAAAGAAGGTCGCCTTGATTTTCAGTTCTTTCCCATCTGCCGGACGGGTAAAAGAAAAATGTAAGGATAAACTATCCCCTATTTTTTCACAGCCTGACCACTGTAACTTAATATATCTATCATTGATTTTCATTGGCATATTTTTAGAAAAATAGGACAGAATCAGGCTTTCTTTGGCACATATATCAGTAGGAGATAATTTACCTTTGTTGTACAACCGAAGAATATTTTCAAAATCGTCTGAAAATATCTTTATATTAATGTGGCTTTGGCTGTTATCTTTTGACAAACTTACTTCTGATACTGAAAGGTAGATACCGTGATCAATATCTGTTCTCAGGTCAGAAAAAGATAGGTAAACCCACAAGAAAGCACTTATTAAACACATAATTTGGTATTTTTACAATATTGCTATCCATTTAAAGTCTCCAACAAAAATGAATCGTTTACCCATTGATTTAAAAAACGCTGATTTATTCAAGCAGGAAGCCTTTATCAACGGTCAATGGACTAAAGGTACTGAGAAAAAGACTTTCCCTGTTTATAATCCATTTAACAAAATGATCATTGCAGAAGTCAGTGATTTACAGGTCAGCGATTTTGACCATGCTGTACAATCCGCTCATGGTGCTTTTCCAACATGGGCTAAATTAACGAGTTATGAAAGAAGCAGTATACTAACTAAATGGCATAATCTTATTATAGAAAATGAGCGGGATCTGGCAACCATATTAACCCTGGAACAAGGTAAACCATTTCAGGAAGCCTTGGGGGAAATTCGCTATGGTGCCACTTTTATTGAATGGTTTGCTGCTGAAGCCGTGAGAGTTTATGGTGACATTATTCCTTCACCCGATGCAAATAAACGAATATCTGTTATTAAGCAACCCATTGGCGTGGTGGTTGCTATAACTCCCTGGAACTTTCCTAATGCCATGATTACAAGGAAAATTGCCCCGGCATTAGCTGCAGGTTGTACCGTATTGGTAAAACCTGCCGAGGACACCCCTCTTTCTGCTCTGGCACTGGCTGTATTAGCTGAAAAAGCGGGCATTCCCAAGGGCGTGTTAAATATTTTACCCACCAGTAAACCAGTAATTGCAGGAGACTTTTTCTGTGCTCATAAAAATATTCAAAAAATATCCTTCACAGGTTCAACCAAAACGGGCAAGTATTTAATGGAAAAAGGAGCTGCCACCCTTAAAAAACTATCGCTCGAACTAGGCGGTAACGCTCCATTTATTGTTTTTGACGATGCTGATGTAGATGCCGCTGTAAAAGGTGCTATACTATCAAAATATAGAAATGCTGGGCAAACCTGCGTCTGTACCAACCGATTTTTAATCCATGCAAATATTTTAGATGCTTTTAATGAAAAATTAGCCCTTGAGGTAAATAAAATGAAGGTTGGCGACGGATTCTTAGATGACACCCAAATTGGTCCATTAATTAATGAAGCAGCTATAAAAAAAGTAAACTATTTGCTAAACGAGGCTATTGAAAAAGGGGCAAAGATTTTTTATTCCAAAAATACATCGGTAGATAATAC
>JBMLQR010000181.1:0-1013 GCA_049241465.1 Saprospiraceae bacterium | reverse complement strand
GGAGGTATTATCTTTATTGTTTTCGCTATGCCCCGCCTTGCATTAATTATGTTGGGTACGTTTCCTTTAGTGGTTTTTGCCGCTATGTATTTTGGTAAACATATAAGGAAGTTTACTAAGGAAAGACAAGATGAACTGGCACAAACCAATGTTGTGGTAGAGGAAACCATGCAGAATATTCGTACCGTTAAGGCTTTTACTAATGAATGGTTCGAACTTGGACGATACGCTTCGCACTTAAATAAAGTGGTTACTATGGCTTTAAAGGCAGCTACAATGAGAGGACTTTTTGCTTCTTTTATCGTATTTGTTATGTTTGGCGCCTTATTTTTTATCATGTGGCAAGCAGCTTTAATGGTGGAGAATGGCTCGATGGTTAAAGGTGATTTAGTCAATTTTATTATTTTTACTGGTATTATAGGTGGAGCTATCGCCAGCCTTGGAACCTTTTACACCGAATTAATTGCTGCCTTAGGCGCAGGAGAGAGAATTGTAGATATTCTCCAAATGCCTGGGGAGAGAAATATAGATTCTCCCAAGCCCATCAGTAAAAGGTTTCATGGAAAAATTGATTTTAATCAAGTGTTTTTTGCTTATCCAAGTCGTCCTGAAAAAATAGTGTTAAAAGGCATAGATATTAGCGTCAGTCCTGGGGAAAGAATTGCTTTGGTTGGTATGAGTGGTGCTGGAAAATCAACCTTAACCCAACTTCTCATGCAATTTTATAAGGCAGACAAAGGCGAAATTTTTATTGATGAACTTCCAATAAATAAATATGATCTTTCCGATGTACGCGGCAATATGGCCATCGTACCTCAAGATGTTATGTTATTTGGTGGATCAATTAAAGATAATATCGCCTATGGAAATCCATCAGCGTCAGATTCAGATATTATGGAAGCCGCTAAAAAGGCAAATGCCTGGGAATTCATAGAAGGTTTTCCTTCAAAAATGGAAACGATTGTTGGAGAAAGGGGAGTGAAATTGTCCGGAGGCCAAAAACAAAGGGTAGC
>JBMLQR010000180.1:0-9176 GCA_049241465.1 Saprospiraceae bacterium | reverse complement strand
GTAACTATCCCTTCAAAAACTTCGCCGACATGGCTTTCTAAAAATTCTACTTGCTTGTATTTAATTGATTCCCTTTCTGCCTCCATAGCTTTCCTTTCCATGCTGGAAATATGACGGCATTGTTCTTTTAAATAAACTTTGTTGGTAAGCCATACCGTTTCCAGATTCTTGGCTAGCAAGCGATGGGCAATTACGTCGGAATACCGTCTGATAGGCGACGTAAAATGAGTATAATGACTGAAAGCCAGACCGTAATGACCTATATTTTCTGGAGAATAAATAGCTTTTGCCATGGTTCTGATGGCAATAGGTGCTAAAAATTTAAGCGCAGGGTCCCGAAGGGATTGCTCTGCCAGTAAATTATAGGAATTAGCTATTTCTTTAGGGGAATCCACCCTCATTTTTACACCAAATTCTTTGGCAAACCTGGCAAGTTCAAATACTTTGTCCTCATTTGGTTCGTCATGTACCCTATAAATAAATGGAATTTCATAGCCGGTGGCATCCATTTTATGTTGAATAAATAGCGCAACCTCCTGATTTGCCAAAAGCATGAAGTCTTCAATTAACTTATGCGCATCCTTTCGCTCTTTAATAAATATTTCAACAGGTGTCCCTGATTCATCGAGTTTAAACTGCACTTCATCGGATTCAAATTGGATAGCTCCGGAGGCAAATCTCCTCTTCCTTAATTGGTGAGCTATTTTATTGAGATGTATCAGTTCTGCAGAATAAAGTCCTTCCGACGTGTCCAGGATCTCCTGAGCTTCTTCGTAAGTAAACCGTCGGTCGGAATGAATAATGGTTCGACCAAACCATTTTTCCGTGACTTTTCCCTTTCCATCGATATTGAAAATAGCTGAAAAGGTTAGTTTGTCCTCATTCGGTCTTAACGAACATAATTCATTACTTAATTTCTCAGGTAACATTGGGAGCACGCGATCAACCAGATAAACAGAAGTTGAACGAGTATATGCTTCTTTATCTAAGGAAGATCCTTCTCTCAGGTAATGCGTAACATCTGCAATATGCACCCCAACCTCGACATCACCGTTGGGCAGTAATCGATAGGAAATGGCATCATCAAAATCTTTAGCGTTCCAGGGATCGATAGTAAAGGTTAAAACATCGCGAAGGTCTCTGCGCAAAGCAATTTCTTCTAAAGAAATGGAGGTATCTATATTTTTTGCTTCATTTAAAGCAGCTTCACCAAAGCCTAAGTCGAAACCTGCATTTAGCAAAATACTTTGCATTTCAATATCATGGCTGCCGGCAGCCCCCAAAACGTAGGTAATTTTTCCAATGGGTAGCGGGGTAGATTGACCTGTCCAACCTGTAATTTTAACTACGACCTTGTCCCCGTCTTTACCTCCTAATATTTCATTTAGATCAACTTTGATGTCATAAGGTAAAATGGTATCCGTAACTACGAGGCCAAATTTATTATTCAAATGTAAAACGCCCAAAAAGGACTCTTTAGCCCTTGTTATTACGTCAATAACCTCTCCTTCAGGGCGACGTTTCCCTCTGGGAGTCCATGTTTGTATCCTCACCGTATCACCATTCATCGCCGTGTTCAAATTCCGCATGGAAATATAAACGTCAATGGGTTTACCCTCCACTTTAATAAATGCGGCGCCGGATCGAGTCATATCAACAATTCCAATGTCCCCTTTTTCCTGCTTTTCAACGGGCACACTCCGATTAAATTGAAATTTATAATCCTCCAGGGCAAGCACTTCTTTTTCTGTTACTAAAAGTTCCAACGCGTGCAAAATGGAGTCTTTAGTATTTGCAATAGATAGTGTTTGGGCTATTTGACGGGGATTATACCTTTTTTTTGGTGAATTTTTGAGTAAATCCAAAATGGCCAGCCTTAAATCTTTAGCATTATATTTTGGCTGAGAATCATTGGACGATATAGTTTTTTTCTTTTTTGACATGACTGTTTTTTAATCTGGAATAAGTTCATCTTCAATTTCAACGATGCGACCCTCCGGCAATAATTCTAATAACAACGTTGTACTACTTCCTGGTTCATACGTTTCATCAATATGTGATATTCCAGATAAAATTCTTATGCGCCAGTCCTCGTCCATCACAGCAATCGACTGTAATATGGTTTCCTGGATAACACTGGTACCTGAAAGCGTTCTTTTGTCTATAAGTACGCCCTTTTTAGTAAAGGTAGCAATGATGTAATGATAATTCAATAAAGCAGCTTTCCAGTAAACCAGAGCCTCAAATGCTTCTGTCTCTCCAATACGAAAACAGGCCATGAATTCTGTAAATTCGTCGGGTTCATTTTCTTCCAAAGGATAAATAAATTGTTGTATGATGGCGTCAGGAAGAGGAATATTATCCTGGCTGAATATCTTGATATTCTCCTCAGCCAAAACAATGGGTAACGGCAGCACAGGAAAAAATTGAATGAATTCGGTAAAGGTTGCTTCTTTTAAAGACACTATAGTTGATTTTGTTGACAATGTTATTTGAAATGATTCTAAATTAATTTAAAATAATAAACTTAACGCTATGCATTGAGTTGTAAATTGCCTTAAAGGTATAGATTTGTGGAACATTTTTCAAAATGCTGTTAATGAAAATATAATACAATGAGTTGGATGACTAATGCACTTAAACCAATCGGATTAGTTTGGTTTGCTAATTTTTTAACATCATCGATAGGTAAAAAGCTGTTGATGAGCCTTTCAGGTTTGTTCCTTATTTTATTTCTTCCTGTTCACCTAATCGGGAATTTACAATTACTGACAAAGGACGCTGGGGTATCTTTTAACCTGTACTCTTATTTCATGACGCACAATCCGTTGATTAAAACGGTCTCGTACCTTCTTTATTTCTCCATCATTTTGCATACTATTCAAGGTTTGTTATTGTGGAGAAAAAATAAAAAGGCCAGAGGGAATATTGGCTATGCTGTGAGTGCACTAAGAGGTGACGGTACCAATGTGAAAGCAGCGTCGAACATGGCATGGTTGGGTATTATTATTTTTGTTTTCATAGCCGTGCACATGTATCAATTCTGGCTTCAGATGAAGTTGGGCAAAGTACCGATGGTTATGATTGAAGGGACTGAATATAAGAATCTTTATGAGCCCGTAATTTTAGCTTTTTCAAATCCTGGTTTTGTGGTGTTTTATGTATTTTCTATGATTATTATTGGTATTCACTTAAATCATGGATTTCAAAGTTCATTTCAAACGCTGGGCCTTAATCATAAAAAATATACCCCCTTTATTAAATACATTGGCAGAATTTATGCTTTTATCATCCCATTTGGGTTTGCTATCATTCCCATAATCGTTTATGGACGAAATAATTTATGGTGGTAATTGTTTTATTTTTGACTTTAAATGTAAATGCACATGGATAACTTAAATTTAAATGGAAATGTACCCTCTGGGGACTTAGCCGATAAATGGACAAAATATCGTTCAACCCTGCCTTTGGTTGCGCCAAATAATAAACTTAAAATTGAAATTATTGTCGTGGGTACAGGCCTGGCCGGTGCTTCGGCAGCAGCCACATTGGGTGAGTTGGGCTACCTTGTAAAATGTTATACTTTTCATGATAGTCCAAGAAGGGCGCACAGTATCGCCGCTCAGGGGGGGATTAATGCCGCAAAAAATTACAGAAATGACGGAGATAGTGTTTTCCGTTTATTTTATGACACCATAAAGGGAGGTGATTACAGATCAAGAGAAGCTAATGTTTATAGATTAGCCGAAGTAAGTACGTCCATTATCGACCAAGCCGTGGCACAAGGTGTTCCTTTCGCAAGAGAATATGGTGGATTGCTAGATAACAGATCGTTCGGTGGTGTTCAGGTTTCCAGAACTTTTTATGCCAGAGGGCAAACAGGCCAACAACTTTTATTGGGCGCTTACCAATCGCTGTCACGTCAGATTGCCTTGGGTAATGTAAAGATGTTTACCAGACATGAAATGATTGAACTGGTGCTAAAAGATGGTAAGGCAAGAGGTATCATTGCAAGAAATTTATTAACAGGCGAATTAGAAAAACATGGCGCTCATGCCGTGGTTCTGGCGACCGGTGGATACGGTAACGTTTTTTATCTTTCTACCAATGCAATGAATTGTAACGTTACTGCCGCTATGCGTGCAGTGGCAAAAGGTGCCTTCATGGCCAATCCTTGCTTTACACAGATTCACCCAACTTGTATTCCTCAGATGGGGGAATACCAGTCGAAGCTTACTCTTATGTCTGAGTCTTTGAGAAATGACGGGCGCGTCTGGGTTCCAGCAAAAAAAGAAGATGCTAAAGCTATTCGCGATGGAGTAAAGACAGCTCTCGATATTCCCGAAGCGGATCGTGATTATTTCCTCGAAAGAAGATATCCTGCCTTTGGAAATTTAGTGCCACGAGATGTTGCTTCCCGTGCAGCTAAAACGGCATGTGATGAAGGTAACGGTATAGTACCCACTGGTTTGGGCGTATTCCTCGACTTTTCAGCGGCTATAGAAAGATATGGTAAGTCGAAAGCTAATATTCTTGGTCTGTCAAACCCTTCGCATGCAAAAGTAATTGAACTGGGTGAAAAGGTAATCGAAGAAAAGTATGGAAACTTGTTTGAAATGTATGAGAAAATTTCAGGCGAAAATCCTTACAAGTTTCCTATGAAAATTTATCCTGCTGTGCATTATACGATGGGTGGTCTCTGGGTCGATTATAATCTTATGACTAATGTTCCGGGATTATTCTCTATTGGTGAATCAAACTTTTCTGATCATGGTGCCAATCGTTTAGGCGCATCCGCCTTAATGCAGGGTCTGGCTGATGGTTATTTCGTGCTTCCTTATACTATAGGTACTTTCTTAAGTGAAGATATTAGTACGCCTAAATTAGATGTTAATGCACCTGAATTTAACGCTGCAGCAGATTTGGCAAAACAAAGAATAGATAAGTTGTTCGCTATAAAAGGTAAACAATCGGCTGAAAGTTTTCATAGAAGATTGGGTAAGATTATTTGGGAATATTGTGGTATGTCACGAACAGCTGAAGGACTAACATCAGCAAGACAGCAGGTGCGGGCACTGAGAGATGAGTTTTATACTGATCTTTATCTTCCAGGCGTTGCCAATGACTTGAATCCTGAACTTGAAAAAGCACTTAGAGTAGCTGATTTCATAGATTTAGGTGAAATCATGGTGGTCGATGCGCTCGATAGAAATGAATCTTGTGGAGGTCACTTTAGAGAAGAATATCAAACACCTGATGGTGAAGCACTGAGAAGAGACGATGAATACGCTTACGTTTCTGCATGGGAGTTCAAAGGGGCTGATCAAGACCCTATTTTACATAAAGAAATGCTACATTTCGACAATGTTGAATTAAAAACCCGTTCTTACAAATAATCTTATCTTAATTGCTGGCCTTTTGGCTTTAAATTGATTATTATGAAATTGACACTAAAAATATGGCGCCAACCAAGCCAAAATGTAAAAGGAAAGTTCGAAACCTATTCCCTGGATAATGTAAGTGAACACATGTCATTTCTCGAAATGCTGGATGTTTTAAATGAAAAACTAAGTTTCGAGCAAAAAGTTCCTATTGCTTTTGAACACGATTGTAGGGAGGGAATATGTGGTACTTGTAGTTTAGTCATTAATGGTCAACCTCATGGTCCATTACAAGGCACCACTACCTGTCAATTACACATGCGTAACTTTAAAGACGGGGAAACTATAGTAATAGAACCTTATCGTGCCTCTGCATTTCCCGTTTTGAAGGATCTTTCAGTAGATAGAGGTGCTTTAGATAGAATTATTCAGGCAGGTGGATTTATATCAGTGAGTACCGGTCAGGCACAAGATGCCAATGCCATTCCAATAGAAAAAGATGTGGCTTCTCACGCTTTCGATGCCGCAACTTGCATAGGTTGTGGTGCTTGTGTGGCGGCCTGTCCAAATTCTTCCGCCATGCTCTTTACCTCGGCGAAGGTGGCGCATTTAGCGTTGTTACCTCAAGGTAAGGTGGAAGCTCAAAAAAGAGTTTTAAATATGGTTCGTCAAATGGATTTGGAAAATTTCGGAAATTGTTCTAATATTACAGCCTGTGAAGCGGAATGTCCAAAAGGTATTTCTGTTTCTAATATCGCTTTGATGAATAGAGAATTTCTTTCTGCGTCGTTTTCTTCAAATGACGCCAACTAATTTCGCAATTATTGCTCCTTTGTTTAATAGATTTCCGAGGCTATCTTTTCAGATAGCCTCTTTTTGGTGTACCGTGCATGGTAATATACATGTGACCCCATAGGGGATAAGGTATGAAAAGTGTTAAATTGTATTTTATCGAAGAGGGATAATGTAATCTAGGGAAATGGTTCCGCCAGGGCCATAATCAATGAAAGGGGCAGAGCCCCGATTTATTTATAAAGGCTGTTAAGTTTTAACCTAACAGCCTTCGTAGCTTATCTTTTATCCTTTATTAATGATCGTGAGCAAGATCATTAGGAATACTTCCTTTTAATTTTGCATGAGTGGTCCCAAAAATATAGTCCCAAAGGGGAGATGAAACGCCGAACATTGTATCAGATTTTCCATAATGATGTAAAGCATGGTTTACCCATAATGCTTTAAACAGGTTATTTGGGGGTAAAAATATGTGAATTGAATAATGAACTAATAGATAGAATGCATAGCCACTTAAGAAACCAGCAAGGAATGAGAAGGAAAATTTATCCAGTATGAGTTCAAATAGAAAAAAGAGAATAGTTCCAACCGCCACACTCATGGCAGGGGGCATCGCTAATCTTTGTTTGTCTTTCGGGTAATCATGGTGTACACCATGCATGGTATAGGCAAATTTTGCTCTCTTTTCAGTGGTGCCAGGTAAATGATAAACATGGCGGTGAACCATGTATTCTGCAAAAGTGAAAAATAAAAATCCAACAAAATAAAGGGATGTTACCTGAATTGTGGTTAAATCGGTAGCAACTTTTGTGTAATACAACAAAGCTATTGCGTACAAGAAAAACATGGACACGGGAATGGCAATGTGTGTTCTTGTTAAACTATCCAACCATTTATTCTTGAATAAAGGAACGGATATATTCTCATTAGAGAGGTATGCTTGTTTTTTTTCAGTTCTCATTTATTGAAAATTTTTGTTATAAACCTAATGATTTCTTTGTCTGGCTAATATATTTTCTATACATCAAACGGTAAATTCGGTAATAAGTTCTGTACCTTCTTTTAACAGATTCGTAGCTGTAGTAGTGTTCGTGGTCTTCCCATTCATTGATAGAAGGAACTTTGGTTTCTGATTCATTTCCCAAAAGATAACCTTGTTCAGTCATCCATCCATCATTATAAATTTTTCCTAGATATCTTGATCCATGGTCAGAAAAAAGAGCTACTACCACGCTATTTTCATCTAATTCATGTTGAATTTGAAAAATTCCATGCATGGCAGAACCACTGGAATAACCCATCAACAGTCCTTCTTTTGAAGCTAGTTCTCTGGCTCTGATGGCGCTATCTCTATCGCTTACCTTTATAAATTCGTCGATTAAGGAAAAATCTATATTTGAAGGGATGATATTTTTACCTAAACCTTCGACCTTGTAGGGTTTTATTTCATTTGGATCATAAATTCCCGTCTCCCAAAATTTCTTTAAAACAGATCCGTAAGCATCAATACCAATGATGCGAATGGCAGGATTCTGTTCTTTTAGATATTTTGCTACGCCTGAAAGGGTGCCACCAGTTCCGGCACAACAAACATAATGGGTGATTTTACCTTCCGTCTGTTTCCATATTTCAGGTCCCGTGGAATGATAATGTGCCGCCGCATTATCTGTATTGAAGTTTTGAGCCAAATAAAAAGCGTTAGGAGTTTCTTTAGCTATTTGTTCCGCTCTGGAATAGTAAGACCTTGGGTCTTCGGGACTTACATCAACAGGACAAATAATTACCTCTGCTCCGAGTGATTTTAATAAAGATATTTTTTCAGTGGAGGCCTTACTGGTGAGCGTGAGGATGCATTTGTAGCCTTTTATCGCTGATAACATGGCTATACTAAACCCTGTATTTCCTGATGTTGCTTCAACAATGGTTCCCCCTGGTTTGATTAAGCCCTTTTTTTCCGCTTGTTCGACCATGTAAAAAGCAATTCTGTCTTTGGCACTTTGGCCGGGATTAAACGCCTCTACCTTAGCATAATATGTTCCAGTTAAACCCGCTGTTATCTTATTTAACCTAACCAAAGGTGTATTGCCGATGGTACCACTTAAATTTTCATAAACCATAACCTATCTATTCCAATTAATTAAACTGTTAACGTTTTTAGTGGTATGTTCATTCAAGGTACTTTAGAAACGCAAATATACGGAAATAAATACATTTTTGTGTTTTAGTATGGTTAAATCATTTTAAATACCTATGCTGACGAAGAAAAATTTCAGTTTGTTTCAAGGTTTCATCATATAATGGATTTTTACCATCTTTCCATCCGAAGAATCCATGACCCGCCCCTTCATATAAAAATAAAGTGCAATGTCCTCCAGCTTTTATTATTTTATCGCGAAAAATCTCTCCTGTAGAAACGGGTATTAAAGCATCTTTAGTTCCTAAAAAAAGGACCGTTGGGGGAAATTTTTTAGTGATACCGTGCATGGGTGATATATCGGGAAACCATGTTTTTATTCTTTCGTAACCATAGCCTTCCGGTCCGTTATCAATCACCGGATTAAACAATACCAAGCTGTTAGGTTTAGCACTTATATCCATAGCATCCTTCGGATCGTTAATATTTATGGAGGTGAAGGCCGCCGCCGCCAAATGCCCGCCGGCAGAACCACCACCAGCAGCTATTTTATTGGGTAAAATATGTAATTCTTTGGCATGGCGTCTTAAAAATCGAATGGCAGATTTAGCGTCTTCTAAAGCTTCTTTAGGAGATGTTCCATGTACATTTTTTAAACGGTATGATGCTCTGATCGCCACCATGCCCTGGCTGGCCAGATATTCCGATTGGGGTAAAAATTGTTCTGCAGTTCCATTATTCCATCCACCTCCATGAAAAAAAATAATAGCCGCATGTCTTTTTTTAACTTTTTCAGGATAATGTATCCAGATTTTTAATTCCGTTGTATCTATCTTTTTATATATGATAACGGTATCACTTTGTGCGGA
>JBMLQR010000179.1:11920-14721 GCA_049241465.1 Saprospiraceae bacterium | reverse complement strand
TTTGATACCTTAGATTTTGGAAGTTTTGTTTCTCCAAAAGCTATCCCGCAAATGGCTGATACAGCAGATATTGTTCCTCACCTTGTTAAAAATAATACCAAATTACTGGCCATAGTTGCCAACTATAAAGGCGCACTGCAAGCCTCACAATTTGATAAAATCGACTTTATTGGCTTTCCATTTTCTATTTCTGAAACTTTTCAAATCAGAAATACTCACGCAACCTTAAATGAGGCATTTGAACGGGTAGCTGAAATTCAAAATCTTTGTGAAGAGTATGGAAAAAATTTAATTCTATACCTTTCCATGGGTTTTGGAAACCCTTATAATGATCCCTGGAGCATTGACATTATAGAATATTGGTTAAGTAGAATGCTTCCTCTTGGCATTCGTTCGCTGCAACTATCTGATACCATCGGTATAGCTTCTCCAGAAAAGATTACAGAGGTTTTTGAATTTACGTCCAATCAATTTCCTACACTGGATATCGGTGTTCACCTTCATACCAGACCAGAAGATTGGCTTGTCAAAATGGATGCTGCTTATAAAGCGGGTTGCAGGAAGTTTGATGGCGCTTTATTAGGTTTCGGTGGTTGCCCAATGGCTAAAGATGATTTGGTAGGTAATATGCCTATGGAAAATATGATTAAATATGTTGAAGGTTTAAATGAACCAACTCATTTTGATACTAACAAATTGGAAGAAGCCATAGAAATGGCACGCAGGCTTTACCATGTAACCACGGTTTAGTCCTGATACTGCTTTTTATAGTATTCCTGATAACTTCCCGAGGTAACAGAATCCAACCATTCAGCATTTTCAACATACCAATCGACCGTTTTTACCATCCCTTCTTCAGGGCTTATCTGGGGTTCCCAGCCAAGTTTATCTTTTAATTTGGACGCATCAATGGCATATCTTCGATCGTGTCCTTTTCTGTCTGTGACAAAAGTTATTAATTTCTCCGACGTACCTTCCTCTCTTCCTAATTTCTTATCGATAGATTGACATAAAAATTGGACGAGAGCTAAATTTTGCCATTCATTATGGCCACCAATGGCATAAGTTTCCCCCTTTTCTCCACGATGGAATATTAGATCTATGGCTGAAACATGATCACCCACCCAAAGCCAGTCTCTGGTGTTTTTGCCATCGCCATAAACAGGTAAATTCTTCATGCCAATAATATTCCTTATCATGAGTGGAATTAACTTTTCAGGAAATTGATAAGGCCCATAATTATTGGAACAATTTGAAATCACAACAGGCAAATGGTAAGTGTGAAAATACGCCCGTACCAGGTGATCGGACGCCGCCTTCGACGCAGAATAGGGTGAACGCGGATCGTAAGCAGTCTCTTCTGTAAAATATCCTTCTTCTCCTAATGAACCAAATACCTCGTCGGTTGACACGTGGTAAAATAGTTTCCCCTCTGTTTGGTCTTTCCAGGCATTTTTACAGGCATTTAAAAGCTGAAAAGTACCCAGAATATTGGTTTCCAAAAAAGATTGAGGGTCAGTTATGGATCGGTCAACATGTGATTCTGCCGCTAAATGGATGACTGAATCAATAGGATAATCAATAAAAAGTTGTGAAAGAAAATCAGCATCCCGAATATCTCCCTTGATAAACTTATAATTTTCGCTGTTTTCAATGTCCCTTAAATTTTCTAAATTGCCCGCGTAGGTCAATAAATCTACATTAATAACCAGTTGGTTAGTATAGGTTCTTACCCAGTGTTTTACCAAATGAGTACCTATAAAACCAGCGCCTCCGGTAATCAATATGACTTTAGAAAAATTCATTTTTATGGATTTACAACTTCTTTAAAATAATTATAGGTAGTTACTAAACCATCTCGCCTATTGACGGTAGGTTCCCAGTCCAGTAATTTTTTTGCTAAGGCAATATTTGGTTGCCTAACCTTTGGATCATCCTGTGGTAGTGGTAGGAAATCGATGAATGCCGCTGGATTATTCACGAGGGCAAGTATTTCATGAGCAAACGCTAAAATACTTACTTCGTCTGGATTACCAATATTGACAGGTAAGGCATAATCACTCAAAAGTAACCGATAAATGCCCTCTACTAAATCATCTACATAACAAAAAGATCTTGTCTGCGATCCGTCACCAAATACAGGTAAGCCTTTTCCTTTGATGGCCTGTGCAAAAAAAGCAGGCAGGGCACGTCCGTCCTCAACCCGCATTCTTGGACCATAAGTGTTGAAAATTCTTATTATCCTGGTTTCTACCTGGTGGAAATTATGGTAAGCCATAGTAATGGCCTCTAAAAATCTTTTCGCTTCGTCATATACACCTCTTGGACCCACCGGATTAACATTTCCCCAATAATCTTCTGATTGAGGATGAACTAATGGGTCTCCATATACCTCCGAAGTAGAGGCAACTAATATTCTGGCATTTTTTTCACGGGCTAAGCCCAATAAGTTGTGTGTACCCAATGCGCCTACCTTTAGTGTTTGAATAGGCATTTTTAAGTAATCTATAGGACTGGCAGGAGAGGCGAAATGTAGTATATAGTCCAACTCTCCTGGGATATGTACAAATTTTGTTATATCATGATAATAAAAAGTAAATTGCTTTAATGGAAATAAGTGTTCTATATTCGCTAAACTTCCCGTCAATAAATTATCTACAGCTATAACTTCATAACCCTCTTTAATAAATCGGTCGCACAGGTGAGATCCAAGGAAACCCGCAGCTCCAGCAATTAGTATTCTTTTCAATGTTAAATATGTTTAATTTTGTCACAAGATAAGCGTTCTTTTTTATTTAAAC
>JBMLQR010000179.1:0-11820 GCA_049241465.1 Saprospiraceae bacterium | reverse complement strand
AAAAGATGAAGCTATTTTTTGGGTTTTTCAACCCGGAATTCATCTGGGTTACCATTTTCCAAGGGTTTTTAAAAACCCAGCTTCTCTAAAATATTAATGAGGATGTATGCTGCTTTTGTATAACTTCCTCCTTTTTATGGTTCGTATGTGTTTCCCTGTTCTGGCTCTTTTTTCAAAAAAATGGGCCTTGTGGACAGACGGTCAAAAGCTAACAAAGAAATCGATAAGTTCAATTAAAACCTTATGTTCCTCTTCAAATTGTGTTTGGGTGCATTGTGCCTCCCTAGGAGAATATGAGCAAGCGAAACCCATTCTTGTAGAAATCAAACGTAGGTTCCCCGAATATTTGATTATCCTAACCTTTTTTTCTCCTTCAGGATTTAATCGTCCTTCTTCCTTTTTCCAGGCAGATGCTGTTTTCCCCCTTCCTTTAGATGGACAAAAAGTGGCAAAATTCTGGATTAATGCCCTTCGTCCATCCTTGGTTATATTTGTGAAACAGGAATTGTGGTTCCATTATTTGAATGAGTTGAACCTACAAAAAATACCAGTTATTCTGGTTTCAGGTACCCTTTCTTCCTCTTTATTAAAAATGCCTGTCTATTCGTCGTGGTATGTAAAAATGTGTCATCTTTTCTCTGTTCTTTTTCTTCAAAATACAAAGGACATTGAGTTGGCAAAAAAATACAATCTTCATAATACCATCCTGGCAGGCAATAGTAGGGTAGATAGTGTGAAATTTAATAAGGAAGTATCTTGGGAAAATGAAATCATTAAGGCCTTTACTCTGGACTCAGACACAATTATATTTGGCAGTACCTGGTCAGTTGATATTCCTTTTTTACAGGATTTTTTAGCTAATTCTGCCTATAAAAATTGGAAAATAATATGGGCACCACATGAAATATCGTCCCATCAAATAAATTTGTTATTCTCCGCTGTAAAGGATGAAAAGAGCATAATCCTTTTTTCAAAAGCTTCTGAAGCCACAGGAGTTGAACGTATTTTATTCTTGGATACCCTGGGAATGTTAAAATATGCTTACCGGTATGTTCAACTGGCTTATGTGGGTGGTGGTTTTGGAAAGGGTATTCATAATCTTTTAGAGCCCATCGTTTATGAAATGCCTGTTATTTTTGGTCCAAATTTTAAGGCTTTCCCGGAAGCTCATTTTTTGGTAGAGAATGGAGGAGGCTTTTCTATTAAAAATGTGAAAGATTGGAAGCTCGTTTTGGAAAAATTAATAGATCCAGAGGATAGACATAAGGTTGGAATGATTGCTTCGTCGTATATTGTTCAAAATATGGGTACAGTGGATAAGATTTTGCCTTATTTATGTGAAGTGTTACATTATGATAGTTAACGGTAACTTGGCAGAAGTCAATCAGGTCGTTTTTGTGGTCGGAGATGTTATGCTGGATAAATACATACTTGGTGTAGTTAACAGAATCTCTCCCGAAGCGCCTGTGCCCGTTCTCGATGTGAACAAAAAATCGGAGAGGCCAGGTGGCGCTGCCAATGTAGCCCTGAATTTGTATGGTTTACAACTACAAACTATCCTTTTTTCTGTTATTGGAAATGATGATTCTGCCGATTCTTTGTTGAGTTTTTTTGAAAAGGCAGGTCTTTCATCGGAGGGCATAATAAAAAGTTCATACCGAAGAACTTCTCAAAAAATCAGAGTTATGTCAAATGGGCAGCATCTGCTCAGAATTGATGAAGAAGATGCTCATTTTTTGTCATCGGAGGAAGAAAAGGCCTTTTTAGCGCATATTCTAAGTCTTTGGGGTAAATACAAGCCACAAGGAATTGTTTTGCAAGATTATAATAAAGGGGTATTAACTTCTTTTATTATCAAATCACTCATTTCAACAGCAAAAAAAATGGATATTCCCATTGTAGTTGATCCAAAAGACTTGCATTTTTGGGATTATCAGGGGGTGACTATATTTAAACCAAATAAAAAGGAAATTCAGAAAAAAATCCCTTTTCTATTCGAAAATAATATTTCTGACCTAAAAAGAGTATCAGATTACATTTTTGATAAACTAGATTGCGAAATTTCAGTTATTACCCTTGGAGAGGACGGACTTTGGATTGCAAATCGTTCTTCCTGCTTTTGGATTAAAGGTATTAAACAGGAAATAAGTGATGTCTGCGGCGCGGGCGACGCTGTCATTTCCAGCCTGGTTTGGTCCCTGTTTAAAAAAGTTGACTTGGAAACCATGGGAAATATCGCTAATGCCGCAGGAGCTCAGGTTTGTTCCCGTTCTGGCGTAGTTTCCCTGGAGCTTCAACCTTTTACAACCTATTATTTAAATTTATACACCGTTCAAAACAAATAAATATGAACAACATGAAAAAATACATGCGCATTTTGCCCTTTTTTCTTATGAACCTCTTCCTCATTTCATTGGTCGGTTACAGCCAGACTGCATCGCCATTTTATAACGAAACATTCGCTTCTGCAGCAGATTTTACCGCTAAATGGGTCTCTGGAGGAACAAATGCAGGGCCTGAAAAATGGAAATGGAGCAATAATCCTAAAAGTTTATTCGAAGGACAACCCGATTTTACTTCAAAAACAGCAGCTGATGGTTTTGCCATTTTCAATTCTGAAGATAACGGAGAGGTTCCTCATGATGTTTTTTTGACTACTATTAATCCCATAAATTGTGTGGGTAAGAAAAATATATTCCTAAGATTTGAAAATCAATATGCTTTTTATTCCCCTCCAAGTCAGTCCATAGCTCAGGTGGGGATTAGTTTTGATGGTACTGCCTTTGTTTATACTACCATTCTAACGGATGTAGGCGCAAATAATGTAAGTGCCTCCCGTCAAATTGTTACCTTAGAGTTGCCTGATGCCGCAGGAAAAGAAAAGGTTTTTATTCGTTTTCGTTGGAAAGGTAATTACGAATATGCCTGGCGCTTAGATGATGTGGCTCTTTTTGAAGGTAATCCGCAACCCGCCAGAGATCTGGTGGTTTCTGCTCCCATTCTTCCCGAAAGTTTTGGCGTTCCCGTTTCACAGGTTCAAGAAGTACCTTTCGTAGCTACCGTAAGTAATAAAGGAACACTCGCACAACCTAAAGTTAAGTTTTCTGTCAAAGTTATTTCTTCTAATGGTCAGTCTTTTAATGCCGATACCACTCTGCTAAATCTAAAAAGTGGGCTGGTAGATACTTTTTCTATCCCAAAAATTTTCATACCAAGAGATACAGGAAGTTATGCTACCCAATATCTCGTTTCTACTGACTCTACCGATGAAGTTCCATCCGATAATAGTCTGGTTACCAATTTTATAGTTACCAGAAATTTATTTGCAAAAGATGATGGCATTCTTTCTAGTGCAACCCAACCTTCTGTTGTGTCAGGGGATATTTGGGAAGCAGGAAATTATTATTACATAAAAAAGGCTGGCTTCGATGCTTATGAGGCTTCTTTTTCAGTGGCTAGTAACGGAAATTCCCATTTTGGTAAATCGGTCAGTTTGCTACTTTATCAATACATTGATAATGGAGATGCTAAATTTGATGATAAGGATTTGAAAGTGGTAGGATATGGTTTTCATGAGTTTAAAACAGAAAAGAATTTTGAACTTATCAATACGCCTTTGTTAAATCTGGAAACAAATAATCCGGGCGTTCCACTAAAAGCCGATGGCGATTATATTCTTATGGTTCAATATGCAAAAGATATGTTTATGCCCTACAGTAAAATCACCTATAATTATGGTCAGCTGTCAACTATTATTAAAAATGGTGAATGGTATGGAGGCGGTTTCGGCAAGGATATCACTGCCCTGGTTCGTATGCGCATCAGAGAAAAATCCACGCCGGTAAATGTTATTAAAAGTGAATCGGTTGGAATGGAAATTTTCCCAAATCCAGCACAAGACGATTTCTTTGTTAAAATAAATGCCGTAGAACCCGCTGATTTTGAAAGTTATGCCCTTTTTGATGTTCAGGGTAAGAAGGTTTGGGAAGAAAAAATTATTCTTTCTGGAAATGTTTTCTTTAGGATAAATGCTAACCTTCCCGATGGGAGTTACCTCGTTCAATGTAAAACCAAAAAAGGTGTTATCACTGGTAAAGTGCAAATAGTCAATTAAAATGATGAATGAAAAGGGAGACAAAATCGTTCGTTTGTCTCCCTTTTTATATTGAACCAGCTTATTTTCTTTAAATTCTTATCCTAATTTTGTCAAAGCCTCCATTAATCCTTTTAGCTTGGTCTGTCCATCTGCTAATTTCTGTCTTTCTTTATTGACTATATCTGCAGGAGCGCTATTGGCAAACTTTTCATTGGATAGCTTATTCTCCACAGAAGAGATGAATTTCTGGTAATATTCAATCTCTTTTACCAATCTACCTTTTTCCTCTTCAACATTAATGGTGGTATTAATCACCAGATAGAATTTATCATTACCGCCAAGGAAAGTAACCGTATTGGGTATTTCTTCCTCCGTTAAGGAAACCTCATTTAACACACTGGTCTTACAGAGCGCTTCTTTTATTCCATTTCTATGTAACCATTGATTTGTTAAAATGGATTGTTGAAGGTAAAGTGTTAGTTCTTCCTTCATTTTAATCTGATGGTTATTCCTGATTTCACGAACGGAGGTTGTTACTAATTTCAGTAAATCTACGTCAGCAATAAGTAATTTATCGTATTCGTTTATTGTCGGCCATACACTTACTACACAATCTTCACCTTCCGCTCTCTGTTTTAACTGATGCCATATTTCCTCTGTCACAAAGGGCATAAAAGGGTGTAAAATGGTCATTAATTTTTCAAAATGAGCTATAGCCTGTTCAAGTACCTTTTTCTGAATTGGTTCGCCATAAGTGGGCTTTATGAGCTCCAGGTACCAGGAACAAAAATCATCCCATATCAACTTATACACCGTTATCAGCGCTTCACTTAAACGATAAGAATTAAACTGATCTTGAAGTAAAACCAGGGTTTGGTTAATTCTCGCGTCTAACCATTGGTTGGCAAGTTCTGCAATAGCATGATCCCCATCGTTCTTTTCAATCTCAGTGACTTCCCAACCTTGTAATAATCGTAAAGCATTCCATAGTTTATTACAGAAATTTCTACCCTGTTCACAAAGCTTACTTTCATTTAAAACTTCTTGTGTTTTGGGGTCAAATGGTGCATCAAAAATAATATCATTACCAGCGGCAGCGGAAGACAAGACACCAAAACGAACCCCGTCGGCACCATACGTGTCAATGAGCGCTAATGCATCGGGAGAGTTACCCAAAGACTTAGACATTTTTCTTCGTTTATTATCCCTGACCATCCCCGTATAATAAACGGCCTTAAATGGCATAGCCCCTTTTTCTTTTATTTTAACAGCATCCAGTAATTCCGGTGAAAATTCATAACCGGACATAATCATTCTTGCCACCCAAAAAAACATGATATCCCAACCGGTTACTAAAACTTGTGTAGGATAATAATAAGCTATTTCTTTTGGATCTTTGAATCCGTCAAAAACAGAAATAGGCCAAAGCCATGAAGAGAACCAGGTATCAACAACATCTTCGTCCTGCTTTAAATCGGCCAAAGTCAATGAGGTATTCCCTGTTTTTTCTATCGCTTGCTTTAATGCATCGTCAGCCGTTTTAGCTACAAAAACCTGTTGATTTTCGTCTTCCTCTTCAGTTTTTAGAAACCAGGCAGGAATTCGTTGTCCCCACCATAATTGTCTGCTGATACACCAGTCTCTAATGTTGTCTTCTTGCAGCCAGCTTTGATACATGTTAAACATGGATTCGGGGTAAAATTTCACTTCACCACTTTTCACAGCCTCAAGAGCTGTTTTCGCAAAGGGTTTCATGTCAACATACCATTGTAAACTGAGTCTGGGCTCAACGACGGCATCGGTTCTTTCACTATGACCAATGCTTGTTCTATAATCCTCTATTTTTTCTAAGGCGCCGGCTTCTTCTAATAACTTCTTTATATTTTTTCTAGCCTCGAAGCGATCCTGACCAACCAGAATAGTAGCCTTTTCATTTAATTTACCGTTTGGAGTCAAAATATCTATAACCGGTAATTTATGTTTTTTACCAATTTCGTAATCATTTTGATCGTGTGCCGGGGTGATTTTTAAAGCGCCGGTACCAAATGCGATATCAACATAAGCATCGGCGATGATTGGTATTTCCCGGTTGATTAGGGGTACAAAGACCGATTTGCCAATAAATGACTGGTATCTTTCGTCTTGTGGATGGACAGCAATGGCTACATCCGCCATAATGGTTTCGGGCCTTTGTGTCGCGATGGTAATAAAAAGATCTGGATTATCGGTACGATAGTATTTCAAATGAAATAACCTGGCATTTTCCTCTTTATAAATGACCTCCTCATTGGATAAAACAGTTAGCGCCTCAGGATCCCATTGGGTCATTCTTAAACCACGGTAAATTCTACCTTTCTCATAAAGATTGACGAAAACATGCAAAACAGCATCGGAGAGGGAAGGTTCCATGGTAAAGCGTGTTCTTTCCCAATCGCAGGAGGCGCCCAATCTTTTTAATTGATCTAAAATAATACCTCCGTACTTATCTTTCCAGGCAAAAGCGTGTTCTAAGAAAGCATCTCTTCCAATATCACCTTTTTTAATTCCCTGCTCTCTTAATAATCTTACTACTTTAGCTTCTGTAGCAATACTGGCATGATCGGTTCCAGGCACCCAACAGGCATTTTTACCCGATAATCTTGCTTTCCTTACCAGAATATCCTGTATGGTGTTGTTTAACATGTGCCCCATGTGTAAAACCCCGGTAACATTGGGTGGGGGGATAACTACCGTAAATGGCTCCCTTTCGTCAGGTTCTGAATGAAAATAATTTTTTTTAAGCCAATAATCATACCACTTTGTTTCTGTTTCCTGGGGTTGATAGCGCGCTGACAAGGACATATTTTTTACTTTTAAGGATGGTTTTGTATCCTATTTTAAAAATTCTAATTCAACTTGAGTTTGTAAAATGTCTTCTAAGGTTTCTTTCCTTCTGATTAAATGCAGACCTCCGTCCATAAATAGTGCTTCCGCTGGTCTTGGCCTTGAATTATAATTCGAAGCCATAGTGTAACCATAAGCACCGGCATTATGAAAACACAGAATATCGCCTTCTTTTATTTCTGGTAATTCCCGCTGTTTGGCAAAGGTGTCTGTTTCACATATATTTCCCACAATGTCATAAGATAATAAAGCGCCATCGGGGTTGGAACAGTTGGTTATATGATGATATGCGTCGTAAAACATAGGTCTGATCAGATGATTAAATCCAGAATCAACGCCGGCAAATAATACGTAAGGCGTTTGTTTAACCACATTTACCTGCGTAAAAAAGTAGCCTGCTTCACTTACCAAATATTTCCCAGGCTCGAAAATAAGGGATAAAGTCTTGCCATATTTTTGGCAGAATTGATTGAAAGAAGCACTCAGTAATCTACCTAATTCGTTGATATCTGCTTTTTTATCTTCTGGTTTATAGTTTATTTTAAATCCTCCGCCTAAATCTAAAAAGGCTAAATCAGGGAATTGTAAAGCTATGTCAAACAGCAAATCAGCTACCTTAACAAAAGATTCAGCATCTTTAACATCGGAACCAATGTGTATATGCAGACCTTCTACCTTTAGTCCTGTTTTGGAAAGGATAGATTTTATATCACCTATCTGTTCAAAGGAAATACCAAATTTAGAATGCGTATGACCAACAGAAATATTAATATTACCGCCTGCCAGGATATGGGGATTTAGCCTGACACAAACGGGAGTTTCTGGAAACACCTGTCCAAAACGAAGAAGGAATGGTAAATTGTCAATATTAATGCGAACGCCCATTTCAACGGCCTCGGCTATTTCTTCAAAGCCAACCATGTTAGGGGTAAACATGATGTCATTCGGTTTGAATCCCGCCAATAAACCGATCCTGATTTCTTCTATTGAAACAGTATCTAATCCTGTCCCCCATTTTTTCATCAGGCGCAACACATTAATGTTAGTCAGGGCTTTACATGCATAATGGATATGCAAATCTTCCACAGAAAACGCGGCTTTGAAGGCTGCTACCTGTTTTGCCATTTCATCGGCATCGTAAACATATAAAGGCGTTCCTAATTTGGCACACCAAATGGCTGGCTCAAATCCTTCTGGAATGGCTTTGCCTTTTATTTCTGAATGATTCATTGAAAATTCTTAAAATTTACCGCAAAATTGCGATAATTCTTTCATAACCTTGCACCCAATGGATGCAATTTTGCATCTAATGGTAAAAATATCCTTTTTCTGCCTTTATTTATGAGGGTTTATATCTTTTATGGAGGAATCAGTGTTAATTCAGCTTTGCTTAAAACAGGATCATTCCGCTCAGGAATTCTTGTATAAAAAGTATGCTCCGAGGTTTTTAGCGCTTATCCTTCGCTATATTCCCCGACATGATGATGCTGAAGATGTGCTTGTGGAATCTATTTTTAAGATTTTCACAAAATTAGATACCTTCAAAAAAGAGGGAAGCTTCGAAGGTTGGATGAAGAGATTGGTAGTTAATGACTGCCTGATGTTTTTAAGAAAAAATAAAATGATTACCGTAGGCATTGATACCTTGAATGAGGCTAAAGCTGACTTGGATGATTCTTTTATTATGGAGAAAGATGTTGAAGCTTTAAAGCGGGTAATCGATGCTTTGCCAAGTGGTTATAAAATTATTTTTAATTTATATGTGGTTGAGGGTTATAAACATAAGGAGATCGCCCAACTTTTGGGCATCAGTGTTAATACCTCTAAATCACAATTGATTCATGCAAAAAGAAGCATAAGAAAACAACTTGGGTTAACGAATCTGGAGACAGATCATTCAAAAACTGAAGATCATGATGATGAATAATTTTAAAGATATGAATAATAAAATGTCCTCCTGGGATCAAGTGTCTGAAGAATTGAATAAGTTGGAACAAACGCCATCGAATGAGGTGTGGGTTCGCATTCAACAAAAAAAAATTAAAAGAAGGTTCATTCGATTAAGTTATAGCAGTATTGCAGCTACTTTTTTATTGATAGTAGGTTTATTTTTGTTTAATCAAAAGGAATCTCTTTCTTTTTCGGGTTATTCTTATGAACCTGGCATTGAGCAGACAGAGGCAGAATCATTTCTAGCATCTATCACTTTTTCCAATGCTTATTTGCAAAATGGAAAGGTTGCTGAAGGTACTGTCCCCAAAATGCTCGTTCCAAAAAATCCTTAATCTATAGGGAATTTAGTTCTCTTAATGAAATGATTACATGCGAGGGCAAGTAATTTTCTTTTTGTAATCTGCAGGTTTTATCCAAGTGAAATTAATTTCAAATGAATTTCTGCTAAAACTACTTGTTTGCAGGGGTTTCTGACCTATCGAATAGGCTAAGCCAAGTTGAATGTTTTTTAGTTCAAAAATGGTCTGAAAAGTTATTTCGCCAAAAAACCATTTTCCATTATCTGATTGATTACCATGAAGCCAAAGGCCCGCTCTTAGCGCCTGATCATTCCAGTCCTGTGGATTAAAACGGAAGGGGGCTCCAATGCTTATTCTCTGATGCGGCCCCTGTACTTGATAGTAAATGACGGGTAAAATATGTGTATTTTCAGTTAAAGACCATTCTCCACCCGCAATAAAGGTTATTTTTCTCTCTAATCGGGTATCAGTATTGGGTATAAATGCCATTTTTGGCTCATTAATATGAAATAGGCTAATGCCCGCATAAATACCCGTATTTTTACTCCAACTGTTGGACCAAAGAACGCCAGCATTTACATCGGGTATATAAGACGAGGAATAGGTAATGCCATTAGGTTCTCCACTTGGCAAGCTTGTGTTCCCACCGCCAATATTAGGGTCATATTGATTAGAAAACCAAGTATTACTGGCTAATGAAGTTTGATCTAGCCCAACCTGGAATGCCAGGCTTAGATATTGCGTTCCTTTACCATACCGACCTGCTTTGAGCAGTTTTAAATATCCACCACCAAGACTTACTTTTTGATGTACAAAAGAAGGATCTCCTATTTTGAAGGAGGAAATTAAGCCTTGTAAAGTCCAGAAATCCTGCCGCCCTGCTTTGTATCTGGTATCAATACCAAAAGTCAATAGTTGATTTTTGTAGGACAAACTCGGCAAATCACTTTGGGATTTGAACTGAAGGCTTGCTCTGATTTCTCCTGTATGAAGCCCTGCAAAGGCTGGATTAGCTAAAAGTGGTTGTGAGGTAATTTGCGAAAAAACCGGGTCTTGCCCATTCACTGAAATAAGTGAAGAGATAAAAATGAGCAAAACAACCCAGGTTCTTTCTATAATCATTTTGTAAAATTAACGAATCAATTGGGTTTGACCCCGCAAATAATCCTTGTAGCCATCGGAATATTCGACGGTACAAAACCATTCATAATTTCCAACGGGCACTTCCATTTGCCTGAAGGTACCGTTCCAGCCCCGGCTTGTTTCATTGGTAAAAAAATCAGCATCCTTGTAAACCAAATTACCCAACTGATCATAAATTTTAAACTGAAGTATTTTTACATTTTCAGGCCCATGGATAATTAAAATATCATTTTGAGTGTCATTATTGGGACTAAATGCTGTTGGGATGGCTATATTTCTTTGTTGACTCACCAGTATTTTTACTCCGTCCTTAGCAATGCATCCATTTCTATCTGTTGCCGACAGATTTATTTCCATGGTTCTATTGGCAGTGAATATGGCATCTTTACAACGCAAACAGGATAATGCTATGCTATCGGGCAGTGACCATTGGTATTTTATAGGTGCCTGACCATTGAAAAGTAAGGGGATAAGAGATATTTTTTGATTGTAATTTGCTTTAATAATTTCCTGACCTAAATCTATATTGAAGAAGAGGGGTTCAGGGATATTGAAAGTGGTATCCGTCAGACAACTATTGGCATCTTTTAGAAAAAGGGTATATTTTCCAGCACCTAAATTACTAATTCGATTCCCTGTTTGCCAGGTTGTCTTATCAAAACTATAAACAAAAGGTCCTTTACCACCAAAAGTAACGAAGTTTAAGATGGCATCTGATTTTCTAAAACAACTTACACTGTCTAAATCGAAGTCTAAAATAGTTTTTTCGGGTTGATAAATAGTTACCTCTTCCATTTTAAGACAATTCCGGGCATCCGTAATGGAGATATTGTAGAGACCTCCTTTCATATTTTGCCTTTTAAAAGAAGCATTTCCGTCAGACCACAAAATGTTGTATCCTGGATTACCGCCTGTGACAGATATTTCAGCTTCACCTTCTGCATAACCAAAACATGCATTTCCTTTTTTAAATTGATTGATTACTATGGCGGGAGGTTCTTTTAGATTAAAAGAAGTACTTCCTTTACATCCTGATACATTCGTTACGGTCAGTTGATAATTCCCGGCAGCTAAATTAAAAATAGTGTCTTTTGCTGCAGCTTGATTTGCAGCACTCCAGGTGTAAAAAGAGATATTTACCTCACTTTGTATTGATTTGAGCCATATTTTTCCGTCTTTTCCAGCATTACAGGTGGGGTCAGTGCCCTCTAAGGTAAGGATTACAGGTAATGGATTTTTCATATATCCTCTCGAAATACCAGTGCAACCCTTCGCATCTGTGACAGTTAAAGTATAATTTTCATCTCCCAACAATCCTTTTACTAAAGGTGTTCTTTGACCGCTACTCCATTGATAGCGAAAAAGTGAAAAGTCAATACCTTCCCTGCCATTTATTTTAGTGAGTGATATTTCTCCATTTTGATCATTAAAACAAGAGGGTGCCTT
>JBMLQR010000178.1:39154-43296 GCA_049241465.1 Saprospiraceae bacterium | reverse complement strand
TTTTAAAAAAGACTCTTTTACCTTTATAAGAAATATTGAAGGTATTTTGCTCTGCCAAAATATGTCCATACGCTCCAATAGGACTGGCACGCAGAAATATTGCTAAATTTGATGTTGGATTACCGGCATTAGTTTGCATAGAACCCGCACCACCATCACTAAACAGTTTAGCCAGAGGAAAATCAATGGTTAAATCAGCTGTTGGCATATCAAGTTGCTGAGTTTTTGATAATCTAAACCAACGCAGCGTAGATTCTTTTGATATATTTAGCGGTTCATATTCACGACATTTATCTGCATACCACTTATAAAGAGGAAATTGAGTTAATTTTGCCATCTCTATGGCAAATGCTTGATATTTTGCCCCAGGGCTATACAAATGCGTTGAATTATCTGCAAAACCATCGCCAACGGCACCCGGAGGAACATGATACACCAACCAGGAGGCCATGCTTTTATAAAAGGGGTGAACTTTAAAAAAATCGTAACCCGTATAAGATTTCACAAAAAAAGGAATATCAATCAGGGTTTCCATATTCATTGTAAAATAAGACAGTCCCTCTGTCCAACCTCCTGATTCACCTGAAAGAATAGGTGATTTTGCAAAAAATATATTGTAATAATAGGTTAACCATTCTTTTGTTTCATCAACATGATTAAACAAGATGAGATTGGTCTGAAAGAGGAAATGTAAAATATGCTGCCAGAAATGACCACTTAAAATTTTTACTTCTACGTCATTTTTATATAATTGATAAAAATATTTAGCTCTTATTTGAATGGCATCCAATAGTAATTTTTTCTCTGCATCACTCAGTTTATCATAAAAAGTATCAAAAACCAGAGCCATTCCCAGCATACATTTAGCATCTGAAAAATCAACCATGCCAGAATACCCGTTCCGATCCCAGTGAGTGACTAATATGCCCATTTCTTTGGCCTTGTGAAAATATTTGTCATCTCCTGTTAAAAGATAAGCCTGGCAAAACAAATAAATTCTTTGATAAGCCTGATAACCAATTTGATAGGCGGCATCCTTTTCGATTCTGCCTTTTTGATTTTCGTTTAGGTTAGCAAAACGAGAGGTATCAATGGAATCATCGGGAAGGGGAAGTAATAAAAGTTCATCCGCTTCAGAAATAATGGCTATTCTATCTTCATTTTTAGCATCAATGGAGCGGGAATGATTTATATTATTTATTAATAATCTCGGATGACCTGCAGGAATTTTTGATAGGAAGAGAGCTGGGTCAGGGGGAATATTTTTTTGGTAATCTTCCTTAATTGAAAAGGAGAAATATGGTGACCACTGTAATCCATTCACCTTATACCTCCAATAATAAATGCCATTTTCCAAAGGTATATATGGTATAAGAATGCTATATGGAAGAGCACTTTTAAAAAGAATAGAAGGCGTATTTGCCAGGGTATCTCTATCTAATTCAACATCATAACTAATATTTTTTCCCTTTTTTACCGGCCATTGAATAATTGGGTACAACGTACTCACCTCACATCCATTGCAAGGAAGTACCTCTTTTAAATACCTGCCAGGTACCCCTTGAGAAACACCTAAAGTAGGTAATGTAAGTACTAAGAATAATCCCAATATCCATAAGGATCGAAAAAAAGAAATATTGATTACGTTGCGCTGCATCTTTATTAGAAACTATTTGATTGCCCCACCCGACGAATAAATATTTCGTTCAGAGAAGGTAATATTTCATTGAATCCAGAAATATTCAAATTTTGATTCAATAAATGTTGCAGAAGGGCATTGCTTGATTGGTTTTCCCCTAATTTAACTTGAATCTTAAAATCATTGATTTGTTTTAAAGCATACTCCTCGGGTAAAACAACTTGCGTTGGCGTACTAAAGTCAACATTAAATAGATTTTCCTTATAACTATTTTTAATATCTTTAACCTTACCTTGAAGGACGTTTGCCCCATTATTTATAAGGACAATTTCTTCACAAATCTCCTCAACCTGTTCCATTCGATGGGTAGAAAAAATGAGGGTAGCCCCATTTTTATTAAGATTTAAAATTTCATCTTTGATAAGATTTGCGTTAATAGGATCCAGGCCAGAAAAAGGCTCGTCCAGAATAATTAAGTCTGGTTTATGGAGAATAGTTACAATAAATTGAATTTTTTGCTGCATGCCCTTGGATAATTCCTCAATTTTTTTGGGCCACCAATCCATAATTTCAAATTTCTCCATCCAATAGGTAAGTTCCGTTTTTGCCTCCTTATAGGAAAGCCCCTTGAGTTGAGCGAGATAGAGTAAATGGTCACCGATTTTCATTTTTTTGTACAAACCTCGCTCCTCAGGCATGTAACCCATTCTTTCACTATGTTTTTCCTGAAGAGGCTCACCATTAAAAAGAACAACTCCGGCATCAGCTCTGGTAATAGAAGTAATGATTCTAATGAGGGACGTTTTACCTGCGCCATTGGGACCTAACAATCCAAAAATAGCTCCTTTAGGCAGTTGAAAACTCACTTTATCAACAGCCCGTTTTTTATCGTAATCTTTAACTACCTCCTGCAGGTCTAATATAATCTGTGTCATGAAAATTTTATTTTGAATGGTAATTTAAAAAAGAAATGGCAATGAATAATTAAAAAAATATAAACATGCTCATTTTATCGATATAAGAATCATTTTACGAAATTAAGTGGATGTTACCATGGACTCAATCTGAATAAATTGCATATCGTGTAACTTTCTGAAAAGTCCCTCCTCGTTTTTTAGTAAATCTTCTGGTGAACCCGATTCCATTACCTCTCCTCTTTGCATAACCAGAATTTTATGAGCATGCATTATGGTTGATAATCTATGTGCTATTATGATAGAAGTTCTTTGAGCAATTAATGTTTCAATAGCTTTTTGAATGACCGATTCCGAGGCTGGATCTATAGAGGAAGTAGCCTCATCTAAAATTAAAATATCTGGTTCAAAAACAAGCGCCCTAACAAATGAAATGAGCTGTCTTTGTCCCATAGAAAGGGTTGCCCCTCTCTCCATCACCTGATAATCGTAACCACCTGGAAGTTTTTCAATAAATTCATGTGCACCTATCATTTTAGCTGCTGAGAGGACTTTTTCTCTACTTATCGACTCATCTCGCAGCGTAATATTTTCAAATACAGACCCCGAAAACAGAAAAACATCCTGAAGAACCAAGGCCATTTTATGACGAAGCGCCTGTAAATCAAAATCCTTTATATCTGTTCCATCTATAGAAATGAGCCCGGATTGATGTGTGTAAAACCTATTTATTAGACTGATAATACTCGTTTTTCCCGAACCCGTTGCCCCTACAATCGCCAATGTTTCTCCCGGCTTAATATGGAAATCAACATTTTTCAACACCCAATCTTCTCCCTGATAGGCAAAATTTACCTTATTGAAAACAACCTCCCCTCTCAGCTTTTCAGGTTTTAAATGCCCCGTTACTTCTTGTTCTGCTTGATTGTCTAACAAGGCAAAGACCCTTTCAGAAGCCACTAACCCCATTTGTAGCGTATTGAATTTATCAGCTAATATCCTAATAGGATTAAATAACATATTTAAATAAATGGGAAATGCGATTAATGCACCCATAGACACACTTTCCCCTATAACTCCTTTTGCTCCCCACCAAACCATTAATCCTAAAGACGCAGCAGAAATAATTTCTACAACCGGATAAAAAACTGCGTAATACAAAACTGAATCCAAATTTGCCTTAGTGTATTCCCTATTTATCGTTTTAAATCGACGCATTGACAATTTTTCGATATGGAAAATTTGTACTAAACGCATGCCTGAAATTTGCTCTTGCAAAAAAGCATTCATGCGTGAAATTTCCGTTCTGACTGATTGAAAGGACGTTTTTACCTTCTCTTTAAATATGTAACTGGCAATGACTAAAAATGGAGAAGTTGTAAGCGCTATTAAGGTTAATTCCCAACTAGTTATAAACATTATAGCTAAAACAACAATCAGCGTTAAGATATCTGCAATGATAGTAATAACCCCTTGGGAAAAAACGGTATTTATGGTTTCAACATCATTGATTGTGCGAGTGGTTGAAGTTCCTATAGGCGTTTTATCAAAATAGGAAAGATTGAATCTATTTATATGATTAAAAATCT
>JBMLQR010000178.1:27102-39054 GCA_049241465.1 Saprospiraceae bacterium | reverse complement strand
TGCCTCTGCTAAAACGCGTTTTAACAGTTGTGCATCTAACTGGTTTGAAGAAGGCTTTTTAGTCAATTTTTTTCTGCAAATGTCGTATATTTTTTTTATTTAAAGGGATAAAATGAAGGATAACCAAAACCATTGCCTTATTTAAGCTATAGCAGCCACCACAGTCTTCAGTTTTTTAAAATGCAGCTGATTTATTGCTTCTTTAAATTGCTGAATAAATTCCGCTTGCAAGCCGTTAGGCCTGAGATAATAGCTTATGTCACCACCTGTAAATTCCATAGCTCTGGCAATTAGCAGATCCATAATTTCAGGATTGGACATAAACTGTGGGTGCTGATAAGCAATAGAAATGATATGACCCGGACCAAATCCTTCCATACCTGTTTTATTTACTATCAGACATCCAATGGGGAAAATGTCCTGATAGGCAACTAATACAAATCCACCGAAAGAAGGAATCAATTTTAATGCATAATCTAATGCTAAATCGTAGGGGGTTTCGCCGTTTTCACCGACTTGTGCCTTCATAAAAAGAAGGAGTTGTTGCCTCTCAGATATGGACATACCTGTGAAAGCATTGTAAACCGTAATGGATGGGTTCATAATGTGTGTGTTTGCCTCTCTGTGACTGAAAATCAGTCTTTAATAGATTTTTTTAAAGCTCTTAATACAAATATGTATTATTTTATTCGGAACTGCAATTTATTTATGTTAAATAATAATAAAAAATAAAAGAAAACAATGCAAATTGCTCTAAAATTAATTTTATGCTACAAACCAAGGTTATTTTACTTCTAATATTCCCTATTTATTGCTCTTTTCTTTTTTCTCAACCTTCAAATAACTTATACAAATTGAGTGAAGGATTGAAGAAAGAATGGTTGAAAAAAGATAAAACAGAAGTAATTATTCAGTTTCACGACCAAAAAATGGACCTTTCTTCTTATAGTTCTTATTGGGATAAAAGTCAGAAGGGCTCTTTTATTTTTAAAGCGCTTCAGGAAAACACCCGCATTTCCCAATATGCCGTTCAAAAATGGTTAACTGGTAAAAATATTTCCTTTAAATCAAATATGCTGGTAAATGCCCTCTTGGTTACACTCTCAAAAGAGCAAATTACCTATTTGGCAAAAAGATATGACATTGCCTTTATATATGACAATCCAGAAATTTTTGTAACCCCATACCAGCGTTCTACGGAAAATCAATCTTTAAGAAGCTCATCAGAATGGGGTATTGATAAAATAAAGGCTCCCGCCGTTTGGGCTATGGGAATAACTGGAAAGGGTATCGTCATCGCAGGGCAAGACACAGGTTATGATTGGACGCATCCTGATCTTGTAAGTGCCTATCGAGGGAGTTCAAAAGAAATTATCAAACACGATTACCATTGGTTTGATGCTATTGATAAGGCATCTCCGTTAAATAAAGACACGATAAATCCCTGTGGTTATTCTATCAAAACACCTTGTGATGACGATGTTCACGGAACCCATACTATGGGTACGATGGTGGGTAAGGACGTTTCCGGCACTTCCATAGGTGTTGCCCCAGGCGCAACCTGGATTGGTGCACGAAATATGGATCGCGGATACGGTAATCCCTTTTCCTATCTCGCTTGTTTCGATTGGTTTTTAGCCCCCAGAGATTTATCTGGAAAAAATCCTAATCCTTTATTAGCACCTCATGTGATCAATAACTCCTGGTCTTGTCCAACTATGGAGGGATGTTTAAATAATCATATTGAACTTTTCGAAAAAGCCATTACTTTATTGCGAAAAGCGGGTATTATGGTGGTTGTTTCTGCTGGAAATGATGGAGGTAGCTGTGAAACAATGGAAGAAATTCCAGTTACTGTTAGTGGTTCCTTTTCCGTTGGTGCTACCCGTTCCAATGATAGCATTGCTACTTTTTCTTCGCGGGGCCCTGCACTCATTCAAGGCAAAAAAGTAATTAAACCAGATGTATCCGCTCCGGGTGTAAGTATAAAATCGGCTTTTCCTGGAAAAAAATATGGTTTGCAAAGTGGCACAAGTATGGCAGGGCCACATGTTGCCGGCTTGGCAGCGCTACTTTTTTCAGCTAACTCATCCTTGATAGGTCAGGTTGACAAGGTGGAGCAAATCATTCGTGAAACCTCACTACCCCTTTACAGTTCGCAGGTTTGTTCCAATATAAGTGGAGGAAGTTATCCAAACCCTGTGTATGGTTATGGTAGAATTGATGCCCTTGCCGCAGTGAAAAAAGCACTTTCTGTTACCTCCATTAATGAATCTGTTGACCCTACGATTCAAATTTATCCCCTAGCCGGTCATCAACAACTTTATATTTCTACTGCATTTGGAAAGGAAATTTTTTCTCTGACGCTATTCGATATGTATGGACGTGAAATTATGAATCATCAAGTGGATCAATCTATTTCGTCGATAAATTTACCTTCTTTGCCAAATGGAATGTATATCTACACCCTCGCAAATAAAGAAAAGATGACAAAAGGCATTCTTTGGATTAATCAAAATAGGTAAATTGCAGCCCATTTATCTTTAAACGTTATGAAAAGACTGTATAACCGCGTTAATAGGGCTGAATTAAAAAAGAAGCTGGAGGAAAGCATTGAACCAAGAACTACCCTCTCTTTTTATAGATACCACCAATTGAGCGATCCCACTGCTTTCAGAGATGAATTATATGCAGGACTAGATCGATTAGGGGTATTTGGTCGCATTTATATAGCTTCTGAAGGGATTAACGGTCAGATTTCAGTCCTAAGTGACACTTTTGATGTTTTTAAAAATTACCTGTATAGCATTCCCTGGCTAAACGGTTGTCGTTTGAATATTGCAGTGGATGATAATGGAAAATCTTTCTTTAAATTAAATATCAAATTAAGAAATAAGATCGTAGCTGATGGATTAGATGACTCCACCTTTGATGTAACTAAAAGGGGAAAACATCTCTCTGCCCCCGAAGTTAATGCATTACTCGATAAACCTGATACCATTGTGGTAGATATGCGTAACCATTATGAAAGCGAAGTGGGTCATTATGAAAATGCAATTTGTCCTGATGTCGAGACCTTTAGAGAGGCCCTACCCTTAGTTGAGGATATGTTGGCCGATAAGAAAAAAGAAAATATTGTCATGTATTGCACCGGTGGAATTCGCTGTGAAAAAGCGAGTGCCTATTATCTCCATAAAGGATTTGAACATGTTTATATGATTGATGGCGGCATTATAGAATATACCAGACAATGTGAAGAACAAAATTTGCCCAATAAATTTATAGGCAAAAATTTTGTTTTCGATGAACGATTAGGTGAACGGATTTCTGATGATGTTATTTCAAAATGCCATCAATGCGGAACACCCTGCGATATTCATAAAAATTGTGCCAATGCAGCCTGTCATGTTCTCTTTATTCAATGTGAAGCTTGTGCCACAAAATATCAGGCTTGCTGTTCTCAGGTATGCAAGGAGTTTAATGAATTACCTGAAATGGAAAGAGAAATTCAAAAGCCTCATATCATTTTCAATGGAACAAAATTTGGAAAAGGCCGATATAAAGCACTTAGGATGGGAGAACTGAGTTGATTTCAGGGGGATGGCAATATAGACCGAATCTCCATTTTTTTATTCATCCACCAAGTGTTGTAAAATAAATTTTCCTTTTTAACACCTCCATTTACACTATGGATAACCTCAATGACCTGAGGCTGAATGTCCGTTATAAATGATACATGAAAAACCTCATTTTTGTCATTCCTAAAGATGATTAAATCACCTGGATTACAATCATCTAAAGATTTTGGTACACCCAATTTAGCTTGATCTTTCGAGGACGGCGAAATATTATAATCAAACTTGCGCAACACATAAGAAGTGAAGCCAGAACAATCAAATCCAGTTTCCGGCGATTTACCTGCCCAGGTATATGGAATACCAACATATTTTTCTGCCTCCGCAATGACATTATATCTTAACGTCAAATTAGCTGAGGCATTATTTTTAGCTGGATAATCGTCGACTTTCTTTTTCCAATAAGGAATAATATTTATTCTATCATTTCCTTTTTCGGATGGAACCTCCTCTACATTCCTCTCATTTAAAAAAACCTCTTCATTTAATGTAGAAGGAGAGGTAATAACGGGCTTAAACAGATTACAAGAAGAAAGGCTTAAAACAAAAATCACCCACGTTCCAATTTCTTTTAGAAACGGAACGCGGGCGAAAAAAAACAAGTCATTATTATATTCCTTAAAGAAGGACATTATTATTTTTTAAGACCTGGAGAACGATTCAAAAATTCTTCATATAGCTGAATGTGTCTGCTATCCAAAGGAACAATCCAACCGTCAATAAAAAGATATTTAATTTGTGTTTTTGGCTCTAGCGGATCACCTGTAGTAACCATGATACTAGCTAGTTTTCCAACTTCCAGCGAACCTAATTTATCGGCAACGCCAAAAATTTCAGCAGGAACGATGGTAACAGATTTCAATGCATCCACTTTACTCATTCCGTAGGCAGCGGCAAAGCCAGCATGAAATGGTAAATTTCTGACATTTTCCTGATCATTAGTACGAATGGCTACTTTAACCCCAGCTTTCGACATGATACCAGGATTAGCATACGCCTTGTCATAATTATCAGATTCTCTGGTAGGCAACGCAATGATAGGGCCTGTTATGACAGGAAATCCTGATTTTGCGATTTTATCAGCGACTCTCCAACCTTCAGCAACGCCGGTAAGAACCACTTTAGCTACCTTTTTGTCTTGCGCCCACTTGATAGCAGCCTCAATATCTGATGCCTTATTTGTTTCTATAAGTAAGGTCATTTTTCCTCTGATAACCTCTGCAATACGAGCCATTTCCGGATTAGAAGCCACTTTAATGGAAGGATCTTTTGCCGCAGCATCAGTCACTTGTACATAATATAAAGCCTCTGTCCAAACATCGTTTAGTTGTTTAAGGGCTTTTTCCTCCTCTTTTTTCAACTCTTCGTCTGTTCTTCTGTCCCAAAACCCACGACGACCTGCACCAGGGAAATTTAATACAACGCCTTTAAAACCAGCATAAATTTGGTCAGGTGTATAGCCAACCAAATTAACCAAAGAGGCTGTACCAGGAAAAAGACCTCCCTGAGGAACGACCAAGGTGGTAGTAATTCCATCTACTCTCGTTACCGAAACAGCGGTGGCACTGGTATTAAAAGCCGTAATCGCTTCCATGTGTGGGGTTAATTCGCCCAATTCATCAGAGTCATCCGTCAGAGAGATAGATGAAACCTCAACTATACCCAGTTGAGTTCCTCCGTCAATCATGCCCGGATAAATAAACATTCCCTTACAGTCGATGACATTTGCGCCGGAAGGAATGGTTACATTGGAACCAAGCGCTGTTATTTTACCTTCACTTATGATTAATGTACCTGAGACAGTTCCTTTAGTTACGGTCTCTATGGTAGCATTGGTTAAAGCGAAAGTACCCTTTGTTGATTTTTTTACCTGCCCAAAAGAATGGGTTAAAGCCAAAGTAAAAACCAGGGTAAAAACTACATTTATTTTCATGTGAATAAGTTAATTGCTAATAAAAAAATAGGATTTACTCACGCTCAAGACCGAAAAAGGTAGCTGTATTCTCAAAAGCTCCTTCTAAACAACGGTCGTGATTATGCTGCTCTTTATGCAGAAAAAATCCAGTTTCCGCGCGCGTTGCACTTGCCTGAAGGCGTTGGTCTGCAGCATCTTTTGATCTGTTAAACCGAATCACTCCATCCACAATTGTATATTGAGGGACGGCATAAATTGACAAAGGATGTCCATCGAAAATGGCAATATCGGCATCTTTGCCAACCTCTAATGATCCTACTCTTTGGTCAATTCCAAGTTGTTTGGCAGGATTGATGGTAATTAATGCCAAAGCTTCCTCGTCTGACAAACTACCATAGCGCTGAGTTTTTGCTGCCTCGTGATATAAGTGTCTGATATATTCCTCACTATCAGAATTGATAGAGGTTACTACCCCATTTTTCGTTAAAATGGCCGCATTATAAGCTGTGGAATAATAAACTTCAAACTTATAAGCCCACCAATCTGCGAAAACAGACGCCATAGCACCATAAGCGGCAAGTTCAGGAGCTACTTTAAATCCTTCATTGGTATGTTGAAATACTAATCTTTTAATCTGATAATCCTTACAAACATTCAGAAGCATCAAAATCTCGTCAGAACGATAGGAATGGCAATGAATAATAATGTTCCCTTTAAGGATTTCTGCCATGGTTTCGTGTCTTTTGTTATAAACGGGTTTCAGCGCAGCAGGATTTTTTACTTTTTCCTTTTCATATAAATCCCATGCAGCCATATAGGCCTTTGCCTCTTCAAACCCTTTGCGAAAAACCTGTTCTACGCCCATACGAGTAGCGGGAACAATACGATTGCCTTCACCGTGCACACGCATTGGATTTTCGCCCAAGGCAAATTTAATCGTTCTTGGAGCCCCTTCCATCCTCATTTCTTCAGGATTCAAGGTACCATATCTATGTTTGATTGTTTCACATTCTCCTCCGACAGCATTGGCAGAACCGTGCATGGCATGTGAAGCGGTAACACCACCAGCGAGAGCCCTGTAAACAGAAAGGTCTAAAGGATCCAGGGCATCTCCTACCCAAACATCAGCCGTACTGGGTCTTGATGCTTCATTAACCACATCGATACCAATATGGGAATGCGCATCAATAATACCTGGCATAATGAATTTTCCTGTAGCGTCAATGGTTTGGGTTCCTGCAGGAGCAACCAACCCTTTTCCCATTTTGGTTATTTTACCATTTTCCACTAAAAGGTCTGCATTTTCCATGTTCCCTTTAGTCACAGTAAGAATAGTACCATTTTTAATAAGCAAACTTCCCTTAGTAACCTGTGCCTGAGCAAAGCTAACCAAGAAAAGCAAATTGAATATATTAAGTATTTTAAACATTTGATTGCGTTTTATGGGTTAAATTACTGGCCATCAATTTTAGCACCTGAAACGTCAAAAGTACCAAAAGTACCAACGCCTACTGTGCCAGAAAGAGAATTACCATCCACAGACAGGTTGAAGTCCAGATTAATCTGACGTGCCCCCATACTAATATTTGATGTGAAAGATAGTTTATTTCCTTCTACAGAAATATTAGAAATAGGGTTTGTGCCAGGAACCTGTGATGAAGTCCATTCACCAGTCAAATCACTACCACTTCCTTTAAATGTCAATATTCCCTCTGAATTCATACCAGGTGCCTTGATAGTATAAGACCATTTACCCGCAACTTTTGGCGCCTCTGCTGCTTTTCCACCAGCACTTACATTTGCACCAGCTTTTGGAGCGGGCTTGCCCTCATATTCAAACATTTTACCATCTATAAATACATAACGAACAGATGATTTTTCATCAAAATACGATTTATCAGAAACAACCAGGTTGGCTGCTCTCCCCTTTTCTACGGTTCCAAATCGATTAGAAACACCCAATTGAGCGGCTGGTGTAGTGGTTAACGCGGCTAATGCCTGATCTTCAGTCAATCCAGCTTTAATCATTCTGCGTAATGTTTCCTTAATATCCGTTGATTTCACACCTACTGTCGAGAATGAAAAAGGTAAACCTAAGGCAGCCAGCTTTGCAGCCTGGCCTTCCAAACGTTTTAATTCTTCTGCTGTTCTTGCCTTTAAAGCTTCCATTTCAAGGTCCTTTGGCGCCGCATTTTTAGAAGAATCAGCAACAGGTTTTTTTTCATCAGCAGCCTTTGGCAAATCAAGCGAAATTATGATCGGTTTTCCTTCTGATTTTAACAAATCCCCAACATAATACCCTTCTTTAACATCTGCATAATGAACACCAAATTTTAGTTCATTTTTAAGTGCTTGTACTCTATAAACAGATTTCATATCAGGAGCCTGAAAAATAAAAGGTATTTTACCATCTAACACAGGAAAGAACGATTCCAGACATTTATCTGCTATCGGACGATTTACATTGACTGGATTAGATCCATAGCTTTTCTGATATTCCTGCAATCTGATGGCATTCTTGTATAATTCTCTAAATCTGGACATTACGCCAATAATCGTGCTTGGGAAAGCACCCGAAGCGGGACTAAAACTGGCAACCAAAGCCGTATTTTCCTTCAACAACAGTTCATCCGCATTTTTACCAATGCCCAATGAAACAAGAGAAGCTTGTCCTGGCAACATTTTGCCAATAGGATAAACCTGCGCCGCGGTAAATCCTAATTTTCTCATTTCCTCCAGTGATTTATCATCTGACTTAAACACATCGCGAACCCTCACATAAGGAGTGATGCCCGATTCCTCATAGGTAGGATTCCACGGATCAGATACCCGGGGACGTTGTTGACCCTGTCCACCTGGCGTCCTCGGGCCGGATGCTCCTGCTGCCGATTCTGGTCGGGGAATACCTGACTGGGAAAGCCCTTCTATAAATCCGGCGTAAACAAACATGGAATCAGCTTTAATTTTCCTTGCATGAGCTGGAATAGCAATGTCTTTACCCGCTGCCTGAATGAGCCCATCCTGAATGATGACCGTTCCGCCTGAAATTATTTGTCCGGGCCGGACAACAATCTGCACATTTTGTAGGACATAAGTTTGAGTAACTGGCATTAATTCAGGAATTCCTGACTGCGCGAACAGGCAACTGCCTATTAACATGAACGCAAAAAAACCAGTGACTTTTTCATTTTTAAGTAGAGGATATATCCACCTACTTAAAATCAAGTCTTTGATAATCATATAGTTGCTTAGTTTTAAAATGACAAAATGGTAATATAAAAAAAATTTAAAACCTAAATAAGTTAAAACTTTACACATTTTAAGGGTTATTCTTTAATATTTAATCATTTCGCCTTTTTTTTTATAAGTATTAACTAAAAATTTGCACATCTTCGAGATAAATGATATTTTCAATTTTTAACATTTGATTCACACCATGAGCCCACAGAACAAGACCACCTTTTCTCCCATTTTACCAAAGCTTTTATTCTTGTTTGGCTTCCTCATTTATGCCAATACCATAACGCATGACTACGCTCTGGACGATGCTATTGTCATTACTGATAATCAATATACACAAGACGGTCTTGCCGGATTAAAAGGAATTTTTTCTTACGACACCTTTTATGGATTTTTCAAAGAGGAGGGAAAATCTAAATTAGTCGCCGGTGGACGATACCGCCCATTATCCCTCGCTACTTTTGCTGTAGAAATTTCCATATTTGGTGCTTCTCCATTCGTCAGCCATATTGTCAATGCCTTACTATTTGCTCTTTGTGGTTATCTTGTTTTCTATGTGTTAAATGAAATACTCCAACAAATACCCAATGGAGCAATCATATCTCTTTTTACTGCTTTCATTTTCGCAGCACATCCAATTCACACAGAGGTTGTAGCAAATATCAAGGGAAGAGACGAGATTTTGGCTTTCCTGGGAAGTTTGATGGCCCTATATTTTGCCTTTGTCGCCTTCAAATCTAAAAAATCAATATGGCATTTGCCTGGCGCCTTTTGTCTGTTTCTTGGATTATTATCTAAAGAAAGTGCCATTACTTTCCTGGCCATCATACCGCTTAGCATCTATTATTTTGGTGGAAAATCAGTTACTTTAAAAAATATAACGCTGCATACTTTACCCTATTTATTAGTAACCATGCTCTTTTTGGTGCTAAGAAATGCCGTTTTAGGGTCTGATTTTGGCGAAGGATCTTTCGAACTCATGAATAATCCTTTTTTAAAATGGCAAAATGGTGTTTATATTCCTTTTAATTTTGCAGAAAAAGCAGCCACCATTGCCTACACCTTAGGCCTGTATGTCTGGCTTTTGTTCTTTCCATTTAACCTGACACACGATTATTATCCTCGGCACATTCCTATCATTACTTTTGACCATTTTGGTGCCATTGTATCGGTCGTTTTGTACCCTATCATGATTTTTTATGCTCTGAAAGGATTAAAATCAAAAAATATTCTTTCCTTCGGATTGAGTATTTACCTAATAAATCTCTCACTTGTCAGTAATATCCTTTTTCCCATAGGGACAAATATGGCAGAACGACTTTTATTTGCTCCTTCTTTAGGTTATACATTAATGGCAGGCTATTTATTATCAAAAGTAAATAATCATTCTTTAAGAAATACGCTTACCATCTCCATCATCGTTCTATATGCCAGTTTGACCTGGTTAAGAAATCCAGTGTGGAAGGATAATTTCACCTTATTTACAACGGATGCAAAAAATTCTGCCGAATCGGCCAAAGTGAGAAATGCTGCAGGAGGAGAATTATTGGCACAAGCATTAAAAGTAGATTCAATCACCGCCATCAGATATAGAACGGAGGCGGTGGGTCATCTTCAAAAAGCGGTAACTATTCATCCAACCTATAAAAATGCGTGGTTACTTTTGGGAAATGCGTTTTATTATCTCAATAATTTCGATCAGGCAATACAAGCTTTTAAACAAGCCTTAATAATTGATCCTGAATATGCCGATGCAAGTAAAAATATGGGTCTTGCTTATAGAGATGGAGGTAGAATAGCTGGTGAAAAGTTGGGGGACTTACGAAAAGCTACCATGTATTTAAAAGAAGCTGCTGCGCTGCTACCCGAAGATTATGAAGCTCACCGACTGGCGGGGATAGCCTTTGGTTTTAGTGGCAGCAAGTTGGAGGCTATCTCCTATTTTCAGCGTGCCGCCCAAATAAAGCCTGATTTAGCCGATGCCTGGTTCAATTTAGGAACTGCGTACTATCAGGCAGGAGACCCTAAAAACGGTGCTTTGTTTTATCAAAAGGCAGTAAGTATTGATTCCACCGTTATGGAGAGAATGTCTAACAAAAATTAATTCATTAATAAAATTATTAAGAAATGCTGCATTTATCAAAAGCTTCATTATTGTTTTTTCTTTTAATCCTTTGTTTTGGTTGCCCAAAGGTGGTTGCTCAACTGCCTGAAAGTACTAAAAATGCAGCGGAGAAACACTGGGTGGATTCCGTTTTTCAACAATTAACTGTCAAACAAAAAATAGCACAGCTTATTATGATCCGCGCTCATTCCGATAAAGGAGCCGATCATATTGCGCAAGTGGAGGAGCTTATTAAAAAATATGAAGTGGGTGGACTTTGTTTTTTTCAAGGTACCCCAGCGAAACAAATTTCATTGGTTAACCAATATCAAAGTATCTCGAAAGTACCCTTATTGGTTGGTATTGATGGTGAGTGGAGCCTGGGCATGAGATTAAAAGAAACCATGTCTTTTCCCAGAGCATTGATGTTGGGAGCCATTCAAAATAATGATTTGATCTACAAAATGGGGCGGGAAATTGGCATACAGATGAAAAGGGTCGGTGTACACGTCAATTTTGCCCCCGTAGCTGATGTAAATAATAATGCAGCCAATCCGGTCATAAATACCCGGTCTTTTGGAGAAAACAGGGAAAATGTTACCCAAAAATGTATAGCCTATATGAAAGGCATGCAAGATGAGGGTATCCTAGCCTGTGCAAAACATTTCCCGGGTCACGGCGACACCAATGTCGATTCACATTATGATTTACCCATCATTCCTCACAATAGGTCAAGATTAGATAGCATTGAATTATATCCTTTTCACGCATTGGCTAAACAAGGCATAGGTAGTTTTATGGTCGGACATTTAAATGTTCCAGCCCTTGATGACAGACCTAACAGACCTTCAACACTATCAAAATCAATGGTTACGGGTATCGCCAGAGAACAAATGAGTTTCGATGGACTCATTTTTACCGATGCTTTAGAAATGAAAGGAGTGACTAAGCATTTTGAAAAAGGACAGACTGAAGCAGAAGCCATTCTTGCAGGAAATGACGTGTTACTTTTACCTGAAGATGTCCTCGCAGCCATTACTACCATTGAAAAATACCTC
>JBMLQR010000178.1:0-27002 GCA_049241465.1 Saprospiraceae bacterium | reverse complement strand
GTTACTTTTACCTGAAGATGTCCTCGCAGCCATTACTACCATTGAAAAATACCTCTCAGAGGGTACTATTGATACGGCTCAAATAGATGTAAGCGTCAAAAGAGTCTTATCGGCTAAATATAAAGTGGGCTTGCACTCCTTTAAACCGCTTTCTTTAGAGAGCGTTTATAAAGATCTACATAAACCTTCCGCCCTAACGAACCGTGCTCAACTCATAAAGGAGGCCATCACCTTAGTGAAAAATGAAAAGAATTTTTTGCCCATAAAAAGAATCGATACGCTGTCGTTGGCTAGTCTTAGCATTGGTGCAGAGTATATTACCCCTTTCCAAAAAAGATTAATTTCCTATGGGAAAATTGAGTCTTTTCAAGTTGGCAAAGAAATATCCGAGGAACAGCAAAATGCCTTGCTGACAAAATTATCCACCAAGGAATGTGTTATTGTTGGATTGCATGATATGAATGCCTTTTCAGCCAAAAATTTTGGCTTTACCCAGTCAGAACTAACCTTTTTAAAACGCCTCAATGAAAAAACCAGGATAATTCTTGTTGTTTTTGGTTCCCCTTACAGCCTTATTCATTTCGAAAATATGCCTGTTCTTATCTCAGCTTACGAAGCAGATAGTTTAACGCAAGATCTTACCGCCCAAGCTCTTTTTGGTGTATTTGCATTCAAGGGAAAACTACCTGTATCTGTTACCAAAAGCATGCATTTTGGAGATGGCATTATTACAAAGGGAGGCATGCGAATGGGATATTCTTCCCCGGAAATTCATAAAATGAGTGCAGATACCCTCGGTCATTTAAAAAATATCATCCAACAAGCCATTGAAGTAGGTGCTACTCCTGGCGGTGTGGTTTTAGTAGCCAAAAATGGTGACATTATTTATGAAGAAGCCTTTGGAAATCAAGACTATACAAATAATAAACCAGTAGAAATTGATGATATTTACGATATTGCCTCTATTACTAAAGTGGCAGCTACTACTCTGGCTATCATGAGAATGCAGGAACAAGGCCTTATTGATATTGAAAAACCGTTAAGCCTCTATTTACCTGCTTTACTGGAGACCAACAAAAAAGACATGACAATAGCCGATATAATGGCTCATCGTGCTGGACTTCAAAACTGGATTCCCTTTTTCGAAAGAACCCTTATTTCAAAAAAGCCCCCTGTTCTAAACGAAAATTATTACCAATCCAAACCCTCTCCCGAATTTTCCATTCCCGTAACAGAAAGCATTTATCTGCGGACAGATTTTAGAGATTCCTTACTAAATGATATTTATAAATCTGCCCTCGATAAACCTAACAGATATCAGTATAGTGATTTGGGTTTTTATTTGCTGGCAGAAATGGTGAAAGTAACTACAGGACAATTTTTAGATGAATACGTAACGGAACATTTTTATGAGCCCTTGGGTCTAACCTCCACTGGATTCAATCCCTGGAAATGGGCCAATTTAAACAAAGTGGCTCCAACAGAGGTAGATAATTATTTTAGAGGTCAAAAATTACATGGTTATGTTCATGACATGGGATCAGCGATGATGGGAGGCGTAAGCGGTCATGCCGGTTTATTTTCAAATGCCCGTGATTTAGCCATCCTTTTGCAGGTTATATTATTTAAAGGAGAATATGGTGGAATGACTTTTTTTAAACCTGAAACGATACAAAAATTTACCAGTCACCATCCAAAGAGTATTCGCAGGGGCATTGGCTGGGATATGCAACAGCCGAATACGCCCACAACCCACATGTCTTCTAAGGCTTCCTATCAAACCTTTGGTCATACAGGATTTACAGGTCCCGTGATTTGGAGTGACCCAAAAGAGGATTTGATATTTGTTTTTTTAAGTAATCGCACTTTTCCAACCATGAGAAATGGCTTATTGACCCGACTTTATACCAGACGATTACTCCACGGGATGGTTTACAAATCGATACAGGCACCTGATATTGAATTGGACAAATCAGCTATAAACCTTTCTGCCTTAGACTACTAATTAATTTTAAAATGAAATATCCGATTTTTTTTCAATGCTTGTTCTTATTGTTTTTAGCATCCTGTAAAAAGGTTTCTACCCCAGAAAATGAATTATTTAAAGCCAGCTCAGATGACTTTACACAAGAATTGACCACTGTTTCTCCGTCCACTGACACCAGCCTGGACTTGAAATTATGGGCTCCAGGTCCACTTTTAGCTAACGCCGTGGCCATAAGTATTGATAATCAAGGTAATGCTTATGTTTCACAAACATCACGCAGAAAAAGTTCCTATTTGGATATTAGGGAACACTGGGACTGGATGATAGAAGATCTTGCCCTTCAAACTGCTGCCGATAAGACCCGCTTTTATTTAAAAGTCCTTTCTCCTAAATATTCTGAGAAAAATGAATGGCTGGAAGATTTTAATGAAGACGGACGTCGGGATTTCCGCGATCTTGAGGTACAAAAGGAGAGCATACGGCGTATTTGGGATGAAGATAATGATGGTCAGGCTGATCATTCCCAGACATTTGCAGAGGGATTCAATGATCTTTTAGGTGGGGTTGCTGGTGGCGTTTTAGCACATGATGGAAAAATGTATGTTACCGCAAACCCAAGTCTTTGGGAAGTTTCCGATGCTAATAAAGATTTTAAAGCCGATAAAATCACCTCCCTGGCAAAAGGTTTTGGGACTCACATTGGCTTTGCCGGTCATGATATGTCCGGTTTGACCATAGGAGTTGATGGAAAATTATACTGGTCCATTGGAGATCATGGTTTGGATGTTACAGGGCCAGATGGAAAAAGATGGCACTATCCAAACGAAGGGGCTGTCATGAGATGCGACCCTGATGGTTCTAATTTCGAGGTTTTTGCCCATGGTCTGAGAAATACCCATGAAATTGCTTTTGACGCTTTTGGAAATCTTATAAGTGTTGATAACGATGGCGATCATCCGGGCGAAAATGAAAGATATGTTCATATTCTGGAAGGTTCCGATACTGGCTGGAGACTCAACTGGCAGTATGGGAAATATGATCAACCTAATGAGAAATATAAAGTCTGGATGGACGAGAAATTGAGCTTACCCCATTTTCCCGGACAGGCAGCCTATCTTCTTCCACCGATTGCCCTGGCTTATGATGGTCCCGCCGGACTAAAATTTAATCCCGGATCTGCCTTAGGTACAAAATGGGAGAATCATTTTTTTGCCTCCTTTTTTACAGGTTCTTCTGCCAATTCAAAAATTTTGGCCTTTACCCTAAAGCCAAAGGGTTCTTCCTTTTCTTTAGAAAAGGAAGAAGATCTCGTTGGCGGTATTGTTCCTACAGGAATGGCTTTTGCTCCCAATGGATCTCTTTTTATTAATGATTGGAAAGATAGTTACGATAAAAAAACGGAAGGCCGGATCTGGGTATTGGATGTTAAAGACCAAAAACATCCGCTCAGATTAAAAACACAGCGCATCCTTGCTCAGGGAATGTCAAATCAGTCTATTCCTCAATTAATAGAATGGTTAAGCTTTGGAGACCAAAGAATACGTTTAGCAGCCCAGTTTGAACTCGTAAAACAAAAAAAATCAAAAGATTTATTAGCCCTGGCAAAGAATAAAAAGGCTAATCTTTTAGGTCGTTTACACAGTATCTGGGGACTCGGACAATTAGGTAGAAAAGATTATCATTTAATGAAAAATATGCTTCCCTTGTTAGCTGATCCTTCTGCACAAGTTAGGGCTCAAACCGCTAAAATATTAGGTGAAGCAAGTTATAAACCCTCATTAATAGGCCTAAGGAAACTCATTTTCGATAAAGATGCCCACGTACAAGCCAGAGCCATTGAGGCTTTAGGTAAAGTAGGGTCAAAAAATGAACTTCCCCTTTTAGTTAAGCTTCTTGCTGAAACAAAAGAAAATGACCCCCATTTAAGACATACCATTATCTATGCCCTCTCAAAAATACATGCAGAGAAAGAAATTATACAGTTATTTAATCATCCTTCAGAATATGTTCGTATTGGGGGCGTCGTTGCTCTTAGAATGCTTAAAAGCCCTGGAATTATTGCTTTTTTGAATGATGATAACCAAATGGTCCTGGAGGAAGTTGCTCGCGCCATTAATGACGATTTATCTATTCCCGAGGCTATCCCTTTTCTTGCAGCCACACTCAATCGCTCGTCTTGCCAAAGTGAAATATTTTTGCGCAGAGTAATAAACGCAAATCTGAGAACTGGTACTAAAGAATGTGCGCAAAGATTAAGCCATTTTATCCTGAACACTAAAAATAATGATCCAATGCGACTTGACGCTTTATGGGCGCTCGGTTATTGGTCAAAACCACCTGTTTTAGATAGAGTAGATAATTATTACAGACCCCAATTGAAACAAATTCACAAACTCAATGACGCACACCTTGCCTTTGAACCCATCTTAAAATCCTTAAAAAAAGACGCATTCCACCCTTTTGGTGCGGCAATGATAAAAGCGGCTGGTCGATTAAAATACCAAAAAGGAGAAGAATTTATATTTTCTATCCTGAAAAAGAATGGATCTAATAAATACGCCAGACAGGAAGCGTTACATGCGCTATTGGATATGAACAGTAAATATTTGTCAGATGCAGTTTCGCTGGCTTTATCTGATAGTCTGTCCACATTAAGACGAATCGCGTTGGCAAATATTAATAAAGTTAACTTTCCCCCTGTTAAACAAGCACAAATGCTTGAAAAGCTGATGGATGGACAAACTAATATTAGCGAAAAACAGAATGCCATTGCTGCATTAGGGGCAATGACGCATAACAAGGCGGAGGAAATATTATCTAAATATCTCCATTTGGCCCTCAAAAATACCTTGGATCCGGCGCTTCATTTAGACGTTTTTAATGCCATTGAAACAAGCACTTTTTCCTCCCTTAAAACTAAACTTACCGATCAACAAAAAAAGTGGCGTAATAATGATCTACTCGCTTACCAAGCTACGTTGTTTGGTGGTAATGCTGAAAAAGGAAAAGAGTTGTTTATAAGAAATGAAGCTGCTCAATGTCTTCGTTGTCATGCTGTTAATGGTAAAGGGGGCATGGTAGGTCCACCATTGGAACACATTGCTGATCGCTTAAGTAGAGAGGAATTACTAACGTCTGTAATTAATCCCAATGCCAGTATTTCTCCAGGTTATGGCGTCGTCATACTGTCACTGAAGGATGGTGAGGAATTATCAGGTATTGTTAGCGCTGAAACTACTTCGGAACTGACCTTGAAAATAGGAAACAATCCTCCCAGAATTATAAAAAGGGCTGCCATTAAAGAAATGGAAATGCTTCCCTCAGGCATGATGAGTATGAAAGATGTATTGGATAAATCTCAGTTAAGAGATTTGATTTCCTTTCTGATAACCTTGAAAAAATAAAATGAAGGAATTTTTTTTTAATAAAACTTTTACTCAGGCTGAAATAGATAATCTTTTTCTGTCTGGAAATGAATACGAAAACTGTCTATTTGATGGCTGCATTTTATCCTCCGTTTCATTTGAAAAAGCCATTTTTATTGACTGTACATTTTCTCATTGCGATTTAAATAATGTATCTTTAAAAACCACTGCTTTAAAGGGTGTAACTTTTAATACCTGTAAATTAAACGGCATTCATTTTGAATTTTGCCCATCATTTATGCTGGAAATGAACTTTAATACCTGCCAAATGCATTATACCTCCTTTTTTGGAATGAATCTGGAAAACATTCATTTTAAAGATTGCGATCTAAAAGAATCTGATTTCACTGACATAACTGCCACGAATAAAGTATTTGACGGTTGCGATTTTTTAGATTGCTCATTCGACCAATCTAATCTGCAAGGGGCTGATTTTACAAGAGCCAAAAATTATCATATTAACCCTTTAAAAAACCAGATAAAAAAGGCAAAATTTTCCACCTCTGGTCTCATTGGATTGGTATCGGACTTTGGTATTGAAATTATTCCCTGACATTGACTGCCACACCATTATTGGCGTGGCAGTTAATATTTAACTTTTAACGCTGATCCATTCGGTATTTGAAGCCCAATTTTCCTTTTTCGGTATAAAATTCATTGATTATCTGCATAATCTCATCCGGTTCATCAACGATAGGAATTAAGTCCAAATCAACCGCATTAATATTATTTGCCTTTTCAAGCATCACCGAAGTTATCCAGTCTTTTAGTCCAGTCCAATAGGAACGACCTACTAAAATTACAGGGACTTGTACTATTTTTTTAGTCTGAACTAGCGTTAAAACCTCAAATAATTCATCGAGTGTACCAAATCCACCTGGTAAAACAACGAAAGCCTGAGCATATTTAACGAACATCACCTTCCTGACAAAGAAAAAGCGAAAATCTATATTTTTATCATGATCGATGTACGGATTGTTATTTTGTTCGAAAGGAAGGTCAATATTTAAACCAACCGAAATACCTCCATTTTCATAAGCCCCCTTATTACCTGCTTCCATTATACCTGGACCACCGCCGGTAATAACTCCGAATCCTTCATCAGTTAATCTTTTAGCAATAACCTCGGCTAATTTATAATTTGGGTGATCTGGTTTTGTTCTGGCGGAACCAAAGATAGAAACACAAGGACCAACCTTATTTAACCTATCGAATCCTTCTACAAATTCTGAAAGAACCTTAAACATAGTCCACGAATTTTCCGCTTTTATGGATTCTTCGTATTGTTTTAACCTTTTATTTTCATTTTCCTCCTGAGTTGTTGTCATGTTATATTTTTTTTACGTTTACAACTACGTATAACAACATGAAAGCAAGCTAAGTTTAAACGGAATATTCTTTTACGCTCCATTGAAAATGTTTATCTATATATCGATGAGCCTCTTCGGCAGAGGTAAATGAATTCAGCCAGTTTTGATTTTTTACCCTTGAAAATGAAACAGGAATGACGTATTTTTCTACCTCAGAGGACGTAATTTTATGTTGACTTAAAATGATAAGCCTTTCCATTACGTTTCGAAGTTCCCTGATGTTCCCAGTCCAGGGAAGATTTGTCAAAGTATTCACTGCATCCTTTTCTATTTTTTTACATGGAATACCATATTCTTTACAAACAATTTTTATAAAATGATCAATTAAAGCGGGAATATCCTCTCTCCTATCGCATAATGCTGGCACTGGCAATACTATAACAGCTAACCGATGATATAAATCCTCTCTAAACCGACCTGCCGCAATTTCCTCATGCAAATCCTTGTTTGTTGCGGCAATGATTCTAACATCTACCTTAATATCCTTTTCACCTCCAACTCTGGAAAGGGTATTCTCTTGCAGTACTCTTAATACTTTTGCCTGAGCAGATAAACTCATATCGCCAATCTCATCCAGAAAAAGGGTTCCACCATTTGCTTGTTCAAATTTCCCTAATTTTTGCTTGTGTGCCGAAGTAAAAGAACCCTTCTCGTGTCCAAATAACTCGCTTTCTATCAATTCAGAAGGAATAGCAGCACAATTTACTTCAACTAATGAGGCATTATTTCTTTGACTACCCTCATGTATCCATTTGGCAACCAATTCTTTACCAGAACCATTTGGCCCAGTAATGAGTACCCTCGCCTCGGATGGAGCTATTTGTTGTATGGTTTCTTTTACCGCTATTATTTGTGGACATTCCCCAATGATGTCCTGTAAACCAGCCCTTGAAATTTTCCTCTTTAAAGATTTTGTTTCTACTACCAGGGAATGTCTCTCTTGTGCATTCCGAAGGGTAATCAATAATCTGTTTAAATCAGGTGGTTTAGAAATATAGTCAAAGGCCCCTTTTTTGACAGCCTCAACCGCAGTATCAATGTTACCATGGCCAGAGATCATGATTACAGGAACTTCCGGATTAATTTCCTGGAGAAAATCTAAAACCTCCAGACCGTCCATTTTAGGCATTTTAATGTCTAAAAGAACTATGTCAATAGCTGATTTTTTAAAAATATCTATGGCAGAAAATCCATCGGGAGCCTCAAGAACCTGATATTTTTCAAATTCCAAAATTTCTTTTAATGTCCTGCGAATACTTGCCTCGTCGTCAATTAGTAGTATAGTTGCCATAGCCTTCAATAATTTACATATTACTTTTTCATATTACAAATATATGTAATATATTAAACATATTACATTTTTATTAAATATGTTATAAGTAAATATCATTTATATGGCCTTGGGCCTTTTGTGAGATTACGAATATAAGACACCTATTTGAAAGCATTTCCATTCACACTGACAGTAAACAATGTGAATGATGAAGATTTTATTCACTCTGTCGAGAAAATCATGATGGATAAAAAACCTTTAACTGTCGAATAAATAGCTCTGTGGAGTTGAAAACTTGCGACGCTTTATTTATCATTCATTTTTCAGAGATCGGTCGAGATTATTCAAAGCAATCCAAACGAAAAGACCGACACCTATTTCCAATGCATCTTTATCAATATCGAAATAAGGCGTATGAACTGGATGGTTAAATTTTCCATCAGGTGAGGAGGTACCCAATCGATAAAAACAGCTTGGAACAACCTGACTGTAGTAAGAAAAATCTTCTGCGGTCATACGAATAGGAATATCGACCACATTTTCAGCACCTAAAAATGCTATCGCTGATTTTTTTGCTAAGTCAGTCACCTCAGCATCATTAACCAGGGCAGGATAACCTACTTCCAGCTGCAGGTCAAGTTCCCCACCCATTCCTTCAACGACAGAAAAAGCAATTTTCCTAATTTTTTCATGGGCGGCAAATCTTTCTCTTTCATCTAAGGTGCGGAAAGTACCTTTTAACAAAACCTGATCTGGAATAACATTGGTTGCTCCACCAACGGATTCAATCTTCCCAATGGTAAGTACTGCCGGAATAATCGGATTAATGGTTCTACTCACCACTTGTTGCAAAGCAATAATAAGGTGGGCACTTATTAAAATGGGATCGACGCAGCGATGCGGCATGGCACCATGACCTCCTACCCCTTTAATGGTCATATAAATCTCATCACAAGAAGCCATATACTGACCCGATCTAAAGCCAACTTTTCCGACAGGAAGATCAGGGAAAACATGTTGACCAAAAATAACATTTACCTCAGGATTTTTCAAAGCCCCCGCGGCAATCATAAGGGAAGCTCCACCGGGTAAAAGCTCTTCTCCAGGTTGAAAAATAGCTTTTACTGAACCATTAAAGGTATGTCTGATTTGGTGGAGAACTTTAACCGCACCAAGTAAGCAGGCGGTATGAACGTCATGCCCACAAGCATGCATAAATCCTTCATTTACAGATTTATACGGAACGTCATTTAATTCATTTATAGGTAAAGCATCCATATCAGCTCTCAATGCGACGGTGCGAAGAGAAGGATTATTTCCCTCTATCACTACCACAAGACCCGTTGTGGCCATACCTGTTATGGGAGAAATACCCCATGAAATTAATTTTTCTGTAATAAAAGCAGATGTATTGAACTCTTTGAAAGAAGGTTCGGGAAATTGATGTAAGTGATTTCTACTAGCTTGAATTTCAGCTATTACCTCTTTAACAACTTGTTTGACTTCCTTTATGGAAATATCCATGTTCAATTATTTTAATTTCCAAGAACGAAAGGGAAAAGAAATTTGACTAAAAAAGCAATGACTAAAATGGTCAATAAATTCAAAATAAAACCTGCCTTTGCCATTTGACCAATGCTTATGCGACCACTGGCAAAAACGATGGCATTAGGTGGCGTTGACATAGGAAACATAAAAGCGCAACTGGCAGCAATGGTTACTGGAATACATAGTTGTATAGGTGGAATGCCAGCGCCAACAGCGATGGCACCGACAACAGGTAGAAATATTGTCACTAAAGCTACGTTTGACATCACTTCGGTGAGAAATAAAGAAACTGTGGTTAGCCCTAAAATAAAAACCCAGCCAGCGGTATCCAATCCATTAAATTGTTCCCCAATAACATTGATAATGCCTGTACTAGCCAAAGCGTCAGCAAGACTGAGACCTCCTCCAAAAAGCAATAAAATACCCCAAGGCATTTTCTCCGTGTCAGACCAATTAAGAAGAAACTCCTTCTTTTTTACACTTACAGGAATAATAAAAAGTGAAATAGCCGCAATAAGTGCAATGGTCGTGTCGGACAACTTCAAAGCGGGGAAAATGGCATCTAATTGTAGTCTGAATATCCAGGATAAAGCGGTGGAAACAAAAACAAATAAGGTTAATTTTTCACCCGCAGTCATAGGACCCAAACTTTTAATTTCGTTACTAATTATTTCTTTCGCCCCACCAAAATCTCCCAGATTATTTGGAAATAAAATTTTAACAATAACAAAATACGTTAAAATCAATAAAATGATAGCGAACGGCGTACCAATCATCATCCAGGTTAAAAAAGTGACTTCCAGATTAAAATTTTCCCTCATATAGCCTGCAAAAACAACATTGGGCGGCGTTCCGATGATCGTTGCCGTACCACCAATATTTGCTCCATAGGCAATAGCGAGCATCATGGCTATAGAAAAATTCCGAAGTCCCTTTTCATTTTCCTTATTGGCAATAATTTGATTTTGCATTAACGTGATAATAGATAGTCCTATGGGCAACATCATGATAGCTGTGGCAGTATTACTAATCCACATACTAATAGCGGCCGTTGCCAGCATAAATCCACCAATAATTCCATTAGCATGGGTACCTGACAGGTTCACTATAAAAAGCGCAATACGTTTATGCAGTTCCCATTTTTCCATGGCCAGTGCAATGACAAATCCACCCATAAAAAGATATACTACCGGATTGGCATAGGGTGCTGCAGCTGCCTCTAATTTAGCGACCCCCATGGAAGGGAGCAAGACTAAAGGTAATAGAGAAGTAACCGCAATGGGCACCGCCTCCGAAATCCACCAAATCAACATTAAAGAGGCCATCGCCAGCACCTTCCATGCCTCAGGAGTGATTCCTTTTGGCACGGGCAGAAAACTTAATAAAAGAAATGAAATTGGACCCAGCAATACCCAAATATATTTTTTCAATAATTCCATTACTTTTGGGTTTTTAGGGTTTTAACAATAAATGATCCTAAGTTCCTTCCCTGCATTGAACCATTTCTTATGGCTGGCATGTAGTGAATACCACCCCATAATCGACTCATAGCTGCTTCTGAAGCCGCCTGTTTAAAGGATTGATACTTCCTGGTCGGCAAACCAAACTCCTTTTCGACCGTATCTTCATAAGCAAAATTTTCCCCAAATAAATGAGTCAAAATTTCCGCAGTAGTGGCAGAAGCTACGCTATGTCCACTGGTGTATTCAGGAAAAGGAGGCGTTTGAAGGGTAGGCATCCATTTATCGTCAATATATTTATTAATGTAGGTTTCAGGTCTGATGAGTTCTGATCTGTATTTCTCATCCCAACAAGAAATAAAGGCATCGGCCAATCCTATGGAAACCCAGGCATAAGCCTCCGCCGTTTTCATAAAATCTAATTTTGCTTTTATGGCTACCAATTTTGTAATGCCAATCCAATGTCCACCTGGTGAAATTTTCTTAGTGGCGAACATGACATGACCGGAAAAATGACTTACGAATGGGTTACAATCCCAAAAGCTGGCTATATCCTTTTTTTCCTCCACCGAAATAGAATCATTACCCAAAGTATACACCTCCATAGCTTCTTTGTAAAACTGACTGTTTACATCTGAACTAAAGGGTGTAGGTGGAGGAGGAGCAAATTGATCTGCCCTTTCCATGATAAAAGGGCGAATTTTATTCCAGCTTGGCTCTACCGCGTCCATATAAGCCGGAGGTGTGGGCTGCCAGCGTGTAGGATCCTCGTCTATTGAATATTTGGGAAATGTCCTGGTCTGCTTATAGTTATCTTTATCAGCCCAGGCTATGATGTGGCTAGCCACTTCTTCACCATATTTTTTTGATTGATTTAAAACAACTTGAGGTACCCCGGCCTCTTTATAGGTTTTGTGCATTTCCGATATAAAATCGTCCATTTTATCTTCAGAAAATATAAGCCTGGTACCTACCTTTACATAAGCATGAACGGCAGCAACTGGAAAACAAATCTGATGGTCTTTATTGGGCAATGGAATTTTATCTAAGGCCGTTAATTGTCCTGCTAATGAAATAAAACCGGGATTACCAGCCACCATGGTTTCATAAGCGGCAATACTGGAATAAACATAGATTCTACTGGCAACGGGGGGTGAAAAAATGTCATGAATCATTACATCTGTTAGCATTTTTTGTGCTTTGTGCAGATGTGCCGGGTTCGATGCCTTTTCGAGGTACTGAGATTCATCTACCTCACAGGATAACAAACAACTTATTGTTCCTAAAATTGTAATAATATAATTGATTCCATTCATGGTCATAGATTAAAGCCTTATTGCTTAACAAATCTACAAAATCAAACCCTAAATGGGTAAATCTTTAACACATCAGCAAAATAAAAAATACCATTGCCTAATATCATCTTTTTTGTAAAAAAATTGTTTAAACCGAACAAAATCAAGGTATGCTTTTAAGCAATTTAAATGGCTTTTTTTTGACAAAGTATTCTATGTTGATTGGAATTTTCCTGGCGTTATTTTCAAATAAGGTTGCGGCACAGGTATTTGATTTAGCTCAACACAGGACATTTACGAAAGAGGAAGTGCCCTTCCGATTTGAAGGAAACTTCATACTCGTTTCTGTTCTATTTAATAATCTTCTACCACTCACCTTCATTTTAGATACCGGGGCAGAATATTCCATTCTTACTAAAAAGGAAATTGCGGATTTTTTAAATATAGATTATCAAAAAAGATATACGCTGTACGGTGCCGACATGCAGGAAGAGTTATATGCCTATTTGTCAAAAAATATTTCTTTACAAATGGGCGATTTGCAGGCTACTCATCGTTCTATTTTAGTTTTAGAAGAAGATTACTTCCGTTTTGAAGAATATAGTGGCTTACAGATTCATGGTATATTGGGCGCCGATTTTCTTAAAAGGTTTACCTTGCAAATAGACTACCAAAAACAAATGATCACTTTTTTCAGCCCTGCATATTTTAAAAATAAAGTAAAAATCAACAAAGACAATGTTGATATATTACCATTTACCTTAATTAAAAGCAAGCCATATATTCGTTGTACCACTCATTTATATGGAGAGGAAATCAATACATTAAACTATTTAATTGACACAGGAGCTGGATTATCCCTGTTATTATATACTTCCATAGACTCCTTAAAAAACGCTCAGGTAAAAATGCTTAATAGTCCCATAGGATTGGGACTTGGTGGTAAATTAGAAGGCTATGTAGGGAGGATAAAAAGCTTTCAGTTCGCATCTAAATCCTTCCCTGAACTTATTACAAAATTTCAACAAAAACCAGTATTTTTTGATTCGCTGATGATAACACCAAGGGACGGAATTATTGGAAATAACATTTTATCGGCCTTTTCAAAAGTCATCTTTGATTATAACACGTCGAAAATGATTGTAAGCAAAAGTCCGAAAAATATAAAACAACGCCCATACGACCGCAGTGGCCTCATCATTGGAGCATCAGGGGATAACCTGAATATTTTCACTATTTTAAGAATCATTGAAAATACGCCTGCATTCAAAAGTGGACTTCAAATTGGAGATAAGATTAATAAAATCAATGGTTTATCTACTGGAATACTTTCATTAGACATGATAAACAACAAATTTAGTGGTTCAATAGGTAAAAAAATGAGACTAACGATTCAGAGAGATAATCAATTCCTAGAATTCGAATTACAATTAGAGGATATCATTTAATTCTCCAATGCTTCAGTAAAATTCCTCGTTATTTCTTTGAATCTATAAAATTACCTGTATATTTGCGTTTTATTATCTAAATCGAAATAACATGTTCGCAATTGTAACCATAGCTGGTCAACAATTCAAAGTCGAGGTAGGTCAAAAGATCTATGTCCACCAGCTAAGTAACGAAAATGGTGATGTTGTTAGTTTTGACCAGGTACACCTGGTTGATGACAACGGCACCGTTTCATTGGGTAAACCTACCCTTCCTGGAGCATCAGTGAGTGCAACGGTCTTAAACAGACAAAAAGGAGATAAGGTAATTGTATTTCGCAAGAAAAGAAGAAAAGGTTTCAAAGTAAAAAATGGTCACCGCCAGTGTTTTACTAAAATTGAAATCACTGGTATTTCTTCAAAGTAATTATTCATCCTTTAAATTTACGAAAAAATGGCACATAAGAAAGGTGCGGGTAGTTCAGATAATGGACGGGATAGCAAAAGTAAAAGATTAGGCGTTAAATTATTCGGTGGTGAATATGCCAGAGCGGGTAATATTTTAGTGAGACAGCGCGGTACTCGTTTTCACCCAGGTGATAATGTTTACTTGTCAAAAGACTATACTTTACATGCTGATATCGATGGTACGGTAGTGTTTCGCCGTAAAAAAGATAACAGAACGTATGTTAGTATCTTAGATCCTAAAGCACCCATTTTAGAAGTACCAAAGGGTAAAAGCAAATCAACTCCAGTAGCTGATGCAGTTGTTGCGGAGGTTGAAGCAAAGCCAAAAGCTGCTAAGAAACCTAAAGCTGCTAAAGAAGATTAAGCTAAGGTCTAGATTATAGCCGATAGTTGATTTTTATTCAACCATCCAATCTGGCCGTTATATAATCTTACTTTAATCCAATCTCCTATTTTATCTTCAAACAGTACAGGCAATCCAGCGTGTACTGTTTGAATTTTAGGGCTTAATTTATCAGCTCCCTCGTGTATTTCTACAATGTCGCCCAAAATTATTGCCTCCCTTTTATTATTAAAATCTATCATTCTCGTACCTTGAATAAGCAGAAAACATATTAATCCAACTTGAATGAAAAGAACAGGTTTATAAAATTTAAATCTCCCGGACAAAGAAAATACCTTGAAAAGTAGAAAATACAAGGAAAATATCCAAAAACTTATGATAAGAAATAAACCTACTTCTTTTAAACTCCAATAATCCCAAGGCTTCAAAAACACATCAATGAATCTATTATTTTCAATAGGTATCATAAACTTGTCCTTTATCTTTTCTTGCAAAAAAATAATTCTCTTGTTAATTAAAACATCATCAGGAGCTACTTTCTCTGCTTTTTTCAGGTAATACATCGCATAACCAACATCACCCACTTTTTCATGCAATAAACCAAGATTGTAAAATATCCATTTACTTTTAAATCCCATCGCTACCCAATTGCGATAGATGTCTATAGCTTCTGAAAAATTCTTGTTCTCCACAAGTTGATTAACTTTTGCTATTTCATTTTGAGATGGAACCTGGTTTGCAAACAACGTTGGAGTCAAAAAAACCTGTATACAAAAGGAATACATTAAAAAAAATATAAATTTAATTTTCATTTATTCTTATGTTTTGAAATTCTACATCAGGCTGAGGATTAGTTGCCCTAATAAGCTGTCTAACGTTTAAAACATCTAATGGAAATTTTGGTTTAGCTTCCTCATTCCAACTAAACCCACTCAATCTTATTTTCAAATGATCTGCTTTCAGCATGGGTAAAACCTGCGTTTTTGGCTTTACATAAAATACAATTTTTTCTACTTCATTATCTCCAAAAATAATATTCATCATCCCACACGATGTTTTATCTACGCCAACATAGGCGTCATCTTCGTCTTTAATGTAGTAAACTACCTCGGCATTTCCCTTTGCTGACATAAGATCAAGATTTTTATCGACAAAAAATGCGTCAATGGTTCTACCTTGAATCTGGTTATAAAAAATACTATCTAACTCATTAATAATAATACTATTCCCAGTAAGATTAATTTCTTTAATCCCTTGTTTACCGTTAGTTAAAATAAGCGTATCTGCTGAAAATTGACTGGTATCCGTCCAGGCTACTGGGTTTTTGAACATGGAAATCAAGCTATCTGTAGGATTATAAGACAGGGAATCGCAGACAGCCTGCAAATCGGATTTAAAAACTCTAACCTCTTGATCAGCTACAAAGATGCGGGTAGAATCCATTCCCGTTGTATCTGGTCTGATAGAAGAAAGGGTATTAGCACTAAGAAAAAGAGAATCATTATCAAGTAAAACCACCATCAGAGGTCTTTCATTCACTTTATTAAAAGCTTTAAAGTATTCTTTACTTTTTTGATATAGTAAAGAATCACAATATAGCGTAATATTTTCTGAAGTATCTCTCCATACAATATTTCCGAAGGCCAAACCGAGACCTGTAGATTCCTGATAATCCACTTGATCAGCTTCTAAAAATTGAGGAGGATCAATAATTAAGGATCTTCCCCTGGTTGTATAAGTACCTTCCTTTTTATTGTACCGAATGGAATCGGCCTTAATATTTTGGTCTTTCTCATAATCAATATAATGAGCCGTTCCATAAATATCTAATTGATCAGAAATTTCTGAAAAAATAATAATATCACCTGTTGCCGAGTGCAAGGAATCTGATAAATTAGCTTGGCCGAGGAGCAAATATTTTTTCTGGTCTTCCAATAATCTAATGGTATCTGCCGTAGCAGTTTCCTCCCCCTTTTTATATTGAGCCTTCTGTATAAAATCTGCTTTTCCTGAAATGGTCTCATAGAAACCACTTTCAGTATAGATTTCTGCACTATCTGTTTTAAGTCTGGTAGGAGCATTAAAATAAATGATCTCCTTATCGGTATCAAAAGTAAGGGTATCGGAACGTAGAGCAAAATCAGAATCAATGACAATGACACTATCTTTAAAAGCGGCGAAATAGGTTTCCGTATTATAAGAACCCTGTTTACTACTCAGCTGAGTATCGCCGGAATAGAAAATCCCTCCATCTTTATAGGTAGCCAATTTCCTATTCAAATCATAGAGCAAGGTATCTGTAAAGAGCTTTGATTTATTTTTATTAAGTTGAATATTACCTATTAATTTAGCCATACTGGAATCGCTATTAAATTCCATGGCATTTGAAAACACTTTAATGGAGTCCCCTTCCCAGAAAACAACATTACCATAGGCCCACACGAGGGTTTCATTTTGTATGATAGCAGAATCACAATACATACGAATATTCTTTTGTTTCATCTCAACCTCTCCTACTAGTTTTTGAATACTATTTTCACCCTCCTGAGAGATAAGAAAATCTTTTGCAAAAAGAACTTTTACTCTTTTATCCTCAGTAGAAGGGGGGGTGGTTTGGCTAAAAAGAGGCGACAAAACAGACGTCAACCACACAAATGCGATGAGTATCCAATGATACCTTACACTATTCTTAAAAAATGCTATGTTAAAATCCATTTATTTTAAATAAGTAGCAAATATACTTTTGAAGAGTTCTCTGAGCAACAATGTACAAAGAAAAACGAAACGAAATAACAAATTAAAGCTAAACATAGGCAAAGAGAATAAAACAAACCTATTACCTTTATACCCGAACTTTTTATGAGTTTATAAAACAAAGTCATTTATTAATCTTTTAAATTATTTGTAAAATGATACAAAGAATTCAGACGCTTTTTTTACTGTTGGGCGCTATTTCGGCCGGCTTTATGTCTATGAATCTATTGGGAATATGGGAACACTTTGTGTTTGCTGTGGCAGCTTTGGTCAGTTTAATCATCATTTTCTTATACAAAAAACGAAAGCTTCAAATAAGTTTGTCCACCTGGTTGGTTATACCATTATATATAACAGGAATAATCATTATACTATTTATAAATAAAGACCAATACGCTGAAAACAATGATAATACACCACTGATTATCAGTTTTTTTGTTGGTCTGTTAGCGACTATATTAGCCATTTTCAGTATAAGAAAAGACGAAAGAACCGTTCAGGAGTCAAATAGATTAAGGTAAAAAAAAGAGGCAGTCTAAAACTGCCCCTGGCGGTATGATTTCCACATTGTACTATTATGCCCCTGGCGGCAAAATTTCCCCAATATACCCATTAGCCCAATTCATAAAATAGCATGAAAAAAAGCCTTGCATTAAAAATGCAAGGCTTTATAAACTTTTAAACTAAAAATTATTCAGGTTTTTTCTTAGCTGAGTAATTTATTTTAAGTTGATTAGCCTTTCTTAGTTCAGTTTTTACATCCTGAACGATACCCATTGTTACCTGACCATCTACTCTTAAAGAAGTAGTGATTTTAGTTCTTTGAGCTTCTGGTATTTTCACACGAAAACGCTCCAAAAAGATAGGAATTTCATTGATATTAGCGAATTTATCACTTAATTGTAATCTTGGTTTTGTACCGTAGGTAGCTTTATACTTTTCTACGGGTCTTCCGATATACAAATAATTCACTAAAGATTTATCCTCCAGTTTGGTAAGTTGTGTAGCGAAAGGGGTTGCCACTTTCACCATCAATTCTGAATCACGTAATTTAGTAACCACCATGAAGAAGAACAACAACATGAAAACGATATCGGGTAATGAGGCCGTGCTAATAGCCGGTGAAGGCTTCTTTTTTCCTTTTGAAAACTTAGACATAGTTAATCATTTTGCTCCCACAATAAGTGGGAAAATGAGATTGAACGGATGAGGTTCAAATCTAATTATTTTTCTTCTCCAAAATTAGTAGGTTCAGCTTCAGATAAAACCATTGGAATTTCGTCTTTTATAGACTTCCTCCAAGCAAGGGGTAGATCTTCACTGTATTTAACGCCGTATTTTCTAAGACACATCTCGTCCCAAAGTTCATCATAAGCAGCCTTCAATTCATTATATACACTAACATAGGTCTCATAGTTGGTTCCTCTGTCATTTTTTAGGGTAATAATGGCCTTAGTTGGTCTTTCTGCAAGATCCTCTCTTTGAGTAGGATTAACGATAAACTCTTTTGTTTTTTCTCTGAGCATGGTTATGTCCATAGGTTCTCCTCTCACGAGCAAATCATTTTGGGCATTTACAAGCACAGCAAAAACGTTTCTTGATTTTAACTTAGTAATATCTGGATCCTCTTCAGACCAGGGCGGCAATTTTACAGTGATACCTTTGTCCTCTACAATGGTGGTAGTGACGAGGAAGAATATTAGTAGCAAGAAAGCGATATCGGCCATTGAGCCGGCATTGATTTCATTACTCATTCTATCTCTGGAATTCTTTTTTGCCATGGACTAGATTATTTGAAGAAGTTACGAATTTCACTAAGAACGAGAGCGAGGATTGCTACGGTGGAAATAATTAAAGAAGTGGTTATGGAACCATCAATGAATTTTAGTGCTGCTGGAGAAACTCCACCCACTTTTTCCACTGTTGCGGCCATAATACCTGAAACTTCTCCTGAAGCCATAGCCATTGACACGAAATAGATACCTGCTAACACTAATAATGCAATAAGGCCTAATAATGATTCTTTGAAATTTGTTGCTACCTGAAATACACCAAATACTACAAGTAATACCACTGAAAGTACTGTAAGACCCAGAGAAGCTATCAATCCAAAATCAAAAATATTAGTCTTACGTTGTTCTTCAATTGGAAGGGCTGAGAATTCCTCTAATCCTCCTGCTGCTATAGCAAAGAAAATCACCGTAATCAGAGTTCCCACACCAAAGGCCAAAGCCTGTCCGTTTTTGGCTAGAAATTTATACATAAGGTGGGGATTAATTATTTTTTGAAAATATTGTTTTCGGTCATGATATCCAATAAACCAATAGAAGCATCTTCCATTTTATTAACGATACCATCTATTTTAGAAACAATATAGTTATAAAAAATTTGAAGAATAATGGCTACAACAAGACCAAAAACCGTAGTTAAAAGAGCTACCTTGATACCACCTGCAACGACTGAAGGAGAAAGGTCACCCACTTCTTCAATACGGTCGAAAGCTTGCACCATACCAATTACCGTACCTAAGAATCCTAACATCGGCGCCAATGCGATGAACAAAGAGATCCAAATCAGACCATTCTCAAGAAGACCCATTTGAACACTTCCATAAGCAACTACAGATTTCTCAACGCCCTCAGGACCATTTTCTCTGTTTTTAAGACCTTCATAAAGGATACTTGCTGTAGGTCCAGGTGTTGCTTTACAAACATCCATAGCACCATTAACATCGCCTCCTTTTAACTTCTCATTAATTCTACCTAATAATTTGTCCGTATTGACAGATGCAATATTCAACGTGATTACACGCTCAATACAAAATGCCAATCCCAAAATTAAAGGGAATAAAATGATACTCATAAAGCGCCAATCACCATCGATAAAGTACTTTTTAAGTAACTGGTAACCACCAAGTTCAGCAACAGTTTCTTCTGCTACCACTGGAGCGGCCTCCTCGGCTGGTGCAGCCTCTTCAGCTGGTGCAGCCTCTTCAGCTGGTGCAGCTTGTTCAGTACTTTCGGTTGCGGTAGCGTCTTGCGCAAATACTGCATTATTCGTGGCGAATGAAGCCAATCCTAGAATAAGCAATAGAACAAACAAATTTCGCATAATCAATAAGGTTTTTAACGTTTGTTTTCCAAAATAAAATTTAACAAAATAAAGCGGAGAGAGAGGGATTCGAACCCTCGATACCCGCAAAGGTATACACGCTTTCCAGGCGTGCCTCTTCAACCACTCGAGCACCTCTCCCTAGAGCAAGATACTAGACATTGTCTCCGCATGTGACAAAAATAATCAAACATGAATTGAAAACAAGTAATTAGGCAAAAAAAAAACAGATTTTCAAAAACAATTATTAAAAATGCGTTTTGAATTATTAGAAAATGCCTCACTTATGGCTACAGCACTCACTTTTAGGTCATCTGCTATTTTTTCTAAAATAAAAGTCAAATAAGCTGATTCATTTCGTTTTCCTCTCTTTGGAACGGGCGATAAGTAGGGAGCATCGGTTTCAAACACAAAATGATCTAATCCTATTTCTTCAATTACTTCCCCAATTTTTACATTCTTATAGGTTGAAACTCCCCCAATGCCCATACTTAACCCTAAATCTCTTATTCTTTTAGCCTGTTCAATACTACCTGAAAAACAATGAAAAACACCATCAATACCTAAATTTGCCCGTTCAAGTAGATAGATGGCCTCATCTGTTGCATTTCTTGAATGGATACTCACAGGCAAATTCTTCGTTTTAGCCCATTTACATTGCTCAAGAAAGGCTTCTTCCTGCTCCCTCTTAAAGGTTTTGTCCCAGAAAAAATCTAAGCCTATTTCTCCTATTCCATAAAAGGTGTGTTTTTCCAACCATTTACCCGCTACGTCCAACTTTTCAATATAGGATGCATCTATTGTACAGGGATGAATGCCCATCATCGGTTTACAATACCCTTCGCTTTCCCTTTCGAGTTGTAACATGAGAGGAATAGTCTCAATATCTACATTGGGAATCAATATGAGCGTAACGCCCGCTTCTTTCGCTCTTTGTAACATGTCAGCCCTATCAGCATCGTATGTCTTATCATATAGGTGGGCGTGGGTGTCAATTAACTCCATTTTTATTTTTTTTGCAAATATTAAACTTTTCGTTTTTAAACCATCAGATGTCGGCCAAAAAAACCATTCTTTTAATTTTATTATTCCAGCTTTCTTATTTCCTCAATTTTTTGTCCCTTTGTAAAAAAATATCTATGGCAAAGGGGAAATATTATGTCGTCTGGAAAGGAAGGAAACCTGGAATCTACAAAGAATGGAGTATTTGTAAAAAGATGGTTGATGGATTCGACGGAGCTGCATTTAAAAGCTTCCCCTCTCTAAGTGAAGCTGAAAGAGCTTTTTCGACTGGGCAAGGATCAAAACCGCAAGTAATTTCCAAAAAAACAGAGATCATTACCCCAAGTATCTCTGTTGACGCTGCCTGTAGTGGAAATCCTGGAGTTATGGAATATCAAGGCGTTGATACACATACCAAAGAAGTCCTTTTTCACAAAAAATACAGTCTTGGCACAAATAATATTGGAGAATTCCTGGCTTTAGTTCATGGGTTGGCATTCTTAAAGAACAATAACAGCGACCTACCCATTTATTCCGATTCAGTAAATGCCCTAAAGTGGATTAAAAATAAAACGTGTAAAACAACCTTAATCAGAAATAAGGAAACTTTTGAGTTATTTGAAACCATTGGGAGAGCCGAAGATTGGCTGAAGAATAACACATGGAAAAACCCGCTCATTAAATGGGAAACAGAAATTTGGGGAGAAATTCCAGCTGATTTTGGAAGAAAATGAGTCGTTTATTTAACCACAAACCTCATCTTATAATCACAACTCACTTTTCCCTTTTTAATATTCTCCAATTTTCCCCGTAAAATTATTTTTCGGGCTGGCGATAGATATTCCACAAAAAGTTTACCCTCAATATGGTCGTATTCATGCTGAATAACGCGCGCTTCCATACCCTCAAAAACGCCAATTTTGGTTTCAAAATTTTCGTCCAGATAACTGATTTTCACCCCTGACTTTCTTTCTACCTCGCCTCTTACGTCTGGTATGCTTAAACAACCTTCTTCATAAGACCAGGTATTTCCGAACTCTTCAATAATCACCGGATTTATAAAAACGGCTTTTATTGCCGTCTGACTTTCCTCCTTTTTTTTGTCATTCATTTGCTTGGTATCTACGATAAATAATCTAATCGGTTTACCTATTTGGGGGGCAGCCAATCCAATTCCTGATGCTTCGTACATGGTTTCCCACATATTCTCAATAATTTCTTTGAGTTCAGGATAATCCTTTGTTATAGGTTCAGCTTTTTTGTTCAGCACCGGTTGGCCAAAGGCAAATACAGGTAAAATCATAGTCGTTACGAATAAATTTATTTTTATAAAAAGGCAGGGGTGGGTTTATTAATAGAAAAAACATTTCTTTTCCTTTCCATGAAAGCATCTAAAATAATTGCAGCAGCTACCCTGTCAACCATACCCTTATCTCTTCTTTTCTTTTTACTAATACCGCTGGCCAGAATAGTATCTTTCGCTTCCACAGAACTGAATCTTTCATCTTGAAGAAAAACGGGTATAGTTGGAAAAAGCTGTTGTATCTTTTTTCCTATTTGCATAATTTCACCATGCGTTTGTGCTGGATTGCCATCGGGGTAAAATGGCTCTCCTAAAACAATGGCTTCTACTTCTTCAGTTAAAATATAATTAGTCAAAAAGGCTAGGAAACGCTCGTTGGTCAGCGTACACAGACTCGACGAAATAATTTGTAATGGATCTGTTACTGCCATACCAACCCTTTTTGATCCATAATCAATGCCAATAATTCTTGCCAATTGAAATAATTTTCGCAAATTTAACGAATTTATAGCAAATTAGAGTGCAAAAAATATCAACATGATAAAACAGATAAAAGGTTTTGTTCAACATTATGCCTGGGGTGGGTATCATTTTCTTCCTACATTATTATCATTAGACAATGAGGATAGGAAGCCTTTCGCAGAACTTTGGTTTGGGGATCACTCTGGTGGAACCTCTCCTCTCATTCATAGTGATAATAGTAAGACAGAGAATCTGAGGCAATTCATTGATTTAGATCCTTCCTCTATGCTGGGCGAAAAAACATTTATAAAAGATGGGGGTCGCCTACCTTTTTTACTGAAGATTTTGGATGTACACAAAATGCTGTCTATTCAGGCCCATCCATCAAAAGAAGCTGCCATTAAGGGTTTTCTCGATGAGAACAATAGACAAATCCCATTAAATGCGCCCAACAGGGTTTTCAAAGATCAGAACCCAAAACCTGAAATGATGGTCGCCCTGTCACCATTTTGGCTATTACATGGATTTTTACCCGCCGAAAAAGCAGCTGAACAATTAGACAAAATACCTTCATTAAAAGAATTTTCAACCACTTTTAAAACAGAAGGTATTAAAAAAGGCTATCAAAAATGGATGGAACTGCCCCAAACCGAGGTAGATAATATACTGGCTCCTTTACGAAAATCGCTACTTAATACGCCCGACGCATCACTGAGTAAAAATTCTGCTGATTTTTGGGCAAAAAAAGCCTTTCATGATTTTACCCGGGAGGACGGACATCTGGATAGAGGCATTTTTTCAATATATGTAATGAATATAGTTCATCTTCAACCCGGAGAGGCTATTTTTCAGGATTCAGGACTTCTGCATGCTTATCTGGAGGGTTCTAATATCGAATTAATGGTCAATTCTGATAATGTATTCAGAGGAGGATTAACTGACAAATACATGGATATTCCACTTCTTCTTGACCATTTAGACTTCCATCCTACCTTGCCAAACATTCTAAAACCTGTAATTATTGATCAAAAGGAAAAAAGATTTATCATACCCTCTTCCGATTTTGAACTTAAGGAATATGCGTTGGACAAAGGTGTTGAATTATGCATAGCTCCATCACCTGGTCCATCCATAATATTATGTCTCCATGGTAGCATTCGTCTTAAGGCAGAGGATACCTTACCCATAACCTCCGGAGAAGCTCTTTTCGTTCCACACAATACTCAAATAGATTTGCAACAAAAGGGGGAGGAAACCGCCGTTTTATTTAAAGCGGGCATCCCACCCTTTTAAGAAAAAATATTTTTCAGAAATAAACTCTGACATATCAGTAGTAATTAACCGCTTAAAACAAAAACCATTTTAGGTAAAAAAACATTTACACATACATGAAGAAGTAAACTTTTGTATTTTGAAGAAAATTTTAAGGATGAACCTCAAGAATATTATATTTATAACCTGCATTTTGATTACCTGCAAATGTGTAAGCCAGCAAATAGACCCTTATTCTTTAGTAATTTTCAGCCCTTTTCAATACAACCCAGCTTATACTGGTTTAGACGATAAAATCACGATACAGGGAAGCTTCAGAGATCAGTGGATAAAAATACCTGGTAATCCCTCTTCTCGATATTTCTTAGTAGATGCACCCATCCCCGCCTTGGGAAGCGGTATAGGCATAAAAATTCAGGAAGACCAATTTGGTGCAAGCCGGCAAGTATCCCTTGGACTAAACTGGAGTTACTCAAGGAATTTAAGTAAAAATAGTACCCTATCGATAGGACTTGGTATTGGTAACCAAAGATATAGCTTAAATGGGGGCATTTTGCGAACGCCAGATGGAAATTATAGTTCGACCAGTATAAATCATCAGGATAATCTTTTACCCAATGGGGAAATCGCATTGAGCGGCATCAGTTACGAAGGAGGAGTGTATTTAAAAACAAATTTTTTTGAAGTAGGTTTTTCTGCATCAAATATGTTACCAATATCTCTCAATCAAGGAGATTTTGGTATTATACTTCAACCACATTACACCTTTTCCTCGAAAGCTTTTATCCCACTAACCACGCAAGTAATTGTGCAACCTGGCATAATTATGAGATATGTGATGGGAAATTTACAGCTTGATAGCTACGTCCTGGGAAATATCAGGGAAAAATTTACCTTAGGAACTGGTTTAAGAGGATTTAGCCCCAATACGCTGGATGGACTTATGACGATGGCAGGTATTCAAATAGCTGAAAATATTTCATTCTTTTACACTTACACTATTCCCCTGTCAACTATAAGGACAGTAACCACGGGAAGTCATGAAGTAATGATGCGATATACCATAAACCAAAAATTAGGTAAGGGAATTTTGCCGCCAATTATTTACAATCCAAGAAATTTATAATTTACATCGATTTATTATAATAAGAACGTTAAGACGTCGTTTGAATAAAGAATTTGGGTTGCATATAATAAATTGTGCTAAAATAAATAAGTTGTTTTTGTAGTACGCCGAAACAATCTATCTTTGCCCCACTTCTTTTTTTAAGAAGCAAATTTTGTAGGAAAACCGAAGTATAAACATGAAACAAATGCAAAAAGGAATTTTCTTTTTGATGCTTGCCGCCATAGTAGGTTGCGGAAAAAGCGATACAGGAGAATTAGTAGGTGTGCAAGACCGCCCCGTTTGGAAAGGAATTCAGCCTTATGGAATGGTTTACGTGCCATCCGGAACACTTTTAATCGGTCCAAGTGACCAAGATATCAGTGCAACTTTTGTTCAACGCCCAAAACAAATTTCTATTCAAGGTTTTTTCATGGATGACACTGAAATTACCAATAATGAATACAGACAATTTGTGTATTGGGTAAAGGATAAAATGGCCCATGAAAAACTCGAACATTTTCTTGAGGCAGATCCTGATGCGGTGGAAGAACAAGATCCGGAAATTGATTGGGACATGGAGATTGACTGGGAAGCTGAAGAGCTCCAGGATATGTATTACCAGGGCAACAATAAGTTGGCTGGTGAAAAGGAATTAAATATAGATTTACTAAAATATACTTATGAATGGTATGATTGGCAAGCTGCTGCTCATGACAAAGGTCAAAGTGCCAGAAATAAGTTTATTAAAAAGAAAACAGTAAAAGTTCATCCTGATAAATTTGTCTGGGTACGTGATTTTGCCTACTCTTACAATGAACCAATGACGCGAAATTATTTTGATCACCCAAATTATGATGACTATCCTGTTGTCGGTGTTGATTGGAATATGGCTAATGCTTTCTCTAATTGGAGAACCGTATTGTATAACAAAAGTCTTGGGGAAGATCAGGTTAATACAGAAGATTTTCGCTTACCTTCTGAGTTTGAATGGGAATATGCAGCCAGAGGCGGTCATGAACAAGCTATGTATCCCTGGGGTGGTCCTTACATAAGAAACGCCAAAGGCTGTTTAATAGCAAATTTCAAACCTGGTCGCGGTAATTATCCGGAAGATGGTGGAATGTACACCGTAAAAGCAGACGCTTATTTTCCAAATGATTATGGATTATACAATATGGCCGGGAATGTCGCTGAGTGGACTTTAACTGCCTATGCTGAAAATATACTTAGCAGAGTAAGTGACTTAAATCCAGATTATCGATACGATGCCGACGATAAGGAAGACCCAAGTAACAAAAGGAAGGTAATCAGAGGAGGTTCATGGAAAGATTCTCACTTCTTTTTACAAAATAGTTCCAGAACTTACGAATTTCAAGATACCACTAAATCATATA